>CP005974.1:321407-642814 GCA_000940995.1 Photobacterium gaetbulicola Gung47
CTGCTCACTTAGCTGGTTTTCTACCGCTTCGATTCGCGGGTTAGCCACGGCTACTTTTGGCTCAGGTTCCGGCGTCAGCATCTTCTTCACCAAGCGCTCGGCATCACGAACCGTTAACATCTTGGCTACAACAATTTGCGCCGCTTCCAACTGCTGCTCATCGGGCAGGGCAAGCAAGGCACGGGCATGGCCCATTTCCAGCTGCTTTTGCTCCACCATCCGCTTGACTGGCGCTTCAAGCTGATTGAGACGCAGCAAGTTCGATACCGCAGCGCGGGACTTACCGACCGCTTCGGCCACCTGCTGGTGAGTCAGTGAGAACTCACTCTGTAGCCGCTCCAGTGCCTGTGCTTCCTCTATCGCATTGAGATCTTCACGCTGGATATTCTCAATCAGAGCAATCGCCACAGTGGCCCGGTCGTTGACATCCTTAATAATACAAGGGACTTTCTGAAGGCCCGCTTGACGCGAAGCACGCCAGCGCCTCTCCCCGGCGATGATCTCAAACTGCTGCGGCGCCATTTCGCGCACCACGATAGGCTGGATCACCCCTTGGGCACGGATTGATTCTGCCAATTCGGCCAATGCCTCATCCGACATATCTTTCCGGGGCTGGTAACGGCCCGGCGCTAGTTGGCTAATCGCCAATTCCCTCAAGTTGCCATCAGCCGACAATGTTTGTGCTTTGTCTGCCTGCTGCTGCTTAGTCGCGGCAACAGAGCTGGTGGCCAGCAAGGCATCAAGGCCTTTTCCCAGACCCCGTTTATTCATGTTCATGGTTACCCTTTATGCATCGACCGCACCGGCATTTTTTGCCAGCTCGTCACGGCGGATAATTTCACCGGCCAAAGCCAAGTAAGCTTTGGCACCACTCGAATACTTGTCGTAGTACATGGCCGGTCGACCGTGGCTAGGTGCTTCGGCCAAACGAACATTGCGCGGAATAACGGTGCGATATACCTTGTCGCCAAAATGCTTCTTGAGTTGCTGGGAAACTTCACTTGCCAGCCGGTTGCGCGGGTCATACATGGTTCGCAGCAACCCTTCAATTTTCAGCTCGCTATTGACGACGGCGGTGAGTTTACTGATGGTGTCCATCAATGCCGTCAGCCCTTCGAGGGCGAAATATTCGCACTGCATAGGAACCAGAACAGAGTCTGCAGCTGTCATTGCATTGATTGTAAGAAGGTTTAAGGCAGGAGGACAATCAATAAAGATGAAATCATAGTTATCACGAACTACCTCTAAGGCATTACGCAACCTTACCTCGCGGGCGAAGACTTCCATCAATTTGATTTCTGCCGCCGTGACATCACCGTTGGCAGCTATCAGGTGATAGCCGCCAGTGGTGTCGGTGATCACGACATCGTGGAATGCAGTTTCTTCGACAAGAAGCTCATAAGCCGTTGCATCGACTTGGTATTTGTCTACACCACTGGCCATGGTGGCATTGCCCTGGGGATCCAGATCAATAACCAATACCTTGCGCTGCGTGGCCGCCAGTGACGCTGCCAAGTTGACACATGTTGTGGTTTTACCCACGCCTCCCTTCTGGTTGGCTACCGCTATGACTCTTCCCACAAAAAAACCTCATCCGTTAATCCTTTGCTGTCAAGATTACTAGATGGCGCTCGCCTTCTAACTCCGGAACTTGCAAAGATTTGACTTCCGTCACAGAACACCATTCCGGCAGTTCTGTCACTTCCTGTTGATTAAATTGCCCCTTCAGCGCCAGAAAACACCCATCGCTGGCAGGAAGGTGGTGGCACCAGGAGACCATGTCATTCATCGAGGCAAAGGCGCGGCTGAGTACGGCATCGAAGCCGATTTCAGGCTGGAATTCCTCAACCCGGCTCTGGACCGGAGTGACATTGTTGATCTTCAGTTCATGGATCACCTGACGGATAAAACGGATCCGCTTGCCCAGGCTGTCCAATAAGGTGAACTGTTTGTCCGGGTTCATGATCGCCAGAGGGATCCCTGGCAATCCCGGGCCGGTACCGACATCGATAAACCGCTCACCGTCTAGATGAGGGCTTACCACAATACTATCCATAATATGTTTCACCAACATCTCATACGGATCACGTACCGATGTCAGATTATACGCTTTATTCCATTTATCCAGCATGGCTACATAGCCAACGAGCTGGTCAATTTGCTGTTCTGTGACTGCGAGATCAGTTTGCGCTATCAGTTGCACCAGACGTTGTTTCACAACTTACTCCTATTCGCCTTTTTTCAGCAAACCTTGCTTCTTGAGATACACAAGCAGCAGGGAAATTGCTGCCGGGGTGATGCCTGAAATACGCGAGGCCATACCGATGGTTTCCGGTTTGGCGTCGTTAAGCTTGGCAATCACTTCGTTCGATAGGCCTTTAACCACGCTGTAGTCAAGATCGAACGGTAGCTTGGTCTTCTCGTGACGCAACGATTTTTCGACTTCGTCTTTCTGGCGGTCGATATAGCCCTGATATTTCACTTGGATTTCAACCTGCTCGCTCGCCTGGCTATCTTCGTGGGCCGGGCCAAACATCTCGATGTTGGTAAGCTGGTTGTAGGTCACTTCCGGGCGGCGCAGCAAGTCTTCACCGCTCGCCTCGCGGACGATAGGCGTTTTGAGAATTTGGTTAACCGCCTCAACCTGCTCTGAGGTTGGGGTTACCCAAATACTTTTTAGGCGCTGACGTTCCTGCTCCATATTCTCCAATTTCTGGTTGAAACGAGCCCAGCGCTCATCATCGACCAAGCCAAACTCACGACCGATTTCGGTCAGGCGCAAATCCGCGTTGTCTTCACGTAGCAACAAACGGTATTCCGCGCGTGATGTAAACATACGGTACGGCTCTTTGGTCCCCATGGTCGACAAATCGTCAATCAATACACCCATGTAGGCCTGGTCACGGCGTGGGCTCCAGCCTTCACGGCCTTGCGCCTGCAGGGCGGCATTCATACCAGCCAGCAAACCTTGGGCTGCGGCTTCTTCGTAGCCGGTGGTACCGTTGATCTGGCCGGCAAAGAACAAGCCATTGATGAATTTGGTCTCGAAGGTCTGCTTCAAATCACGCGGATCAAAGAAATCATATTCGATGGCATAACCCGGGCGGACGATGTTGGCATTTTCGAAGCCCTTCATCGAGCGGACAATCTGCATCTGGACATCAAACGGCAAGCTGGTGGAGATGCCGTTCGGGTACAATTCGTGCGTCGTCAACCCTTCCGGTTCAATGAAGATCTGGTGGCTGTCCTTATCGGCAAAGCGCATCACCTTGTCTTCGATCGATGGGCAGTAACGAGGCCCGATCCCCTCGATCACACCCGAATACATCGGGCTGCGATCCAAGTTGTTACGGATCACATCGTGGGTTTTCTCATTGGTGTGGGTAATAAAACACGGGATCTGTCGTGGATGATCCGAGGCTTTACCCATGAACGAGAACAACGGTGTCGGATTGTCACCATGCTGAGCCTGCAGCTGACTGAAGTCGACACTACGGGCATCGATACGCGGTGGTGTCCCCGTCTTAAGACGATCGACACGGAAAGGCAATTCACGCAAGCGCGCAGCCAGAGTGATCGACGGTGGATCCCCAGCACGGCCCCCGCTGTAGTTTTCCAGGCCAATGTGGATCTTGCCGCCCAGGAAGGTCCCTACGGTCAAAACGACAGCCTTGGCACGGAACTTAAGGCCCATTTCTGTCACGGCACCAACGACGCGATCGTTTTCGATGATCAGATCATCAACCGCCTGTTGGAATAACATCAGGTTCGGCTGGTTTTCCAGCGCTTCGCGAACTGCAGCTTTGTACAGGGCGCGGTCTGCTTGGGCACGTGTCGCCCTAACAGCAGGGCCTTTCGACGAATTCAAGGTACGGAACTGGATCCCACCCTTATCGATCGCCCGGGCCATTAAACCTCCAAGGGCGTCAACTTCTTTAACCAGGTGTCCTTTCCCGATCCCGCCGATTGCTGGGTTGCATGACATCTGTCCCAACGTATCAATGTTGTGTGTCAGCAGCAGGGTTTTTTGGCCCATACGGGCTGCTGCCAATGCAGCTTCTGTTCCTGCATGGCCGCCACCTACGACGATGACATCAAAATTGTCCTGGTAAAACATGAAACTACCTCGGGTATTCAAAATTGCCAGTGATTTATCTTTGAGCAAAGGTGCAACATTCTATCCTGTTTCCGTCGTTGAGAGAATCCTTACTGAAGATCATTTGATCCGGAGGGAAATCACATTTTGAATATAGATAAGATCTTTTAAATAGATCTTCTGTTAGATCTATTATATGGATCCACCGATCGTGTGGATAAGTGATAAATGATCCTTATGATCATGATGTTAGGAAGGATCATTTGTTGTGGAACGGCATGGATCTCTACAAGGATTAGCTGGGATCAAAAACGGTAGTTATCAACAAGCGAATATGAGCCTAGAAGTTATTAAATGGATAACTATTGGTTGATCACTGTTTAGATCTATAGTTATCCACAGAAAAAAGTTTACGGATCGTATAATTCTGAGTAAAAATCTGTGTGTTTTTTGCTCAGTTTAGGTTTTTTTTCCAGTTGTCCAACCATGCCTCAGCTGGATCTTCCGGTACCGGATCCTGTGAAACATCAATTTCCAATCGCTCTCCGAGGCGGATCGCCCCCAGTTTTGCCAGTAGTTGATCGATATTCTTGGCTGCGGCACAGAAGGTATCGTAGCTGGAGTCACCCAGACCGATCACACCATAGTGTAAGCGGGCAAGATCCGGCTGCTGGCTGGTCAATTGTTCTACGAAAGGCTGGAAATTGTCAGGAAACTCGCCGGCACCGTGGGTGGAGCAGACCACCAGCCAAATATTGTCAGTCGGAAGCTGTTCCAGTTCGGCCTGATTGATGATCTCGGTGCTGTGGCCGGCTTGCTCCAGCAGTTCGCTGAGGTGATCGGCGACATATTCGGCGCCTCCGAGGGTACTGCCGGTAATAAGGGTGATGTGGCTCATGGTATACATACCTGTGTAGATATTCACAACAAATTTATACACAGCATTGTACTGGCTCAGAGCAGGGATGAAAGCCTGATCTTGCGGTAAGGAGGATCTTTTCCGAAAGGTTATTCACAGCCTGCCCCGAGGATCCGAAGCAGGCTGCGAAGGGGATCGCGTTGGCGGGCTCGGTTATTTACCGATACAGAACGAGGTAAAGATCCGGCCGAGCAGATCATCGGAGGTGAACTCGCCGGTGATCTCACTCAGGTGCTGCTGGGCGAGGCGCAGTTCTTCGGCCAGGATTTCCCCAGCCATGAAGCCTTCCAGCTGCTCTTTACCCGTTTCCAAGTGGCTGGCTGCGCGCTCCAGGGCATCAAGGTGACGGCGGCGGGCCATAAAGCCCCCTTCGGTCGTGCCGGCAAAGCCCATACACTCCTTGAGGTGCTCACGCAGTGGCTCTACGCCATCACCGGTGCGGGCTGATAGGCGGATCAGGGTTGGGTTGTTGACGTGGCAGATCCCGGTCTTTTCGCCCGTGAGCTCGACCTTGTTGCGGATCACTGTGATGCCCAAGCCTTGCGGCAGGCGTTCGACGAACTCTGGCCAGATCTCTGCCGGGTCAGTGGCGTCGGTGGTGGTGCTGTCGACCATGAACAGCACGCGGTCTGCCTGCTGGATTTCTTCCCATGCGCGTTCGATACCGATGCGCTCTACTTCGTCAGAAGCCTCGCGCAGGCCGGCGGTGTCGATGATATGCAGCGGCATGCCATCGATGTGGATATGCTCGCGCAGGACGTCACGGGTGGTGCCTGCGATGTCGGTGACAATAGCGCTGTCTTTGCCGGACAGGGCGTTGAGCAGGCTGGACTTACCGGCATTGGGACGACCGGCGATAACCACCTTCATCCCTTCGCGCATAATTGCCCCCTGGTTGGCTTCGCGGCGTACCGCATCGAGGCGGCCGATAATGCCATCGAGATCGCCGGCAACCTTGCCGTCGGACAGGAAGTCGATTTCCTCTTCCGGGAAGTCTATGGCGGCTTCGACATAGATACGCAGATGGATAAGGGCCTCGACCAGTTCGTTAACCCGGGTCGAGAAGGCGCCCTGAAGCGATTTGAAGGCACTTTTCGCCGCTTCCTCTGAGCTGGCATCAATCAGGTCGGCAATCGCCTCTGCTTGTGCCAGGTCGAGCTTGTCGTTCATGAAGGCACGTTCGGAGAACTCCCCCGGCCGGGCTGCTCGAATGCCGTCGATTGCCAGGATGCGGCGGATCATCATATCCATCAGTACCGGGCCGCCATGGCCCTGCAGCTCAAGGACGTCTTCACCAGTAAAAGAGTTCGGTCCCTTGAAGAACAACGCAATACCTTGATCCAATGCCGTGCCATCTTCATTCTTGAAGGGCAGGTACTCGGCATAGCGTGGCTTGAGTTCGCGGCCGGCAACGGCAAGGGCGACTTCTTTGGCTTTCGGGCCCGAGACGCGGATAATGCCGACGCCGCCTCGTCCCGGCGGAGTGGCTTGGGCAACTATGGTATCTGTATGTTCAGTCATAATTTTGGCTTAGCTTGATAAATACGCTGCAATTGTAAACAGAGTAGTGGCGATTGCCCAGCAATGGCAAGCGCTTGGGGTTAAGGGAATAAAAAAGGCGGCCCGCAGGCCGCCTTCTATCTCAACGTGGGTCTGCATTATTTGCTATGCAGGCCTTTCTTCTCCAGCGAACGGTAAATCAGCGTCTGCTGGATCAGCGTTACAATGTTCGATACCAGCCAGTAAAGCACCAGGCCTGACGGGAAGAACAGGAAGAAGAAGGTGAACATCACCGGCATGAAGGTCATGATCTTCTGCTGCATCGGGTCTGTTACCGTTGTCGGGCTCATCTTCTGGATCAGGAACATGGTCGCACCCATCAGCAGCGGCAGGATGTAGAACGGATCCTGTGCTGACAAGTCGTGAATCCAACCGAAGAACGGTGCGTGACGCAGTTCAACTGATTCCATCAGTGCCCAGTATAGGGCGATGAAGATTGGCATCTGTAGCAAGATTGGTAGACAGCCACCCAGCGGGTTCACTTTCTCTTTCTTGTACAGCTCCATCATTTCCTGGCTCATGCGCTGGCGGTCGTCGCCTAGGCGCTCACGCATTGCCTGCAGTTTTGGCTGCAGCATACGCATCTTCGCCATCGAAGTGTACTGCGCTTTGGTCAGCGGGTACATCGCACCACGAACGATGAAAGTCAGGATGATGATCGCCAGACCCCAGTTCACCACGATACTCTGGATGAACGACAGCAGGCTGTGTAGTGGGCTTGCGATGAACCATAGCCAGCCGTAATCAACGGTTAGGTTAAGGTTGTTAGCGGTCGCAGCCATCTGGTCTTGCAGCTTAGGACCTACCCACAGTGTTGCTGTTAGTGATTCCTCACTACCCGGTACAACCGTTGTGGTTGGCATGCGAACACCGATGTAGCCCTGACCATTGCTGGTACGGGTGTATAGGTTGCTCGCTTGCTCTGCGCGCGGGATCCATGCAGTGACGAAGTAGTGCTGCATCATCGCCGCCCAGCCTTGGTTCATATCCAGGTTCAGGTTCTTGTCCTGCATATCATCGAAGCTGTATTTCTTGTACTTCACGTTGTCAGCCGAGTAGGCACCGCCACGGTAAGTTGGCATGGTTAGGCTGCCACCGTCATCCATCAGGTTTTGCTTCAGCTGGGCATACATCTGCACGCTGGCTGGCTGCTCTGATTGGTTGTTGATGCTGTATTCAACATCAACAGCGTAGCTGTTGCGCTTAACGATGATGGTTTTGGTGTAGCTGATGCCGTCCTGCTCGTAGGTCATTGGAACACGTAGTTCGTCCTGGCCATCTTCTAGCGTGAAGCTGTCAGCAGAAACTTGTAGCTGGGCACGGCCGGCTGCTGTATCGATACCCTGGGCACCGATAAGACCTGATTGAGCCGTGTAGCTGTGGCCCTGGTCATTTTTCAGAAGAACGAATGGGTCTTCCGATTCCAATTCGTTGTCGTAAGCCAGTAGTTTGGCTTCGATGATGTCACCACCAAGCGTATCGACAGTAAGCGCCAGTACATCAGTGTTAATGGTGATAAGGTTGTTTGAGGTGCTTTGGTCAGTGATAGGCTGGCCGTCAGCGGAATGCGAAGGGACATCACCACTGTGAGTTACTTGTTGCGCTACACCCTGCGGTTGCGGGTTGCTGTCGGCATTCCACTGTTGGAACAGTAGGAAAGAGACAAACAGTAGGGCAATTAACAGAATATTGCGTTGGGAATCCATCGTTAATTATCTCTGTCGTTATGCTTGGTTGGCGGAACGGGGTCATAACCACCGTCGTTTAAAGGATGACATCTTAATAGACGTTTCGCCGCGAACCAACCTCCTTTTATTGCTCCGTGCGTTTTTATGGCTTCGATCGCGTATTGGGAACAGGTAGGGGTGAAGCGACAACGAGGCCCGATGAGAGGGCTAATTGCCAGTTGGTAAAAGCGGACTAGTCCAATGACTAGCCACGCGAAGGGCGAGACAGGCGATGCCATAATTTATCTAGCAGCTTGAAAAGTTCTTCGTTGCTCAACTCACTGGCACTCTTCTTGGCGATAACGACAAAATCCTTCGCCGGCAGATCGTGTTGCTTCTGGCGGAAACTCTCACGCACGATACGTTTGAATTTGTTACGGCCAACGGCGGTTTTGATCTGTTTCTTAGGGACAGCCAAGCCAAGACGCGGATGGTCAAGGTTGTTATTGCGGGCAAGAATAGTTAAATGGGGAGAGCCAGCACGATGAGCTTGCTGGAAGACTTTTTTGTAATGTTCGGGAGTTAACAGACGTAACTCCCGAGAGAAAGCGAGCTTACTCAAAATAATCTAGCGATTACTTAGAAAGACGCTTACGGCCTTTAGCGCGACGAGCATTGATTGTTGCGCGACCGTTCTTAGTAGCCATGCGTGCACGGAAGCCGTGAGTACGCTTGCGCTTTAGAACTGAAGGTTGAAAAGTGCGTTTCATGGGTTTTACCTTAAATTAACTGATCAGTTTTTAAGTTTGCTTAGAGTTTAGCGACTGTTTTCAGTCGTTGCCTCTAATCAAAGAGGCGGAATTGTAATCACTGACTCTTAAATAGTCAATAATTATGCCCAGCAGAGAACTGCGGGCGCTGAATTATACTTCCTATACGCTGGAGTGCAAGGATCCTTAACGGATCCCGACCTGGCTCAGGAACTTTTTCAGCCTCGGATCTTGCGGGTTACCGAAGATCTGATCCGGTGTGCCTTGCTCGACGAAACTGCCATCGGCCATAAAGATCACTCGATCGGCCACTTCGCGGGCAAATTGCATTTCGTGGGTGACGACCAACATGGTCTGGTGGCGGGTCGCCAGTTTTTGCATCAGGCTCAGCACCTCGCCGACCCATTCGGGATCCAGTGCCGATGTCGGCTCGTCAAACAGCAGCAGCTCGGCTTCAAGTGCCATGGCCCGGCCTATGCCGACCCGCTGCTGCTGTCCGCCTGACAATGCGGCCGGGTAGTGGTCGCCTTTATCGCCCAGACCGATATCGTCTAAGATCTGCTGCGCTTTGTTATAGGCTTCCTCTTTGTTCCAGCCTTTAACTGTGATGAGACCTTCAGCAATATTCTGTCTCGCTGTCAGGTGGGCAAACAAGGCATAGTTCTGGAACACGAAGCCGGTTTTTCGGCGTAGGGCCAAAATATCTTTCTGGCCGGCCTGCATACTCTCAACCGAGACATCGCCGAGTGTTAGGTGTCCTTCATCAGCGGTTTCGAGGAAATTGATGCACCGGAGCAGGGTGGATTTACCGGTACCCGAAGGGCCGATCACCACTACGATCTCCCCTTTGCTTATAGTCAGATCCAAGCCGGAGAAAATCGTCGCATCACCAAAGCGTTTAGTCAGGTTTTCAATCTTTATCATCGTGTGTAGGCCCTGTTGAGTTTAGCTTCTGCCCAGTTTTGCACCCGGGTCAGGACAAGGACGATACCCCAGTAAATCAGGGCAACGGCAAGGAAGGCTTCGAAGAACTTGAAGCTTGAAGAGGCTTCCATCTGGGCCGTAGCCATGATTTCTGCTACCCCGAGGGTAAAGGCCAGCGAGGTCGATTTGATCATGTCGATGAAATAATTCATCAACGAAGGCAGGGCGACTCGGGTGGCCTGTGGCAGGATAATCCGGCGCATTGCCTGCAACTCGGTCATGCCTATCGACAGGCTGGCTTCCCGCTGGCTGCGGTCGATACCAATAATTGCAGCCCGGATACTCTCGGCCATGTAGGCGGCAAAGTGAAGGCTCAGGCCGATAATTGCTGCGGTAAAGGCGTCGAGGCCGACAAATACCGGCATGACTTGCGGCAGGCCGTAATAGAGCAGGAACAGTTGAACCAGCAGCGGAGTGCCGCGGAAGAAGCTGATATAAAGCTGGCTAAGCTGATCGAGTACCGGCATACGGTAAATGCGAAGCAAGGCCAGTACCAATGCAATGATCAGGGCGAATACTAGGCCCCAAAGTGCCATTCCCATGGTGGTGCCGAGGTAGTTGAACAGGATCGGCATAAGGGAAAGCATGTAGTCAAAATCAAAACCCATAATGGTGTCTTCTTATTTACCGTGGTTTATCAGCGACAAAGACCCACCCGAGGGTGAGTCTTGTGATTATGAAGGAGAGCAGGCGGAGTTAGTGGGTGATGTCGGCATCAAACCACTTGATGGAAATCTCAGCCAAGGTGCCGTCTTTGCGCATTGCCTCAAGCGCAACGTTGACTTCGTCGCGAAGCTTTTCGCCTTTTTCGCCCTCAACAAATGGCCAGGCGTTTTCAATCTTCTCGAACGGTTCGCCAGCCAGCTGTAGCGGCAGGTTGGCTTTCTTGATTAGCTCAAGTGACGACAGACGGTCCATTACGAATGCATCGGTACGGCCCAGGGCCACATCGTGCTCGATACCGGTGTCGTAGGTTTTAATTTGGATCTTACCGTCAGTATCGAGCTTGCGTAGCAGCTGTTCGTAGTTCGATCCCAGGTTGACGCCGACGGTTTTACCGGCCAGATCCTCGGTGCTGGTGATCGTGTCATTGCCCTTGCGAACGACTAACTGTGCACCATCAACCACATAAGGCTCGGAGAACAGGTATTTGGCTTTACGCTCATCGGTCATAGTGATCTGGTTAGAGATGGTGTCGATACGACCGGTTTCCAGCAAACCGAACAGGCCAGAGAAGTTAGCGGTAACAAATTCGACATTGTAGTCATTGCGTTTGCCGATTTCGTTCCACAGATCGACCTCAAAACCTTGTAGCTGATCTTGCTTAACAAAAGTAAAAGGGAAATAGCGTCCTGACATTCCTACTTTTACATCGGTGGCAGCCATCGCGGCTTGGCTAACAGACAAGGTTAGGGCGATTGCAGTCAATGAAGTTGTTACCCAGCTTTTCATCCTGTTTACTCCTCAGGTTGCTGTGATGATGTTCTGTTTGAATCATCCTATCTGTTGATAACTGGTTTCCATAAATAACTTGGAGTTATTTTAAATAACAAAAAGTATGTTTATTGAGTGACCGATGTTCATGGATTTGTGGGTAAGCAGGGGTAAAATTGTGGTGATCAACAATAATATTGTGCGATCTATGTGAATAAGTCTGATCTTATTCACTTGATCTGCGATCTCTTTGCTGGCGATCCTGAGCCAGCGGGTATAAAATTGCATCCCTTTTCGTGTTTTGTTATTCAGTGTGGAGTCGAGCTTGTCATCTTCGCTTTGGTTGCAGTGCCTTCAACGCCTTCAAGAAGAACTCCCTGCAACAGAATTCAGTATGTGGGTTCGACCGCTTCAAGCCGAGTTGAGCGACAATACGTTGACCCTTTTCGCCCCTAACCGCTTTGTGCTGGATTGGGTGCGCGATAAGTACCTCAACAACATCAACCGTCTGCTCAATGAGTTCTGCGGTAACGATGTGCCAATCTTGCGATTTGAGGTCGGCAGTAAGCCGGTTGTTGCCCCGCCGCCTCAGCCTGTGGCCCCCCCGCCGGCATTGACACCGGCTCCAACCCACGTGGCATCGGCCCCAACGCTAGAAGACGATGCGCCTTCGCGGACTTGGGAGCCAGCACCATCGCCGGTCCAGCCTGAATCACAGGCGGGTTACCGTTCTAACGTGAACCCGAAACACAACTTCAATAACTTTGTTGAGGGTAAGTCGAACCAGTTGGGTCTGGCTGCCTGTCGTCAGGTTGCCGATAACCCGGGTGCGGCCTATAACCCGCTGTTCCTCTATGGGGGGACCGGGCTAGGTAAAACCCACTTGCTACATGCGGTGGGCAATGCGATCGCCGATCGCAAACCCAACGCCAAGGTGGTGTACATGCATTCAGAGCGCTTTGTCCAAGATATGGTCAAGGCGCTGCAGAACAATGCCATTGAAGAGTTCAAACGTTACTACCGCAGTGTCGATGCCCTGCTGATCGATGACATCCAGTTTTTCGCCAACAAGGAGCGCTCGCAGGAAGAGTTCTTCCACACGTTTAATGCGCTACTGGAGGGCAACCAGCAGATCATCCTGACTTCCGACCGCTATCCGCGAGAGATCAACGGGGTGGAGGATCGCCTTAAATCTCGTTTTGGTTGGGGCCTGACGGTGGCGATTGAGCCGCCTGAGCTGGAAACCCGCGTGGCGATCCTGATGAAGAAGGCTGAAGACCACAATATCCGCTTGGCAGACGAAGTGGCGTTCTTCATTGCCAAGCGCCTGCGCTCCAATGTCCGCGAGTTGGAAGGGGCGCTGAACCGGGTGATTGCCAATGCCAATTTTACCGGTCGGGCGATTACCATTGATTTTGTCCGTGAGGCACTGCGCGATTTGCTCGCCTTGCAGGAAAAACTGGTCACTATTGATAATATTCAAAAGACCGTGGCCGAGTACTATAAAATTAAGATGGCTGATATGCTATCCAAGCGCCGTTCCCGCTCGGTTGCCCGTCCACGCCAAATGGCGATGGCGTTGGCCAAAGAACTAACCAACCACAGCTTGCCGGAGATCGGTGATGCCTTTGGTGGTCGGGACCATACTACGGTGCTACACGCATGCCGCAAGATTGAGCAGCTGCGTGAGGAAAGCCATGACATCAAAGAAGATTATTCTAACCTAATAAGAACACTGTCATCTTAATATGAAATTTACAGTTGCACGCGAACAGCTATTAAAACCCCTGCAGCAGGTTTCTGGTGCATTGGGTAGCCGTCCTTCATTGCCGATCCTCGGCAATATTCTGTTGGTTGTCGAGCAGGGCTGCCTGTCGATGACTGGTACCGATCTCGAAGTTGAGATGATTGCCAAGCTGGCTTTGGAAGGCGACTTCGAGGAAGGCGCCGTGACCGTACCGTCACGCAAGTTCCTCGATATCTGTCGTGGCCTGCCTGACAGTGCTAATATTGCGATTTCCCTGGAAGGGGATCGTGCGATTATCCGCTCTGGTCGCAGTCGCTATACGCTATCTGTTCTACCAGCTGCCGATTTCCCGAATATCGAAGACTGGCAGAGCGAAGTGGAAATCACCCTTCCTCAGGGCCAGATGCGCCAGCTTATCGACAGCACCCAGTTTTCGATGGCCCACCAAGATGTGCGTTATTACCTCAACGGCATGCTGTTTGAAACCGATGGCCAGTTGTTGCGTTCGGTCGCGACTGACGGCCACCGGATGGCGGTGTGCTCGGTATCAACCAGCACCGAGCTGCCTGCCAAGCAGATCATTGTCCCGCGTAAAGGGGTTATGGAGCTGATGCGCCTGCTTGATAGTCCTGAAGATGCGGTTCGCCTGCAGATCGGTCACTCCAATATTCGCGCCGAGGTGAACAATTTCGTGTTTACTTCTAAGCTGGTAGATGGTCGCTTCCCTGATTATCGTCGGGTGATGCCACAGAATAGCACCAAGGTCGTGGAAGCGAGCTGTGATGAACTGCGCAAGGCTTTTTCCCGTGCCGCCATCCTGTCGAACGAGAAATTCCGTGGTGTGAGGTTGAACCTGTCACAGGGTGAAATGCGTATCACGGCCAATAACCCAGAGCAGGAAGAAGCGGAAGAGTTCCTGGATGTCGACTACCAGGGTGAACCACTCGAAATTGGTTTCAATGTCAGCTATGTGTTGGATGTGCTCAATACACTCAAGTGTGAGCAGGTACGCTGGTCGCTGACCGATGCCAATGCCAGTGCCTTGTTGGAAGACAGTGCCAGCGGTGATGCCATGTACGTGGTGATGCCAATCAGGCTATAGGGTCATGTCGTTAACACGTCTGATCGTCAAAGATTTCCGGAATATAGAAGCCTGTGACCTGTCATTGTCACCAGGCTTCAATTTTCTTGTTGGTGCCAACGGCAGCGGCAAGACCAGTGTTTTGGAAGCGATCCATTATCTCGGCCATGGCCGCTCTTTCCGTAGTCATCTTACAGGGCGGGTGATCCGCCATGACCAGCAAGAGCTGTTTGTCCATGGGCGGTTGCAATCTTCTTCGTCTTTCGAGCTGCCTGTTGGCATCAACAAAAAGCGCGATGGTACGACCGAGTTGAAAATCGGTGGGGAAGGGAGCCAAAAGCTGGCCCAGCTCGCCCAGTTACTACCGTTGCAGCTGATCACGCCGGAAGGGTTTGATTTGCTAATCGGTGGGCCGAAGTTCCGTCGCTCATTCATTGATTGGGGTGTGTTTCACGTGGAACCCCAGTTTTATCATGCTTGGTCAAGGGTCAAGCGACTAACCAAACAGCGCAATGCCTTGCTCAAAACGGCGCGGCATTACCGGGAGCTGAGTTACTGGGATCAGGAACTTAGCCTGTTGGCTGAAGAGATTTCGCAATGGCGTCATGATTATCTCGAGGCGGTAAAACTCAAAGCCAAAGAGATCTGCGAAGTCTTTTTGCCTGAATTTGATATCCAACTCGGGTACTACCGGGGTTGGGAAAAAGACACCCCTTATGCTGAATTGCTTCAGCGTAATTTCGAACGGGATAGCCAACTGGGTTACACCGCCAGCGGCCCGCATAAAGCGGACTTGCGGGTGAAGGTAGCCGGCACCCCAGTAGAGGATGTGCTTTCCCGCGGTCAGCTCAAGCTGATGATGTGTGCTTTGCGCCTTGCGCAAGGATTGCACCTGACCGAAGCAACGGGTAAGCAGTGTATATATTTAATTGATGATTTTGCTTCCGAGCTGGATAGCCATCGTCGGGCACTGTTGGCGCAACGGTTGAAAGAGACCGGGGCGCAAGTCTTCATCAGTGCGATCAGCATTGACCAAATAGCGGAAATGCATGATGAAAATGGCAAGATGTTTCATGTGGAACACGGTAAAATAACCGCAGGATAATTTAAGCGAGAGTAACTCAATGTCCAACAACTACGATTCATCAAGTATCAAGGTACTTAAGGGCCTTGATGCGGTACGTAAGCGCCCAGGGATGTATATTGGCGATACCGATGACGGTACAGGCTTGCACCACATGGTATTTGAGGTAGTCGATAACTCTATCGACGAAGCTCTTGCTGGCCACTGTGAAGATATCATTGTCACCATCCACGAAGATGGCTCTGTGTCTGTGAGTGATGATGGTCGTGGTATTCCGACTGAAATGCACCCTGAAGAAGGCGTGTCGGCGGCAGAAGTTATCATGACGGTACTGCACGCTGGTGGTAAGTTCGATGACAACTCGTACAAGGTATCCGGTGGTCTGCACGGGGTAGGTGTTTCTGTTGTTAACGCCCTGTCTGAAAAAGTCGAGCTGACTATCCACCGTGGTGGTTCTGTCCACCAGCAGGTGTACCACCATGGTGAGCCTCAAGCGCCACTAGGTATCATTGGCGAGACCGAGAAAACCGGTACCCGTATCCGTTTCTGGCCGAGTGCAGAGACCTTCAGCAATATTGAATTTCAATATGAAATCCTGGCTAAGCGCCTGCGTGAACTGTCGTTCCTGAACTCCGGCGTGTCAATCAAGCTGATTGATGAGCGTGAGGAAGACAAGCAGGATCACTTCATGTATGAAGGTGGTATCCGTGCTTTCGTTGAGCACCTTAACCGCAACAAAACGCCAATCCACCCGAAAGTCTTCCACTTCGAGTTTACCCGCGAAGATGGTATCGGTGTGGAAGTGGCGATGCAGTGGAACGATGGTTTCCAAGAAAACATCTACTGTTTCACTAACAACATCCCGCAGCGCGATGGTGGTACCCACCTTGCTGGTTTCCGTGGTGCACTGACTCGTACCCTGAATAACTTCATGGATAAGGAAGGCTATTCGAAGAAAGCCAAAACGGCGACATCCGGTGATGATGCCCGTGAGGGCCTAACGGCGGTTGTATCGGTGAAAGTGCCGGATCCTAAGTTCTCAAGCCAGACAAAAGACAAGCTGGTATCGAGTGAAGTGAAGCCGGCGGTTGAATCGACCATGGGTGAGAAGCTGAGCGAGTTCCTGTTGGAAAACCCAGCTGACGCCAAAACGGTATGTACCAAGATCATCGACGCATCACGTGCCCGTGAAGCAGCACGCAAAGCACGTGAAATGACCCGCCGTAAAGGTGCGTTGGACTTGGCTGGTCTACCGGGCAAACTGGCAGACTGTCAGGAAAAAGACCCAGCCCTTTCTGAACTCTACATTGTGGAGGGTGACTCTGCGGGCGGTAGTGCCAAGCAGGGTCGTAACCGTAAAAACCAGGCTATCCTGCCGCTGAAAGGTAAGATCCTGAACGTTGAGAAAGCACGCTTCGACAAGATGCTGTCTTCTCAGGAAGTGGCAACGCTTATCACCGCTATGGGCTGTGGTATCGGCCGTGACGAGTACAACCCGGATAAACTGCGTTACCACAACATCATCATCATGACCGATGCCGATGTCGATGGTTCCCACATCCGTACGCTGCTGCTGACGTTCTTCTACCGTCAGATGCCGGAGCTTATTGAACGTGGTCATATCTACATTGCCCAGCCACCGCTTTACAAAGTGAAGAAGGGCAAGCAGGAGCAGTACATCCAGGATGACGAGGACATGGGTCAGTACCAGGTAGCCTTGGCACTGGATAACGCTGCGCTGTTTACCGCGGAAGGTGCACCAGCGATTTCTGGTGAAGCGCTGGAGTCGTTGGTCAAGCAGTTTAACGGTGCAACCAAGCTGATTGAACGTATGAGCCGTCGTTACCCGACCTTGATGCTTAACGAGTTTACTTACCAGCCACGTTTGACGGCAGAGATGCTGAATAACGAAGGCGATGTTGAAGCTTGGACTAAGGCATTGGTTGCTGCGTTGAACGCCAAGCAATCTGGCGAGAGCCAGTACTCTTATGCAGTGGTTCGTGACGAAGAGCTGAGCCTGTACCTGCCGAAAGTGACCGTTCGTACCCACGGTGTTGAACATGAGTACCTGCTAAGTGCTGATCTGCTTAACTCGAAAGAGTACGGCAAGCTGGCATCATTGTCTGAAGCGTTGTTCGAGCTGCTTGAGGAGTCTGCCTACGTACAGCGTGGCGAGCGCAAGCAGCCGGTAAGCAGCTTCAAAGAAGCCTTGGAGTGGTTGATCAAAGAGTCTCGCCGCGGCCTGTCGCTACAGCGATACAAAGGTCTGGGTGAGATGAACCCTGAGCAGCTTTGGGAAACAACTATGGATCCTGAAACTCGCCGTATGATGCAGGTAACCATCAACGATGCCGTTGCTGCAGATGAGCTGTTCACCACGCTGATGGGTGATCACGTTGAGCCGCGTCGTAACTTCATTGAGGCGAACGCGCTGAATGCGAACTTGGACGTGTAATTAAACGCGTACCGCTATTCAGTTCCGAAACGCCGCACTCAGTGCGGCGTTTTTTTATTTCAGCCACCTCCCAACCAAAATCGTATTTACCACTTTTCTTCCCAGATTCTCGGCATCCAGTACATCAGGCCTTATTACCCCATATTTGGGGTAATAAGACCGTGTCCTTAATGAGAATACCGGATTGTATTGGCTGTAGATTTCGCGCCTGTCGGTGGCAAGCATTAAGGCAACAATATCCGCATTTCACCAACAGCGTAACTGTATTAAGGACGATTTATTGAACGCTGATGTAGTGCTGTTGGATTCAGGGATAAAAAAGATGTACGGAAAAAATATTTTGTCACCGGGGTTGGGATCATATTGCGCTGCCCCTATATCTATTTATGAAGAGCAAGGTGCCACACATTGGGCCTTCGACCGGCTTGTCCGCAGATGGAAAGCCTCTTCGACAATTCAATCGTTTAATGTATTGCTTCATAAGAAGGATAAAGTTTATGCGTAACCTAGATTTCACTCCTCTATACCGCTCTGCTATCGGCTTCGATCGTCTGTTCAACCAAATGGAAAAATCGGCAACCAATGCCAATGTTGGTTACCCGCCATATAACATCGAACAGCAGGATGATAACCACTATCGTATTACCATGGCTGTGGCCGGTTTTGCCGATGAGCAACTGGATATCACCCAGCAGCAAAATAAACTGATTGTGCGTGGTACCCGTGAAGCCAATGGTGAGACTGAACGTCAGTACCTGTACCAAGGCATTGCCGAGCGAGATTTCGAGCGTAAATTCCAACTGGCAGACTACGTGAAGGTCGTCGGTGCCGAGATGGAAAACGGCCTGCTGCATATCGATCTTGAGCGAGAGATCCCTGAAGAGCAGAAGCCACGCAAGATTGCGATCAACGGTCGCCACTTGCTTGAGAGCGAGTAATTATAAACAGGAACATTTTTTCCTTTAGAGGTGTGAAAGGTCAGTCAGCATGCTGGCCTTTTTTATTTCCTTTTTCTTCTGTCTTTTTTATCCGTCTCTCTGTGGTTCTACACCCATGCTCGGTGATTCAATATTGAGTATAAAGCAGAAGTTATCACTGACTAATTAGTTTCAAAGCCAGTTCATCCTTTCGGCATATTGTCTTAATAGTTACTTCGTTAGGGTAGGACATCCATCGTTCTCCAATATTTCTTCATTGCGCAGCCAGTTTGTTTCACGTGAAACTTTGCTGAGATAATAGAGCTACCTAGTAAAGATCACTCTCCTAAAGCAACCACACCTTTTCATCATCAAGCCAAGTTAATAGTGTTTAGGTGGAAATCAAAATCTGCGTAAGTGAGTGACCTTTGATGCTTCTTATCGAATGAAGTAACGACTGCAAAGAGAGTTGCGCATAGATTGGGTTTGCATTGATTAGTAATGATAAAAAACAGGCTACCCGTGGTAGCCTGTGTATGTTGTCTAGTCGTATGCACTGAGTGGGTTATTGCTCTTGGTAGGCTCTTTCCACTTCCTCGGCAATGATTGCGATGCCCTTACGCATTACTTCATCTTCCTGAACGTAGTTCATCCGTAGACACTCATGGCCATGCTGCCAGTCCTCATCAAGGCCAATGAAGAAATACTCCCCAGGCACAATGAGCACACCGCGGGCTTTTAATCGGCGGTAAAGCTCCATGGTGCTGATTGGTAAGTCCTTGAACCATAGCCACAGGAACATCGCGCCTTCTGGCTTGTGGATCCTAAAGCGAGAGTCAGTAATGGCCTGTTGCAGCATTTCCACGGCATGCTTGGACTTGCGCAAGTAGAAAGGTTTGATGACATCTTCGCTCAAGCGCATCAGGTCATTTTGCTCAATCATCTTATAACCAATCGCCGGGCCGACACTGCCCGGTGCCAGGCTGAGAACGCCATTCATATTGGCGATGGCGGTGGCGATTTCTTCGCTGGCAACCACAATCCCGCAGCGCACGCCTGGCAGACCAAGTTTCGACAAGCTCATGCACAAGATCGTGTTGTCGTTCCAGAATGGGGTGACATCTTCAAAGATGATATCAGGGAACGGCATACCATAGGCATTGTCGATGATAAGCGGGATATTGTGCTCGCGAGCCAGCTGATCAAGGTGGTGGATTTCCTCGTTGGTCAGGACATTACCCGTCGGGTTGGTAGGGCGAGAGGCACAGATAGCACCGATACTGTTATCAACCACCAGGTGGTTGAAGTCAACATGGTATTTGAACAGACCGTTCTTAAGCAGGCTGATCTCCGGTTTGTAGGAGATAAACATTTTTTCACTTAAGCCTGAGTCACCATAGCCAATGTATTCAGGTGCCAATGGCAGTAGGATTTTTTTCTTCGTGCCGTTCTTGAAATCACCGGCTAGCAAGTTGAACAAGTTGAAGAACGCACTTTGGCTGCCGTTAGTCAGGGCGATATTTTTAGCGCTGATATTCCAGCCGTAACGAGACTTTAATAGTTGGGCGAGGGCATTGATGAAAACATTCTTACCCTGCGGGCCGTCGTAGTTGGTCAGTGCTTGGGTGAGTTCACCTGTAGCTGCCATCTGGCTGCAGAGCTGGTTGAAGTACTCTACCATTTCAGGGATCTGGGCAGGGTTACCGCCACCGAGCATAATGGCATCGGGGTTACGTAAGCCATCGTTCAAATCATCCATCAGCTGGGTGATACCTGAGTAGCGGGCGAACTTGTCACCAAATGTAGAAAACTCCATCTTTACTTCTGACCTCGGGGCGTTGTGTTTGTCTTATGCGATATGGTTATGCTTTATGTTGTGCTGTTGGTCAACATACCTCAACGAAGCGTTTTATTAAACCCCTTGTAACACCTGTTCTTCATCCCATTAGCCTGCACTCAAAATCAGCGGGAAAGTCTGATGATATATAGAGTCTCGCGGTACTTGTCCGAGGGGTATCCATTGTTCCACGTGAAACCGTAGTGATTTGGGTGGCTATTTATATCAGCGTGTTTCACGTGAAACAGCTTAATGTAAACCGTTTAAGGTTAATAGGCTTGAAACTGGAGGCTGTGAAAACCTAAGGGCACAAATAAAAAAGCCCCGGTCTAAACCGGGGCTTCAATATCGTTATAGCTCTTTCGCCATTACTTTTGCAGTAGCGAAATATCTGCCACTTTTAGGAACTCGTTACGTAGCTGGTTCAGCATGGTAAGACGATTCACTTTTAGCTTCTCGTCATCAGCCATAACCATCACGTTGTCGAAGAACGCATCAACTGGCTCACGAAGGTTTGCTAGTTCTGACAGTGCCTGCTGGTAATCACCTTCGGCAAAGACAGGCGCAAGCTGTTCTAGCGTTGATGCGATATCAGCCGCCAATGCTTTTTCTGCATCTTCAACCAATAGGCTGCTATCAACACCTGAAGCTAGTTCACCATCGAATTTCGCTAGGATGTTACCCACACGCTTGTTGGCGGCTGCTAGTGATTCAGCAGCGTCTAGAGAGCGGAAGTGTGTTACCGCTTTAACACGCTTGTCGAAATCAGCAGGCTGGGTAGGGCGTAGTGCCAGTACCGCCTGGATAACGTCAACGCTGTGGCCTTCGTCTTGGTACCAAGCACGGAAGCGGCCTAGCATGAAGTCGATCACTTCGTCTGCCACATTGGCGTTCGTTAGCTTGTCGCCGAATAGTGATTGTGCTTTGGCAATCAGGTCAACCAAATCTAGGTTGTAGCCTTTCTCAACGATGATACGTAGAACACCTAGCGCTGCACGGCGCAGGGCAAATGGGTCAGAACCTTTCGGTGCCTGGCCAATGCCGAAGATACCCACTAGCGTATCTAGCTTGTCTGCCATCGCAACAGACGCTGACACGCCTGTGCTTGGCAGTTCGTCACCGGCAAAGCGTGGCATGTATTGCTCGTTTAGCGCTAGAGCGACTTCTTCTGCTTCACCGTCATGGCGAGCGTAGTGCATGCCCATCACACCCTGGGTATCGGTAAATTCGAATACCATGGAGGTCATCAGGTCACACTTGGCCAGTAGGCCAGCGCGTTTAGCGTTAGTCACATCAGCATCGATCTTTTCGGCAATGTAGCCAGCAAGTTCAGTGATACGGTCAGTCTTGTCTTTGATCGTACCTAGCTGCTTCTGGAAGATAGCTGTTTCTAGTTCAGGCAGGCGATCAATCAGTGGACGCTTACGGTCGGTGTTGAAGAAGAACTCTGCATCGGCAAGACGAGGGCGGACAACCTTCTCGTTACCTTCGATGATTTGTTGAGGATCTTTCGAAATGATGTTGGTTACGAAGATGAACTTAGGCACTAGGTTGCCATCTGCGTCGTAAACCGGGAAGTATTTCTGGTCACCTTTCATGGTGTAAACCAGCGCTTCAGACGGTACGTTCAGGAAGTCTTCTTCGAAAGATGCAGTCAGTACGACAGGCCATTCAACCAGAGACGTCACTTCTTCAACCAGCTCGTCTTCAAGGTCGGCTTTACCGCCAACCGCTTCAGCAGCTTTCTGGGCATCAGCCAAGATGATGGCTTTACGTGCTTCGTAATCAGCCATTACCTTACCGCGCTCTTCCAGGATCGCTGGATACTGATCGGCATTGTCGATAGTAAACTCAGCTTCACCCATGAAGCGGTGGCCACGAATAGTGCGTGCAGATTCCACACCCAGGATAGTACCCGGGATCAGCTTGTCACCCAGAAGCATGGTCAGGGTTTTCACCGGACGGATAAACTGAGTGTCTGTGTCACCCCAGCGCATTGGCTTAGGAATTGGCAGTTTAGCAAGCGCATTGGCAGCCATATCGCATAGCAGTGCATCAGCCGCTTGGCCTTTGACTTCTTGCTTGAACAGTAGCCATTCGCCTTTGTCGGTAACCAGGCGGTCAGCTTGTTCAACGGTGATGCCATTACCACGTGCCCAGCCTTGAGCCGCTTTGGTTGGGTTACCGTCTGCATCGAATGCCACAGAAATCGCCGGGCCGCGCTTTTCTACCACCTTGTCAGGCTGGTTTTCAGCAAGGCCAGCAACCTTAAGTGCCAGGCGGCGAGGAGAAGCAAACCACTTCACACCCTGGTGTGGTAGGTCTGCTGCTTTCAACTCAGCTTCGAAGTTTGCTGCAAAGGCTTCTGCCAGTGTGCGCAGTGCCGTTGGCGGTAGCTCTTCGGTACCAAGTTCAATAAGGAAATTGTGTTCAGCCATGGTGATCCTTACTTGTCTTTTTTGCACATTGGGAAGCCAAGAGCTTCACGGGAAGCGTAGTAGGCTTCAGCCACTTGCTTGGTTAGGTTACGGATGCGCAGGATGTAGCGCTGACGCTCTGTAACAGAAACGGCTTTGCGTGCATCAAGAAGGTTGAATGCATGGCCTGCTTTTAGAATACGTTCGTAAGCAGGTAGAGGAAGTGGTTTCTCTAGTGCTAGTAGCTCCTGACATTCCTTTTCGCACTGGTCGAAGAATGTGAATAGGAAATCAACGTCTGCGTATTCGAAGTTGTAAGTTGACTGTTCAACTTCGTTTTGGTGGAAGATATCACCGTATGTCACTTTGCCTAGCGGACCGTCTGTCCATACTAGGTCGTATACGGAATCAACACCCTGGATGTACATCGCCAGACGTTCGATACCGTATGTGATTTCACCGGTTACTGGCTTACATTCAAGACCACCAACCTGCTGGAAGTAAGTGAACTGAGTAACTTCCATACCGTTTAGCCATACTTCCCAGCCTAGACCCCAGGCACCCAAGGTTGGGTTTTCCCAGTTATCTTCTACGAAGCGGATGTCGTGGACTTGGGTATCGATGCCAAGAGCTTCCAGCGAGCCTAGGTATAGCTCCTGAATATTGTCCGGTGATGGCTTGATGATCACCTGGAACTGGTAGTAGTGCTGAAGGCGGTTCGGGTTCTCGCCGTAGCGGCCGTCGGTAGGACGACGTGATGGTTGCACATACGCTGCTGCAATAGGTTCTGGACCCAGAGCACGAAGACATGTCATCGGGTGAGAGGTACCTGCACCTACTTCCATGTCCAGAGGTTGCACAATAGTACAACCCTGTTGGCCCCAGTAATCCTGCAGCGCGAGGATCATGCCCTGAAAGGTTTTAATATCGTATTTCTGCATTGTCAGCTTCGCGTGATTAATGGATTGAGAGATTTTTAGTAACTATCCAGTATACCTTGCCAACACCTGCGCTAGTAGGGGGAGTGCATGTTTTTTGGTCATCTTTAATTAATTTGCTTAAATTAATGTGCCTAGCTTGTCAGGGGATAGACTTTTTTGACATTGTTCTGATATCAGCTTATGACGGTCAGATACAATACTGCCGCCAATGAACAGCTTTGGCTTGCCAAAGACGCTGCACACAATGACATCGGCCCTGAGCCGAGAATAAGAAAGGTAAACAATATGGATTTGTCTAATCGCGCTATATCTAGCAAATGGATGCGTAACCTGGTGTTTGCTACGGCAACGGCTGTGGTTGCGACAGGTTGTTCAACAACTAACCCTTACACTGGCGAACAGCAAACGGCGAAAGCGACCAGTGGCTCAATTATCGGTGCGGTGGCGGGTGCTGCTATCGGTGCTGCGTCTTCAAGCAAGAGTGATCGTGGCAAGGGTGCCTTGATTGGTGCAGCTTCTGGTGCGGCACTGGGTGGTGGTATCGGCTACTACATGGATGTACAGGAAGCTGAGCTGCGTAAGCAGTTGCAATCCACCGGGATCAGCGTAACCCGTGATGGTGACAATATTATCCTCAATATGCCGAACACCATTACCTTCGGTGTTGATGATACAGCATTGAGCGGTCAGGCTAAGAATGCACTGCAAAGCGTCGCGTTGGTTGCCAAAGAGTATGACGAAACCATGCTTAACGTATACGGCTTTACCGACAGTACAGGTGCGGCGTCTTATAACCTACGTCTGTCACAGGTGCGTGCCAGCGAAGTAAGCAATGAGCTGATGCGTGGTGGTGTTGCCAGCAACCGTATTGTGACTAAAGGTATGGGTGAGTCACACCCGATTGCTTCTAACGATAACGAGCAGGGGCGTGCCCAGAACCGCCGGGTAGAGATCGTACTTTCGCCACAAGGTTAATTTCACCAAATAACCTTGATTGGATAAAAGGGCCTCATGCAGGCCCTTTTTTGTGCCTTGCGATCCGTGTTGCTGCTGTGTAGAATTGCCGTACCTTTGGGGAGTAGCCTCTTGTCCTGGCAAGACAAACGTCAACATAATTGAAGCAAAATCTTCATGGCGTTTGTGACTCACGTTTATCCTACTAGTGAGTTTGGCGAGACCATCGGTAAACCAGCATGAACCGGGGTGGGGCATGTGCGTTTACCTGTGGTTTTTTACTGTATTCCTCGCCCCAAAGAGCATGTCGTGAGTGTTTTAGCTATCTCTATTACGTCGGTTGCCTTGGCAGAAATTGGCGATAAAACGCAACTGTTATCCCTGCTGCTTGCAAGTCGTTACCGCAAACCTATTCCTATTATTCTGGCGATCTTCTTCGCCACCATTGCCAACCATGCATTGGCAGCTTGGCTTGGAGTAGTGGTTGCTGACTACTTAACGCCAGAAATGCTCAAGTGGGTGTTGGTGGTGAGCTTTGTTGCTATGGCGGGGTGGATTTTGATCCCTGACAAGCTTGATGATGACGAACAGATCTCCAACCGCGGGCCGTTTGTCGCCAGCTTTATTGCCTTCTTCATTGCCGAGATCGGTGACAAGACCCAAGTCGCTACTACCATGCTTGGAGCTAAATACAGTGATGCGCTAATGTGGGTAGTACTGGGTACCACTATTGGTATGTTGCTGGCCAATGTGCCCGTGGTCTTGATTGGTAAATTGTCAGCCGAGCGTATGCCGCTGAGTTTGATCCGTAAAATCACTGCGGCGTTGTTCTTTGGCCTGGCTCTTGCCGCCGCGTTTGGCATGTAATCTCCGCTAGCTGTGTTCCACGTGGAACATGGTTATTTGAGCCTTGCTCACAAGCCATTATGACACTGTGATAACAACCACTTAAATTGTGAGCATGGCAGCAGTGCCGGGAAGCTTGGCGTGATATGTTGGTACCAGTACCTTTGGACGGTTGCCGCTGTATAGGAGGGGGTTATGAACCGTTTTCTTGCAATATCGCCCCAGAGTCAATTCTGGTTATTCAACTTTGCGTTGGCGCTGAATATTCTCGGTATGGTGCTGACGGACATGTGGTTGCCGATGGTGGTCGGTGCTATTGTGACGACGTACCTATCGGTCGATGCCTTGGTTCGCTTGCGTTATGTCCTGCCGATGAAGAAGGAAATCCGCGACCTGCGCCACGAACTCGATAAAGCCAACCGCCAATTGCGGGATTCGTACCGTAATGAGGATTAGCCGTTAGCCGGTAACAGGACAGTAAAAAGGCAGCTCAATGAGCTGCCTTTTTTTGATCGTTTAGTTAGTGCCTTTTCTTATCAAGTAACGGTAAGGCAGGCTGTCGGTTTCTGCCGCAACCAAGGTGTGATCCATGAAACGGCAAAAGCTTGGAATATCCCTAGTAGTTGAAGGGTCATCGGCAGTGACGAGCAGGGTATCGCCTTCGGCCATTTTCCTTACGGTTTTACGCACCATCATCACAGGCTCAGGGCAGCGGAGTCCTTCAGCTTCCAAACTGTGGGTGGGGTTGTCAAAAATAGCGGTCATAGCATCTACATCTTCTGTTGAAGATTGTGATCATACTTATGGGCAAGAATTAATCAATAAGGGTTGGCAAATCAAAATAAAACGTGTAACGTATTTAACAAGTCATTAACGTTTATCTTCTGAAGGATTAGGAGGAACTATGTTGACTCAGATGGATCGCCTGACAATTTATAGCGTACTGTGCTTCATTACGTTTTGCTCTTTGATGCTACGTTCTCCGAATGAGACTAGTTTTATCGCGCTGGGTGGCCTGATTGCCGCCGCGCTAGGACTTTGGCTCGAGCTCACCAATTCTCCCGAGCTCGAGGAAGAAGAAAGCTAACATTGCACATCTACTACACTCCCCCAGTTTTCTTGGGCTTCCCCGCTTTTATAGCGGGATTTTTTTTATCTGGACGATAAAATAATACCAAACTAAGTAATATGTTGTTTGGTATTAATCCCAATATCTTGCCAAGGTAGCTCGAAGTGGAACTAGAAGACATCTATCGCCGTGATTTGAATTTGCTGGTGGCATTGCGGGTACTGATTGAAGAGAGCAGTGTCAGCAAGGCTGCCACACGCCTGAACCTGAGCCAGTCGGCGATGAGCAGGGTGCTGGGTAGGCTGCGCGACTTGCTTGGCGATCCGTTATTTACTCGCCAGGGCCAGCATTTGATCCCGACCGAAAAGGCGTTGGAGTTTGACCGGGCACTGGGTGAGCCATTGGAATCCCTGCGCCAGTTGCTGTCACCGGTCGAGTTTGATCCGCGAAGCTGCGATCAGACCTTTGCCATCGCTACTACCGATTATGCCATGCAAACCATTTTGCCGTTTGCCCTACCGCGGATTTATCAGGAGGCACCGGAGGTCTCGTTTGAGTTCTTGCCGTTGCAGCATGATAGGTTGGCCGATCAGCTGACTTATGAAGGTGCGGATTTGGCGATCTGCCGTCCGACCGGGCCCGTTGAGCCATTGCGCAGTGAAATTTTGGGAAGAGTCGGTGTGTTATGCCTGCTATCCAAGCATCATCCATTGGTCGATAAAGAGATGAGTTTGGTGGATTACCTGGCTTACCCCCATGCAATGATTGCGATCAGTGACGGGGTCAAGGCGCTGATTGAGCAAGCGCTGGTTGACCAACCCAAACGCAAAATGGTCTTGCGCGCCTATCACCTTGAGGCGGCATTGGCGATAGTCGATACCATGCCGTTGATTATTACCGTCCCTGCGGATTTAGCTTATCTGGTGGCAGAGCGCTACGACTTGGTCGTCAAACCTCTGCCGTTTGCCTTTACGCCGTTTGATTACTCGATGATTTGGCATCCGCGCTGTGAGCACTCACCGGCCCAGGAGTGGCTAAGGGCGATTGTTAAGGAAGAGTGTAGCCGCCTGATCGCCAAACGCATCGATGATATGGGATTGGAATAAAAAAGCCGGGTAAACCCGGCTTTAATAATTGGTATTACGTTCGCAATCGCGGCTATAGCTTGATCACGACTCGGCCGGTTACTTGGCCGTTGGTAATGTCTTCCGCGTACTTAGGTGCGGCATCTAGTTCAACCTCGGTGCACGCTTGCTCATAGAAGCTTTCAGGTAATAGCTCGACCAGTTTTTCCCAAGCGGCGATACGCTTGTCCGTTGGGCACATCACCGAGTCGACACCCTGCAGGCGGACGTTACGTAGGATGAATGGCATAACCGTTGTCGGCAAATCAAAACCGCCAGCCAAACCACAAGCGGCAACAGCGCTGTTGTAGTCCATTTGCGCCAGTACTTTTGCCAGTACCTTGCTACCGACGGTATCGACAGCACCTGCCCACACTTGCTTCTCTAGTGGACGTGCCGGCTCTTCGAATTCACTACGGTCGATAATACGACTCGCACCAAGCTTCTCTAGCAGTGGACCATTTTGCTCTACACGGCCAGTAACAGCTGTCACTTTGTAGCCAAGCTGGGCCAGAAGGGTAACGGCAACAGAGCCGACACCACCACTGGCTCCGGTGACTAATATTTCGCCAGCTTCTGGTTTGATACCGGCATCAAGTAATGCTTGTACACATAGCATTGCGGTAAAACCGGCAGTACCTACCATCATGGCTTTCTTGCTATCAAAACCTGTTGGTAGCGGCACCAGCCAATCGGCTTTCAGGCGTGCACGTTGTGCCATACCACCCCAGTGGTTTTCACCGACTCCCCAGCCAGTTAGCACGACTTTGTCACCCGCCTGGTAGCGTGCATCCTCAGAGCTAACGACCGTACCGGCTAGATCGATACCCGGTACCATTGGGAAGTTACGGATGATCTTACCTTTGCCTGTGATGGCCAAGCCGTCTTTGTAGTTCAGGGAAGAGTAATCGACATCAATCAGAACATCGCCTTCAGGAAGGTGGCTATCGTCCAATTGTTCGATGGTCGCAATTGTTTTTTTCTCTTCTTGGTTTAGAACCAGTGCCTTAAACATAGGGATGCTCCAAATTAAACAAGCGTCTTAAGTGGTAATGAGTGTAGATCCGAAATAACTATGAATAAAATGAAAGTTAATCATTTAATCTATGTCATTACTGCATGTGTGGAAAAGATCAAAAAAGCCCGCCGAAGCGGGCTCTTGGTGGGTAAAATGGGCTACTCAACCCGCTCGAAAACCGTGGCAATACCTTGGCCTAAGCCAATACACATTGTTGCCAGACCGAATTGGACATCATGGTGCTCCATCAGGTTGATCAAGGTGGTGGAGATACGTGAACCTGAGCAGCCTAGTGGGTGACCGAGCGCGATGGCTCCGCCATTGAGGTTGACCTTTTCTTCTACCACATCCAGCAAGCCGAGATCTTTGGCGCAAGGGAGTGATTGGGCGGCAAAGGCTTCGTTGAGCTCGACCATGCCGATATCTTCGATAGATAGGCCGGCACGTTTCAGAGCCTTCTGACTGGCCGGTACCGGTCCATAACCCATGATAGAGGGATCGCAACCGGCAATCGCCATGGCTTTTACCCGGGCACGGATAGTCAGACCGAGTGCCTTGGCTTTGTCTTCGCTCATCACCAGCATGGCTGATGCGCCATCCGACAGGGCGGAAGACGATCCTGCGGTAACGGTACCGTTAGCCGGATCGAACACCGGGCGTAGTGCAGAAAGTGACTCTGCGGTTGTTTCAGGACGAATCACCTCATCATGGCTAAGTAGGGTCAAACGACCATCTGCATCATGCCCCTCGGTAGGGTAGATCTCGTTGGTAAACCGGCCTTCAATAGTCGCGGCATGGGCGCGCTGGTGGGAGCGGGCGGCAAAGGCGTCCTGCATTTCCCGGCTGATACCATGCATACGGCCCAGCATTTCAGCGGTTAATCCCATCATGCCTGCTGCTTTGGCGACAGACTTTGATAGCCCCGGGTGGAAGTCGACCCCGTGGTTCATTGGTACGTGGCCCATATGCTCGACACCACCGATCAGGCAGGTATCGGCATCACCGACCATAATCGCGCGGGCGGCATCATGCAGTGCCTGCATCGATGAGCCACACAGGCGATTGACGGTTGTCGCGCCCACTGTGTGGGGGATCCCCGCTAACAGGGCCGCATTGCGGCCGACATTAAAGCCTTGCTCCAGTGTCTGCTGGACACAGCCCCAGTAGATGTCTTCAATGCTGCTCGGATCAACCTGTGGATTGCGTGCCAGCAGTCCCTTCATCAGGTGGGCCGACAAGTCTTCGGCGCGGACATGGCGGAAGGCCCCGCCTTTCGAGCGTCCCATCGGGGTACGGATACAATCAACGATTACAACGTTATTCATTTTCAATTCCTCATCCTTAAGCCATGATTACGCGTTGCTCGGTACAGGGTAGTAGCAGCTGTCTTGGGCCGCTTTTTCACGCAAGCCCGCCGGTACTTCATAAACGGCACCAAGGTGGGCATAGCTGTCGGCCAACTGGACATAGTTGGCCAGGCCAAGGCTATCGAGATAACGGAAAACACCGCCACGGAATGGAGGGAAGCCTAAACCGTAGACCAGGGCCATATCGGCTTCGGCTGGGCTGGCAATGATCCCTTCTTCAAGACAGCGAACCACTTCGTTGATCATTGGGATCATCATACGGGCAATGATTGTTTCGGCATCATATGGGGTGGCATTGCCGGTGACCGGCGCAATCAATTCGGTGACCTCGGGCGCGCTGGTTTTCTTTGGCTTGCCCTTGCGGTCGGTAGTATAGGCGTAGAAACCCTGGCCATTCTTCTGACCATAGCGGCCATTGTCGAACATCACATCGACGCCATCTCTGTAGTCTTTGCCCATGCGATCCGGGAAGCCTTCTGCCATTACGGCCTGGGCGTGGTGAGCGGTATCGATACCGACCACATCCAATAGATAAGCAGGTCCCATCGGCCAGCCGAACTGTTTTTCCATCACTTTATCAATTTGCTGGAAATCGGCCCCGTCACGGAGCAACAGGCTGAAACCGGCAAAGTATGGGAACAGCACGCGGTTGACGAAGAACCCGGGGCAGTCGTTGACCACAATCGGGGATTTCCCCATCTTGGCAGCATAGGCAACGACCCGGTTGATGGTTTCGTCGGAGGTATGCTCGCCACGGATGATTTCGACCAGCGGCATGCGGTGGACCGGGTTGAAGAAGTGCATGCCACAGAATTTCTCGGGGTGTTTGAGTGATTTTGCCAGCAAGTTGATAGGGATAGTCGAGGTATTGGAAGTAATAACCGTCTCCCCACCGACGAGGCTTTCGACCTCACTCAATACTGCTGCCTTGACCTTTGGGTTTTCAACCACGGCTTCAACCACTACATCGACATCTTCGGCACCAGCATAGTGTAGGCTAGGGGTGATCCCACCTAGGACTTTGGCCATGCCAAGGCCGTCAATACGGCCTCGCTCTAACTGTTTGTTAAGCAGTTTAGCCGCTTCACCCATGCCCAGGTCGAGTGATGCGTCGCTGATATCTTTCATTAATACCGGCACCCCTTTGAGGGCGGATTGGTAGGCAATGCCTCCTCCCATGATCCCAGCACCCAAGACCATTGCCTTACTGGTGGGCTGTCCGGCTTTCGCAGCTTGCTTGGCCTGGCCTTTGATGTACTGGTCGTTGAGGAAGACCCCTACCAAGGATTTGGCGACATCGGTTCTTGCTAGGGTCACAAAGTGTTTGTTCTCAATCGTTAGCGCTTCGTCTCGCTCACAACGTGCAGCTTCTTCAATGGCCTTTACCGCCGCTATGGGGGCCGGGTAGTGAGGGCCTGCAACCTGAGCCACCATCCCCTTGGCGATGGTAAAGCTCATGGTCGCCTCTATCTTGTTCAGGGCCAGCGGCGCTTTTTTCTGGGCTCGACGCGACTGCCAGTCGAGATTGCCAGCAATAGCGTCCTTAAGCATAGCCAGTGCTGCGGTGTGTAGTTGCTCAGGCTCGACTACCCCGTCGACCAAGCCAAGCTTGAGGGCATCGAGGGCTTTCTTGTCTTTACCGGCAGTAATGATTTCCATTGCCGAGTCAGCGCCGATCAAGCGCGGCAGGCGGACGGTTCCTCCGAAACCGGGCATGATGCCGAGTTTGGTTTCCGGTAGGCCGATGCGGGCTTTGCTGTCGGCCAGACGCATATCAGTAGCCAGAATACATTCGCAGCCACCGCCAAGGGCGTGGCCATTAACTGCTGACAGGGTCGGAACCGGTAAGTCTTCCAGCTTATTAAAGATGTCGTTGGCATGGGTGACCCACTGTGACAGCTCCTCGGCAGGCTTGGCAAACAAGCTAAGGAACTCAGTGATATCAGCCCCAACCACAAAGGCGTCTTTGCTTGAGGTCAACAGTAATCCCTTCAAGTCACTCTGGTGGTAGAGCGCATTGAGGGCTTCGTTGAAGCTTTTCAGGGTTTTGAGGTCGAACTTGTTGATTGTGCCGGGAGCGTTGAGGTTAAGCTCGGCGATGCCATCTTCCAGATAGCGAACGGATAGGGTTTCACCTTGGTAAATCATCTTCTATCTCCATGAGTTCCGGTCTATGCCGGATTTGATTTAACTGGTTTGACCTGTCGGTAGGTTAAATAATAGTCTGAACCTGTTATGCAACGATTACAACACCTATTTTAAACATTTGTTTAACTTTTTTGGTGGGGCAAAGAGACGTTATCACTGAGTAGATAAGTGATGGGTGGTATTTTTGTTATTGAATTCAGCTGGATAGGTTTTTTTGTTTGGGGCTTGGGTTAGTTGATATTTTGTGGCGCCGAGTAAGCTGTCAAAGCTTAATGGTCGATTTTCGGCATTCTGTTGCTATAGAGGGTGGAGCGGTTACAGCGACAACAGGGGTTGTGGTATCCTGAGATATTCGACCTATAACAGAGAAATACGGCAGGATATGACCGTTAGTGAGCCCTACCTGATCCCAGCAAGCAGTGCGACTCTCGAAGAAGAAATCAAGAAAAGCCGCTTTATTACCTATTTGGCACATACCCCGAATGTCGACGCTGCTAAGGCGTTTGTCCAAAGCATTAAGGATAAACACCATGATGCCAGGCATAACTGTTGGGCGTTTGTTGCCGGGCGACCTGAAGATTCGATGAAGTGGGGATTCAGCGATGATGGCGAGCCGTCAGGAACGGCGGGTAAGCCAATCCTTGCCCAGCTGACTGGATCCGGCGTGGGAGAAATTACGGCTGTGGTAACGCGCTACTCTGGCGGTATTAAGCTCGGTACCGGTGGTTTGGTCAAAGCCTATGGTGGCGGTGTTCAGCAAGCCTTAACTGTGCTGCAAACCAAAGAAAAGTTAATAACTTCGGAACTGCTGATTAGCTGCGAGTATAATCAGGTATCGCTGGTGGAGTCTTTAGTCACTGAGTTCGCCGGCCGCCAAGTTGAGGCTGATTATGGCCAGCGGGTGACATTGGTGATTGAGTTGGATCGCCGCCGGGTCGAGTCATTCAGTGCGACCCTGTTTAGTCGCAGTGGTGGGCAGGTGAGTGCGGTAGACCGTTCAGAGTAGCCCTGCTAACGTTTTCTAATTATAAATGAGAGCCGAATAGGCAATGCAATTTCGTTCCATTATCAGGATTGTCGGGCTGCTGCTCGCCTTATTCAGTGTCACTATGCTGGCGCCAGCCTTGGTGGCCTTAATCTATCGCGACGGAGCGGGACTGCCGTTTGTCGTGACTTTTTTTCTTCTTTTTGCGGGTGGTGCCTTGTTATGGGTGCCTAACCGTCATTACCGTAGGGAACTAAAAGCGCGGGATGGCTTCCTGATTGTGGTGCTGTTCTGGACCGTTATCGGCAGTGCCGGTGCTGTTCCCTTTATTCTGGCTAAAACCCCAGACCTATCAGTAACAGATTCCTTTTTTGAATCTTTTTCAGCGCTGACCACTACCGGGGCTACCGTGATTGTCGGGCTGGATCATCTCCCAAAGGCGATTTTGTTTTATCGACAGTTGCTGCAATGGTTCGGCGGTATGGGGATCATCGTATTGGCTGTTGCCATTTTGCCGGTACTGGGTATCGGTGGTATGCAGCTTTACCGGGCTGAGATCCCTGGCCCGGTCAAAGACAGTAAAATGACCCCGCGTATTGCCGAAACCGCCAAGGCGCTATGGTATATCTATCTCGCGTTGACCATCAGTTGTGCGTTGGCTTTCTGGCTAGCGGGCATGACCGCATTTGATGCGGTAGCCCATAGCTTTTCCACGGTGGCGATTGGAGGGTTTTCTACCCATGACGCCAGCATGGGTTATTTCAATAGCCCGACGATTAACATGATCACCGTGGTGTTCCTGCTGATTTCCGCCTGTAACTTTTCACTCCACTTTGCAGCCTTTGCCAATGGTGGCATTCATTTGCGTACCTATTGGCGTGATCCGGAGTTTCGGGCATTTTTCGCATCGCAGCTGATTTTGTTCCTGATCTGCTTTGGCATGTTGCTCAAGCACCATTCCTATGACTCGTACCACGATGCCTTTGATCAGGCGTTGTTCCAAACGGTCTCCATCTCAACGACCGCAGGTTTCACCACCACGGGATTCTCTGAATGGCCACTGTTTTTGCCAGTACTACTGCTGTTTTCATCATTTGTCGGCGGGTGCGCGGGATCGACCGGTGGTGGTATCAAGGTGATCCGGATGTTCTTGTTGTTACTGCAAGGTGTCAGGGAGCTCAAGCGCTTGGTTCACCCGCGGGCGGTTTATACCATTAAGGTCGGAAATAAAGCCTTGCCGCAACGTGTGGTTGATGCGGTGTGGGGGTTCTTCTCGGCGTATGCCTTGGTCTTTGTGATCTGCATGTTGGCGTTGATCGCAACGGGGATTGATGAGCTAACGGCGTTCTCAGCCGTGGCTGCTACCTTGAATAACCTCGGACCGGGCCTCGGGGAAGTCGCGGTTCACTTTGGCGAAGTTAATGATCCGGCAAAATGGGTATTGGTGATTGCGATGCTATTTGGTCGCTTGGAAGTCTTTACCTTGTTGGTGCTGTTTACTCCTACATTTTGGCGTAGTTAATAGATAAGGAAATGCCGTGGAAAAAGTTCTTTTGCTTCATTCGAGCAGTGATGGGCAAACCATCAAAATCATGCGTCATATTGAGAAAACTCTGGGAGAGGGCTATCAGTGTGAGTTGGCAGATTTGAACCAGCTGCCTGCTGTTTCTTTTGAGCAGTATGACCGCATCTTGATTGGGGCTTCGATCCGTTATGGGCATCTTAATAAAAAGCTCTATCAGTTTATCAATCAGAATCTGCCAGCGTTGGAGCAGCATAAAGTGGGTTTCTTCTGTGTCAACTTAACAGCCCGTAAAGAAGGCAAAAACACACCGGAGACAAGTGCCTATATGAAGAAGTTCCGTCAGAAGTCACCATGGCAACCTGGCTTGCAGGCAGTATTTGCCGGAGCGCTCCGCTATCCACGATATAAATGGTTTGATCGGGTAATGATTCAGTTCATTATGCGTATTACTGGTGGGGAAACTGATACAAGTAAAGAGGTGGAATATACGGATTGGCAAAAAGTAGAGGCCTTTGCGGCCCAGTTTAAGGCCTATTAAGCTGCCTTTTTGATGGCTTTGGGTGTTTTTTGTTCGAACTGTCAGCTTTTACTTAATTTTTTAAAAAACTCCCTTGCCAACGTGATCGAAGTCTCTATAATGCCACCTCACTGACACGGAGCACGGCAACTTAAGTCGCTAACCAATCAGTATTGTTCTTTAACAATTTGACCATGCAATCTGTGTGGGCACTCGTGAAATGATAGTCAAAAAAGAATTATCAATGAAACTGAGTGACCAAATCGAATCGTAAGATTCGGCACAGTCAATTCATTCATTACTTCGGTAATGGATTAACAGTATTCATTGAGCCAAAACTTTAATTGAAGAGTTTGATCATGGCTCAGATTGAACGCTGGCGGCAGGCCTAACACATGCAAGTCGAGCGGCAGCGACATACACAATCCTTCGGGTGCGTTTATGGGCGGCGAGCGGCGGACGGGTGAGTAATGCCTGGGAATATGCCCTGATGTGGGGGATAACCATTGGAAACGATGGCTAATACCGCATAATCTCTTCGGAGCAAAGAGGGGGACCTTCGGGCCTCTCGCGTCAGGATTAGCCCAGGTGAGATTAGCTAGTTGGTGAGGTAAGAGCTCACCAAGGCGACGATCTCTAGCTGGTCTGAGAGGATGATCAGCCACACTGGAACTGAGACACGGTCCAGACTCCTACGGGAGGCAGCAGTGGGGAATATTGCACAATGGGGGAAACCCTGATGCAGCCATGCCGCGTGTGTGAAGAAGGCCTTCGGGTTGTAAAGCACTTTCAGTCGTGAGGAAGGCATATGCGTTAATAGCGTATGTGTTTGACGTTAGCGACAGAAGAAGCACCGGCTAACTCCGTGCCAGCAGCCGCGGTAATACGGAGGGTGCGAGCGTTAATCGGAATTACTGGGCGTAAAGCGCATGCAGGCGGCTTGTTAAGCCAGATGTGAAAGCCCGGGGCTCAACCTCGGAATAGCATTTGGAACTGGCAGGCTAGAGTCTTGTAGAGGGGGGTAGAATTTCAGGTGTAGCGGTGAAATGCGTAGAGATCTGAAGGAATACCGGTGGCGAAGGCGGCCCCCTGGACAAAGACTGACGCTCAGATGCGAAAGCGTGGGGAGCAAACAGGATTAGATACCCTGGTAGTCCACGCCGTAAACGATGTCTACTTGGAGGTTGGTGTCTTGAACACTGGCTTTCGGAGCTAACGCGTTAAGTAGACCGCCTGGGGAGTACGGTCGCAAGATTAAAAACTCAAAATGAATTGACGGGGGCCCGCACAAGCGGTGGAGCATGTGGTTTAATTCGATGCAACGCGAAGAACCTTACCTACTCTTGACATCCAGCGAATCCTTTAGAGATAGAGGAGTGCCTTCGGGAACGCTGAGACAGGTGCTGCATGGCTGTCGTCAGCTCGTGTTGTGAAATGTTGGGTTAAGTCCCGCAACGAGCGCAACCCTTATCCTTGTTTGCCAGCACTTCGGGTGGGAACTCCAGGGAGACTGCCGGTGATAAACCGGAGGAAGGTGGGGACGACGTCAAGTCATCATGGCCCTTACGAGTAGGGCTACACACGTGCTACAATGGCGTATACAGAGGGCTGCCAACCAGCGATGGTGAGCGAATCCCAGAAAGTACGTCGTAGTCCGGATTGGAGTCTGCAACTCGACTCCATGAAGTCGGAATCGCTAGTAATCGTGGATCAGAATGCCACGGTGAATACGTTCCCGGGCCTTGTACACACCGCCCGTCACACCATGGGATGGGCTGCACCAGAAGTAGATAGCTTAACCTTCGGGAGGGCGTTTACCACGGTGTGGTTCATGACTGGGGTGAAGTCGTAACAAGGTAGCCCTAGGGGAACCTGGGGCTGGATCACCTCCTTAACGATATGACTGCGTTTTATGCAGTGTCCACACAGATTGCTTGGTTAATAGTAAAAGAACGTGAAAGACTTGGGTCTGTAGCTCAGGTGGTTAGAGCGCACCCCTGATAAGGGTGAGGTCGGTGGTTCAAGTCCACTCAGACCCACCACTTTCTCTCCCAGAGGAAGTGAGTGTAAAGTCTTTCGACTCGTTGGGGCTATAGCTCAGCTGGGAGAGCGCCTGCCTTGCACGCAGGAGGTCAGCAGTTCGATCCTGCTTAGCTCCACCACTCTCTAAAAACATTCTTTTGAGTGTGTTTAGAAAGTGGTTATCTAACGATAAACACATGCTCTTTAACAATCTGGAAAGCTGACTAGTAAATTGAATTCTTTGAATTCAATACTAATAGTTTCTACTTAATAAGTAGAAACGAGTTCTCAAGCAACACACATTCAAGTGTCTTGTGTAAGAGTCCGGCGAAACACAGTTCATCACACTCAGATGAACAACCTTGGTTGTTGAGCCATACGAAAGACCTCTTGGGGGTTGTATGGTTAAGTGACTAAGCGTACACGGTGGATGCCTGGGCAGTCAGAGGCGATGAAGGACGTGCTAACCTGCGATAAGCCAAGAGAAGATGGTAAGAATCACTATACTCTTGGATTTCCGAATGGGGAAACCCAGCTGCATAAGCAGTTATCAGTAAGTGAATACATAGCTTGCTGAGGCGAACCGGGGGAACTGAAACATCTAAGTACCCCGAGGAAGAGAAATCAACCGAGATTCCGGCAGTAGCGGCGAGCGAACCCGGATTAGCCCTTAAGCTAGTTTTGCGACAGGTGAATGTGCTGGAAAGCACAGCGATACAGGGTGATAGCCCCGTAACCGGTAGCGCATTGCGAGTGAAATCGAGTAGGACGGGACACGTGATATCCTGTCTGAACATGGGGGGACCATCCTCCAAGGCTAAATACTCCTGACTGACCGATAGTGAACCAGTACCGTGAGGGAAAGGCGAAAAGAACCCCTGTGAGGGGAGTGAAATAGAACCTGAAACCGTGTACGTACAAGCAGTAGGAGCCCTTCGGGGTGACTGCGTACCTTTTGTATAATGGGTCAGCGACTTAATTTTAGTAGCAAGGTTAACCGATTAGGGGAGCCGGAGGGAAACCGAGTCTTAACTGGGCGTACAGTTGCTAGGATTAGACCCGAAACCAGGTGATCTAGCCATGGGCAGGTTGAAGGTGAGGTAACACTTACTGGAGGACCGAACCGACTAATGTTGAAAAATTAGCGGATGACTTGTGGCTAGGGGTGAAAGGCCAATCAAACCTGGAGATAGCTGGTTCTCCCCGAAAGCTATTTAGGTAGCGCCTCGGACGAATACTACTGGGGGTAGAGCACTGTTAAGGCTAGGGGGTCATCCCGACTTACCAACCCTTTGCAAACTCCGAATACCAGTAAGTACTATCCGGGAGACACACGGCGGGTGCTAACGTCCGTCGTGGAGAGGGAAACAACCCAGACCGCCAGCTAAGGTCCCAAAGTTATAGCTAAGTGGGAAACGATGTGGGAAGGCTCAGACAGCCAGGATGTTGGCTTAGAAGCAGCCATCATTTAAAGAAAGCGTAATAGCTCACTGGTCGAGTCGGCCTGCGCGGAAGATTTAACGGGGCTAAGCTATACACCGAAGCTGCGGCAATGCATTTTATGTATTGGGTAGGGGAGCGTTCTGTAAGCGGTTGAAGGTGCATCGTAAGGTGTGCTGGACGTATCAGAAGTGCGAATGCTGACATGAGTAACGATAAAGGGAGTGAAAAACTCCCTCGCCGGAAGACCAAGGGTTCCTGTCCAACGTTAATCGGGGCAGGGTGAGTCGACCCCTAAGGCGAGGCCGAAAGGCGTAGTCGATGGGAAACGGGTTAATATTCCCGTACTTCTTACTATTGCGATGGGGGGACGGAGAAGGCTAGGTGGGCCTGGCGACGGTTGTCCAGGTTCAAGGGTGTAGGCTGTAATCTTAGGCAAATCCGGGATTACACTAGGCTGAGACCCGATGTCGAGCCGCTACGGCGGTGAAGTCATTGATGCCATGCTTCCGGGAAAAGCCTCTAAGCTTCAGATAGTAAGGAATCGTACCCCAAACCGACACAGGTGGTCGGGTAGAGAATACCAAGGCGCTTGAGAGAACTCGGGTGAAGGACTAGGCAAAAATGGTACCGTAACTTCGGGAGAAGGTACGCTGCCGGCGGTGAAGAGACTTGCTCTTGGAGCTGCTGGCAGTCGCAGATACCAGGTGGCTGCAACTGTTTATTAAAAACACAGCACTGTGCAAAATCGAAAGATGACGTATACGGTGTGACGCCTGCCCGGTGCCGGAAGGTTAATTGATGGGGTTAGACTTCGGTCGAAGCTCTTGATCGAAGCCCCGGTAAACGGCGGCCGTAACTATAACGGTCCTAAGGTAGCGAAATTCCTTGTCGGGTAAGTTCCGACCTGCACGAATGGCGTAATGATGGCCACGCTGTCTCCACCCGAGACTCAGTGAAATTGAAATCGCAGTGAAGATGCTGCGTACCCGCGGCTAGACGGAAAGACCCCGTGAACCTTTACTACAGCTTGGCACTGAACATTGACCCTACATGTGTAGGATAGGTGGGAGGCTTTGAAGCGCAGTCGCTAGATTGCGTGGAGCCGTCCTTGAAATACCACCCTTGTAGTGTTGATGTTCTAACGTCGCCCCGTTATCCGGGGTGCGGACAGTGCCTGGTGGGTAGTTTGACTGGGGCGGTCTCCTCCCAAAGCGTAACGGAGGAGCACGAAGGTGGGCTAATCACGGTCGGACATCGTGAGGTTAGTGCAATGGCATAAGCCCGCTTGACTGCGAGAATGACGGTTCGAGCAGGTGCGAAAGCAGGTCATAGTGATCCGGTGGTTCTGTATGGAAGGGCCATCGCTCAACGGATAAAAGGTACTCCGGGGATAACAGGCTGATACCGCCCAAGAGTTCATATCGACGGCGGTGTTTGGCACCTCGATGTCGGCTCATCACATCCTGGGGCTGAAGTCGGTCCCAAGGGTATGGCTGTTCGCCATTTAAAGTGGTACGCGAGCTGGGTTTAGAACGTCGTGAGACAGTTCGGTCCCTATCTGCCGTGGGCGTTGGATGATTGAGAGGGGCTGCTCCTAGTACGAGAGGACCGGAGTGGACGAACCTCTGGTGTTCGGGTTGTGTCGCCAGACGCATTGCCCGGTAGCTAAGTTCGGAATCGATAACCGCTGAAAGCATCTAAGCGGGAAGCGAGCCTCGAGATGAGTCATCCCTGAACCTATAAGGTTCCTGAAGGGTTGTTGGAGACTACGACGTAGATAGGCAGGGTGTGTAAGCGTTGTGAGGCGTTGAGCTAACCTGTACTAATTGCCCGTGAGGCTTAACCATACAACACCCAAGGGGTTTTAGCGGACTCCACGAACACTTGGATGAGTGTTGAGAACATCAGCTTTCTAAGATTGTAAGAATTTTGCTTGGCGACCATAGCATTATGGACCCACCTGATCCCATGCCGAACTCAGCAGTGAAACGTAATAGCGCCGATGGTAGTGTGGGGCCTCCCCATGTGAGAGTAGGACATCGCCAGGCTTCCAATTTAAGTTATCGTGCTGAACACACGGTGATTTGAGTGGAGCGGTAGTTCAGTTGGTTAGAATACCGGCCTGTCACGCCGGGGGTCGCGGGTTCGAGTCCCGTCCGCTCCGCCACTTATTCAGACAGAGTTAAGTCTTTAAAATAACTACAGGGGTGTAGCTCCAATTGGCAGAGCAGCGGATTCCAAATCCGCGTGTTGGGAGTTCGAATCTCTCCACCCCTGCCATCTTCGAAGCCTCAGTCGAAAGACTGGGGCTTTTTTGCATCTGTTGCTTCTGCGAAGCAATGTTGGAAGCTGGAGTGCCAGCCCTGTGGATCTACGGGATGCCGGCCCAGTCTCCACTGCCATCTTCAAGGCTCTAGCAGAAATGCTGGAGCCTTTTTCGTAGTGCGCCGAGCATGGCGTTGTTCTAGGAGGTGAAAGTCCTCTACGGGCTCAGTCGAGCGAGAACCGTTAGCCTATGCAAGGGTGTCCACCGTGAGGTGGGATCTGAAGGAAGCAAACGGCAAAACTTGGTTGTGACGAACAGAAATCTGATAGTAGGCCAGTACAACTTGGGTAACCTAGCCATATATAGAATAGCCCAATGCCTCGACGGGAAGTGTGTACGGGTAAATCAGGCACAACCAAGTGAAAGAACAACGTCTTACCTCGGGAGATCTTATTAGCTGTCTCGGACGAGACTAGTGCAGCAGTGATGCTGCGTGACGGTTAATAAGAAGTCAGCAGAAGGCATAGTACCTTGGGGAAGTACAACCCAAGGGAAGGCCGGAACTGAATATATCAAGAAGCAGTCACTAGACACTCAATCATGTGGAGTCATAGCAAGATGAACAATATCTCTACGTACCAATGGGCAACACCGCAAGTGACGCTCATGGCTACGAAGAATGACAAGCATGTTTGGCGTAGACAGGAGGACGAGTCTTGGTGACCTCAACTCAGTTGATGGAGCAGATCTGTTCATCAACGAATCTGAACCAAGCCCTGAGAAGAGTAAAGAAGAACAAGGGATGTGCTGGGGTTGATAAACTCGACATAGCAGCCACTATCTCGGTGCTTCGGCAGTCTTCCAATGGGCAAGCGCTCCGCCAGAGCCTTCTGGACGGTAGCTATCAACCCCAACCCGTCTTGGGTGTAGAAATCCCTAAACCTAGTGGGGGAGTGAGGCAGCTAGGTATCCCAACGGTACTTGATAGGATTGTCCAACAGGCCATCACATCAGTCCTGACAGATATCTACGAACCTAAGTTCTCCAACAGCAGTTACGGGTTCAGGCCCAACCGTAGTGCCCACCATGCTCTGGCGGCAGCAAGCCACTACATCAGGGAGGGCGGGGTTATGTAGTCGATGTTGACCTAGCGAAATACTTCGATACCGTGAACCACGATAGGCTGATGCACAGGCTATCGAAAGATATCACAGATAAACGGGTACTGAAGCTGATCAGGTCATACCTACAGGCAGGCATAATGCGAAACGGGTTAGTCGAGCAGAGGCAACGAGGGACACCACAGGGTGGCCCATTATCTCCGCTGCTATCAAATATCGTATTAGATGAGTTGGATAAAGAGCTTGAACGAAGAGGGCATAAGTTCTGCCGATATGCAGACGACTGCCAAATCTACGTGCACAGTGAGGAAGCCGCAAATCGAGTAAAAGCCTCGATAACGGAGTTCTTGGAGCAGAAACTGAAACTCACGGTCAACCGGGAGAAGAGTGCGGCAACAAGAGTGACAGAGCGGACTTACTTAGGCCATCGCTTCCAACGAGATGGGAGTATCCATATCTCGAAGACAGCACAAACTCACATGAAGAAGCGAGTGCGTCAAATAACGAAGCGGAATCGAGGACGAGAGTTGAAGACAGTAATAGTCGAACTAACTCAATATCTAAGAGGTTGGCAACACTACTTCAAGCTCGCCATGCGGAAAAGCGCGATGCAGCGCTTGGATGAATGGATAAGACGGCGCTTACGGTGCTACCGACTCAAGCAGCGAAAACGCAGACACAGCATAGCGACATGGTTACGCCAAGAAGGCGTAAACGAGCGCAATGCTTGGAAGCTAGCGATGTCAGAGAAAGGATGGTGGCATCTGGCTTTATCGCCGCAGCTCAATCAGGCCATGCCAGTTAAATGGTTCAAGGAGATGGGCATGTACTCATTGAGAGATGGGTATGAGTCACTGAAAATATATTCGGAACCGCCGTATGCGACCCACGCTTGTACGGTGGTGTGAGAGGACGGAGGCCGTGAGGCCTCCTCCTACTCGATTGTGCAATTGGCATAGCAGCGGATTCTGCCAATACCAAAACAGCGCGTGTTGGGAGTTGGATTTCCGCCAGCCCGCTTGAAGGCTAGTCCCACCGAATGTTGTAATTATTATTTTTCCTTTATCTATCAATACTGTGACTCGGTTTGAGAAAATCAGTTTGATCTGCCGTGATTTGTCAGTAGAATAATTAACACATTAGGGGTGTAGCTCCAATTGGCAGAGCAGCGGATTCCAAATCCGCGTGTTGGGAGTTCGAATCTCTCCACCCCTGCCATCTACGAAGCCTCAGCAGAAATGCTGGGGCTTTTTTGCGTCTGTTTCTTTTGCGAAGCAATGTTGGGAGGACTCGGCGTCCCCCTGACCCGCTAGCCTGCTTGTAGGTAAGTCCCCTGGAGCACCAACCTGGTCAAGTCTCCGGGATGCCGGCTCAATCTGCTCCTGCTCCCCTCAATATTCTATACTGCGTTCCCAGAAGCAGTGCGGAACTTTTTTCGTTCCTAATTGATTATTTCCACTTGTTGTCAGTAGGGATAAGCGATAGCATTTGGTCATTGTCATCGTCTTCGGGGGATGACGGGTGATGGAGTTCCACCTTTAACCGCTCAACCGAGATAATGACTCCTGCTGTAGTAGGATAGATCCGTCTATGGTGGGGCTTGTTATTTGCCATAGCACCTATCCTTGATAGTAATTCGAGATAAGATAGACATGGTATGGCGCATCCATTAAGTTCAAATCCCAAAATATTCGTTCAAATTCTCCGTTGGACGCTTCTCATTATTCCCGTTGCCGTTATTGTCGGCTCGCTCAATGCTTTTTTCCTCTGGATCCTCAGTGTCGCTACAGCGACCCGGATTGATAATCCTTGGCTGATTTATCTTTTACCGCTGGCCGGGATTGTGATTGTTTATTGCTACCGTAACCTAGGGAAAAACTCCGAGGGGGGCAACAATCTCATTATGGATGAGATCCATGAGCCCGGTGCCGGAATTCCTGCCCGTATGGCTCCCTTGGTATTGATAACAACAGTGATCACCCACCTATTCGGGGGATCGGCTGGCCGTGAAGGAACCGCAGTACAAATCGGTGGGGCATCGACTCACTGGCTGGCTCGCAAGTTCAGGCTCAATGAAGCGGATACCCGGTTGATTTTGATTGCCGGTGTGGCGGCAGGTTTTGGTGCCGTATTCGGTACGCCGCTAACAGGCGCAATCTTTGCCCTAGAAGTGCTGGCTATAGGACGCCTGCGCTATGATGCAATTATTCCTGCCTTGTTTGCTGCTATCTTGGCAGATGTCGTGTGTTCCGCTTGGGGAGTGCACCATACCCACTACCGGATAGATTTCCTCGAAACCATTACCCTGTTTGAACATGCTGTCAAAGTAGACCTGCTGATGATCGCCAAGATTGTGATTGCTGCCGTGGCTTTTGGTCTAGCGGGATACCTATTCGGAGAACTGACCCATGCCTTTAAAGATATCTTCAAAGCGACACTCAAAAACCCGTACCTGATAGTGGTTGTTGGTGGCTTGATTGTTATAGCGGCCGTGCAGCTGATCGGTAACTATGATTATATCGGTTTGGGGGTTTACTCGAGCAGGGAGGGAGGTGTCAGTATCTTAACGGCCTTTCAGGAGGGGGGAGCAGAGTGGTACAGCTGGCTACTCAAGTTGCTGCTAACGGCGATTACCCTAGCTGCCGGTTATAAGGGCGGGGAGGTCACACCGCTGTTCTTTGTCGGAGCAACATTGGGCAATACCATGGCATGGGTGCTGGGTGCACCGGTTGATTTGTTTGCTGCATTAGGCTTTCTAGCTGTATTTGCAGCTGCGACCAACACGCCGTTGGCCTGTACCATCATGGGCATCGAGTTATTTGGTGCCGAGCACATGCTGTATTTCGCCATTGCCTGTTATACCGCTTACTACTTCAGCGGACACACCGGGATCTACTCTTCGCAGCGAGTGGCGGTACCTAAGCTGTTTGATTTGGAGGGGGCACCCAAGATCCCCCATAAACTGGGTGAGTTGAGGGAAACCCATTCTTCTTTGCTGAAGACACTTGTGAAGCGTTTCAAATAAATTTGTCGTGCTAAACGGAGTTATGCAAAAGTAGCAAGGCTTTTGCCTTTTAAGTATTAATTTTTGGGGTTCTGCCTTGCCGAGGCGGAACCCCTTTCATATACTGCAAATTCAACTTGTCGGAGTGCCACTTGGCTGAGACCGCATTGCGGGATCCGTAGAACCTGATCAGGCTAATACCTGCGAAGGGAACAAGAGAGACCATCTGTATCACTGTATTCACAGTGGCTGTTTCAGACGACACTATACAGCCTACGTATAGCCTCTTGTTTACGCACCCATCCGCCAAGCAACTTCCCTGTTATGGACCAAAGGAAATTGCTATGTCGAATCGCAAACAAGCGAGATTGGACGCGAAACAATTTATCGACTCATTGACCACCCAGGCTTACCCGAACTCCCGGAAAGTCTATGTCACCGGGAGCCGCGAAGATATCCGCGTGCCAATGCGTGAGATTGCCCTGGCCGATAGCTTGGTCGGTGGAACCAGAGAAGCCCCTGTTTTTGAAACTAATGAACCGGTACGGGTCTATGATACCTCCGGTTTCTATACCGATCCTGAGCAGCCTGCAAATATCTACACTGGCCTGCCTAAGCTTCGTGAAGGCTGGATCGAGGAACGGGGGGACACCGAGTTGTTGGGCGAGCTGAGTTCTCAGTTTTCCAAAGAACGCCTGGCCGATGACACCCTTGATGAACTGAGGTTTGAGCAACAGGCGCGCATTCGCCGTGCCAAGCCAGGCAAAAATGTCACCCAGCTGCATTATGCCCGCCAGGGGATCATCACTCCTGAGATGGAGTTTATTGCCATTCGTGAAAACATGGGCCGGGCGAAATACCGTGATGAGGTACTAAACCAGCAGCACCCGGGCATGGCGTTTGGTGCCAACCTGCCAAAAGAAATCACCCCTGAATTTGTCCGCCAAGAAGTCGCTGAAGGCCGGGCAATTATCCCATCGAATATCAATCACCCTGAAACTGAGCCGATGATCATCGGCCGTAACTTCCTGGTCAAGGTCAACGCCAATATCGGTAACTCGTCTGTCAGTTCGTCGATTGAAGAGGAAGTGGAGAAGTTGGTGTGGTCGACCCGTTGGGGTGGCGATACCGTCATGGATCTCTCTACCGGTCGTAACATTCACGAAACCCGAGAATGGATCATCCGCAACAGCCCGGTGCCGATCGGCACAGTGCCTATGTATCAGGCTCTGGAAAAGGTCAACGGTATTGCTGAGAACCTCAACTGGGAGGTCTTTCGAGATACCTTGCTCGAGCAAGCTGAGCAGGGCGTGGATTATTTCACTATTCATGCCGGCGTGCTGCTGCGTTATGTCCCGATGACGGCGAAAAGGGTTACCGGCATTGTCTCGCGCGGTGGCTCTATAATGGCTAAGTGGTGTCTGGCCCATCACAAGGAAAGTTTCCTGTATGAGCATTTCCGGGAGATCTGTGAAATCTGTGCCCAGTATGATATCGCCTTGTCACTGGGAGATGGCCTGCGTCCTGGATCGGTGGCTGATGCCAATGATGAAGCGCAGTTCAGCGAGCTGCGTACCTTGGGTGAGCTGACCAAAGTTGCCTGGGAATATGATGTTCAGGTGATGATCGAAGGGCCGGGGCATGTACCGATGCACATGATCAAAGAGAACATGGAAGAGCAGCTCAAGCACTGCCATGAAGCACCGTTTTATACCTTGGGGCCTCTGACGACCGATATTGCACCGGGCTATGACCATATTACCTCCGGCATTGGTGCAGCCATGATAGGTTGGTATGGCTGTGCCATGCTGTGTTATGTCACACCAAAAGAACATTTGGGCCTACCGAATAAAGAAGATGTAAAGGTGGGGCTGATCACGTACAAGCTGTGTGCCCATGCGGCAGACTTAGCAAAAGGCCACCCCGGTGCTCAAGTGCGCGATAACGCCTTGTCGAAGGCTCGCTTTGAGTTCCGCTGGGAAGATCAATTTAACCTGGCTTTAGATCCTGAAACGGCTCGAGCCTACCATGATGAAACCCTCCCTCAGGAATCCGGCAAGATCGCCCATTTCTGCTCGATGTGCGGACCGAAATTCTGTTCGATGAAGATCTCGCAAGAAGTCCGTGACTACGCGAGCGGGCTGGAGAAAGCCGGTGATTTGGCCGTGCGGATGTTGGATGACCCCCTTGAGGGCATGCAGCAAAAAGCCGATGAGTTCCGGGCCAAGGGGAGTGAGTTATATCACCCAATCAAAGAGGAAAGTTAATGAACGCGTTGTGTTTACCCGATCACTTGGCGCCATTACTGATGCATATCGAGCCGTTGTTGGCAGCGGCTGATAAATACCAGCTTGGTGAAGCCGTCAGTATGGAGTGGAGCGGATCGGAGGTGGTAGACATTCACCTTGAAGGTGAAACCTTCTCGGTGGCGTTTAATCCGTCTGAAAGTGTGGCGAAGGGGTTGGAAGTGCGTGATCAGTGGCTCGCCCCTTATCCGACCTTGGCAGAGATGCAGCAAGAGGTCGCAAAGAATCCAGCTTTGGTGGTTTGCGGTCTGCCGACAGAGCGAGGCTGTGTCGATATCTGGCACCATCTCGGAGAAGCGCGGGGCGTATATTGCCATCATGCCGGGGCCAGTGAGCCGCAACGAGCCATGCTGCTGGCTGCGCTGGCATTGGACTACCCGCTGGAAGATGCGGTCACACTATCGCGTGCCCATGCCCGTGGTTACCTTGAAAGCCATGCTGATGGCTATGGCGAAACCGGATGGCCGATGGTGCGCGCCTTGTTTCCGCGCCCGCTGACGGCCAATCATCCTGAATGCAATGAGCTGGGCTGGGCCAGCAAAGAAGTGGCGGTGGCACCGTTTGCGACCGTAGAACGCGATAAGCTGGCGTTGTATCCGGTGGTCGATACCGCAGAGTGGGTTACTCGTTTGCTGGAGCTGGGGGTGAAGACGACCCAGCTTAGGATCAAAGATCCGTTTGAGCCCACTTTACCGGCGCAGATCAGCACTATCGTTGAGGCAGGTAAGCAGCATAATGCCCAGGTGTTTGTAAATGACTACTGGCAGTTGGCCATTGCTCACCAAGCTTATGGTGTTCACCTTGGGCAGGAAGATCTGGAAACGGCTGATCTGGCGGCGATCCAGCAAGCAGGACTGCGGCTAGGTCTCTCGACCCATGGCTACTACGAAATCCTGCGTGCCGCGGAGTTTGCCCCAAGCTATATCGCACTGGGTCATATCTTCCCGACAACCACTAAGGATATGCCATCAAAACCGCAGGGGCTTAACCGCTTGGCGCTTTATCAGAAGCTGATAGGTGACGCGTTCCCAACTGTGGCGATTGGCGGCATTGACTTGACCCGTGCCGAGCGTGTCTGGCGTACCGGGGTCAGCAGTGTGGCAGTTGTCCGCGCTGTCACCCAAGCCGACGACCCGGCGCAGGCTGTCACGGCATTTGGCGATATCTTAGTGCGTAACGCGGCCGAGTAGGAAGGCAACTATGCTCAGTGATCAGGAATTTCTCCGTTATAACCGTCAGATCATGCTGCCGCAGATCGGCGAATCTGGCCAGCAGTCACTGTCCGACGCCCAAGTTTTGCTGGTTGGTGCTGGCGGTTTGGGATCGGCTGCGGCTTTGTATCTTGCAGGTGCAGGAGTTGGCAACTTGGTGATTGCCGATGATGACACTGTCGATAGCTCCAACCTTCAGCGCCAGGTGGTCTATCGCGATAGCGATCAGGGCAAAGCCAAGGCACCGATGGCAGCGGAGCAGTTGCAGGCGTTAAATCCGCATATCCGTATCCGGGCGGTGAAAGCCCGGCTGGCTGATCAGCGGTTGGCGATGGAGGTATCGCTGGCTGACGTGGTGCTCGATTGCTCTGATAACTTAGCAACACGATACGCCGTCAATCACGCCTGCTTCAAGGCCAATAAGCCCTTGATATCTGGAGCGGCGATCCGCTGGCAGGGGCAGTTGATGGTTTTTGATTTCCGGCAGGGAAAAGGACCTTGCTATCACTGCTTGTTTCCGCGCCAGGCTGGGACGATTGATGAACCACAGAACTGCAGCAATTCCGGGATCGCCGGGCCGGTGGTCGGCACGGTCGGCAATTTGCAGGCATTGGAAACCATTAAATTATTGACCGGTGCTGGCGAGGTGGGCTTTGGCACGCTGCGCCAGTTCGATGGTCTGACGATGGGCTGGCAAGCCTTTCAATTACCAACAGATAGAGCGTGCCCGGTTTGCGGCACGGGAGAATAGAACCATTATGACGACATCGACGCTGATCCAGGTACGGGTCAATGATAAATCAGTCGAGGTTCCAGAAGGCCAGTCTCTCAGCGCATTGTTGACGCAGCTGGAGATGCCGGTGCAGGCCACGGCCGTAGCCTTGAACGAAGATATTGTCGCCCGCAGTGAGTGGGAAACAACATTACTAAGCGCCGGCGATCGCATCGCCTTGTTCCAAGCGATTGCAGGAGGATAAATGCTAACTATCGCTGATAAGACGTTCTCGTCACGCCTGTTTACCGGTACCGGTAAGTATGCCAACCGCCACACCATGGCTGAATCAATCATCGCTTCGGGCTCCGAGTTAGTGACCATGGCCCTTAAGCGCGTGGATATCGAAAACCGTGATGATGATATCCTGGCGCCGCTAATTGAGGCTGGGGTAAACCTGCTACCCAATACTTCTGGTGCTAAGAATGCCAAGGAGGCAGTGTTTGCGGCCAAGCTGGCTCGAGAAGCGCTGGGTACCAACTGGTTGAAATTGGAAATTCACCCGGACCCGAAGTACTTGATGCCTGATCCGATCGAGACGTTGGCGGCGGCGGAAGAGTTGGTCCGTGAAGGATTCATCGTGTTGCCATACTGTCACGCTGATCCTGTTTTATGTAAGCGCCTGGAAGAGGTGGGTTGTGCGGCGGTGATGCCGCTGGGTGCACCGATTGGCTCCAACAAGGGGTTGGCTTCGCGCGATTTCCTCGAAATCATCATCGATCAGGCCAAGGTACCGGTGATTGTCGATGCCGGTATTGGTGCGCCATCTCATGCCGCTGAGGCTATGGAGATGGGGGCGGATGCAGTGCTGGTAAATACGGCAATTGCAGCGGCAGCCGATCCTGTTGTGATGGGGCGTGCCTTCAAGCTGGCGGTAGAAGGTGGTCGTATGGCTTATGAGGCGGGTTTGGCGGGAACGGTCAACCATGCTATTGCCTCTAGTCCGCTAACGGCGTTCTTGGATCAGCCAGCTTAAGGAGCTTGCGATGAGTTTCGTTGATGAGTGGAAGCAGCTGGAATGGGATGATATCCGGATGTCCATCTATGGCAAGACGGCGGTGGATGTCGAGCGGGCGCTGCGCAAGCCCAAGCGTGATCTGGAGGATTTCAAAGCCTTGATCTCACCGGCGGCAGAGCCTTATCTCGAGCAGATGGCGCAGCAGTCGGCAGCATTGACCCGTAAGCGCTTCGGCCATACGGTGTCGTTTTATATCCCGCTATACCTGTCCAATTTGTGTGCCAATGCGTGTACCTACTGTGGGTTCTCGATGGAAAACCGCATCAAGCGTCGCACTTTGGATATGGCTGAGATTGAGCGCGAGTGCGAGGCGATCAAGGCCAAGCAGTTCGACAGCATTTTGCTGGTGACCGGTGAACATGAGCGCAAGGTCGGGATGGAATATTTCCGTGCAGCACTGCCGGCAATCAAATCCCATTTCAGTTATCTGGCAATGGAAGTTCAGCCGCTGGAGCAGGATGAGTATGCCGAGCTGAAGACCCTCGGCCTGGACGCGGTCATGGTCTACCAGGAAACCTATTGTGCACCGACTTATGCCCAGCATCACTTGCGCGGCAACAAGATGGACTTTGAATACCGGCTGGAAACGCCGGATCGTCTGGCCAAGGCTGGCATCGACAAGATTGGTATCGGGGCACTGATTGGCCTCGAGGAGTGGCGTACCGATAGCTTCTTTGTTGCCGCACATCTGGATTACCTGGAACGAACCTACTGGCAGACCCGTTATTCGATCTCTTTCCCGCGCCTGCGTCCTTGTGAGGGGGGGCTGCAGCCCAAATCGGTGATGAATGACCGTCAGCTGGTACAGCTGATCTGTGCCTACCGCCTGCTTAATCCTGAAGTAGAGCTATCGCTGTCGACCCGTGAATCGGCGCAGTTCCGTGATAATGTGCTGCCCTTGGGGATCACCACGATGTCGGCAGAGTCCAAGACCCAGCCGGGCGGCTATGCCGATGATGTGCCAGAGCTCGAGCAGTTTGCGATCAGTGATGAGCGCCCGGCTGCCGAAGTGGCCTCGGCGGTTAAGCAACGTGGTTTTGAAGTGGTGTGGAAGGACTGGCACCACGCCTATTCGGGTTAACAGACCGTAGTTATTTGGCGCTAAACCTGCAGGGTATAAATAACAAAACGCCCGCACAGCATCCCTGTGCGGGCGTTTTCTTTACATTGTTGGCATTGCAGCAGTTGGTGCTATGCGACCAACAGCAGTTAACTGACTATCACCGTGCTAGCGGGGCGGTTGCCTGCTCAAGCCAAGCTAGATCATCACCTTGCAGCGAAGGGCTCAGTACGTCGAACACGGTTTGATGGTAGTTGTTAAGCCAGTTTAGCTCGGCGTCTGTCATCAGAGACAAGTCAACCAGGCGACGGTCGATAGGCGCGCGGGTCAGTGACTCGAAGCCCATTACTGTCATGTCGCCGGCGGTTTCGACTTCGACAACCAGCTCTAGGTTTTCGATACGGATCCCGAAGGCATCTGCACGGTAGTAACCCGGTTCGTTCGACAACACCATACCCGGCAGCAGGGCGGTAGGGTTGTGCACTTTGGCAATGCGCTGCGGACCTTCGTGAACACTCAGGAAGTGGCCGACGCCATGGCCGGTACCGTGATCGTAATCGAAGCCGTGGGCCCAAAGATGCTGGCGGGCAAGGGCATCAAGCTGTGAGCCGGTGGTGCCTTTCGGGAAACGGGCAGAGGCCAGGCCAATATGGCCTTTAAGCACCAAGGTGAAGGTCTTTTTCACTTCATCGCCCGGCTTGCCGATGGCGATGGTTCGGGTGATGTCGGTAGTACCGTCCGGGTACTGGCCGCCTGAATCCACCAGGTAGACGTTGTCCATTTCCAGCACGCTAGGCTCTGGCTGGTTATTGTGGTTGTAGTGGCACATCGCCGCATTGCCGGCAGCGGCCGAAATGGTATCGAAGCTGACATCGGTGCAGCTACTGTCTTCGCTGCGGAACTGCCACAGCTTGTCCGACAGGGTTCCTTCGTCGAGCAAGTTGCCCTGGGCAACTTGGCTATCGACCCAAGCCAGGAATTTGCTCACGGCCACGCCGTCGCGGATATGGCAGGCCTTCATGCCGGCAATTTCTGTCGGGTTCTTGGCGGCTTTCGGTAGCAGGCAAGGGTCGGCAGCCTCTAGCAACGTGGCCTTGGCATCGCGCAGGGTTTGGCTGGCCCAGGCATTGCTGGTGGCTGGGTCAACCAATACGGTTTTGCCCGAAAGTTGCTTGAGGCCTGCTTCCAGCGCATCTGGCGCGTGGACGCGGACACCAGTGCCAACATGGTCGGCAAAGCCTTCTGGCAGGCGGCTTGGGTCAATGTAGAAATCCACGCTTTGATCGGCATGAAGCAGTGCGGTGGAGAGCAGCACTGGCAGGCTCGGCACATCGCTGCCGCGGATGTTGAGTAGCCAGGCAATACTGTCAAGTTGGGGCAGCAGTACTGCATCGGCTTTCTGCTTGGTGAGCTCGGCGGCAATTTGCTCGCGCTTGTCGCTGCTGCATTGGCCGACGAAGTCCAGTCCCATCAGTTTGGCCTGCGACAGCGTCGCCGCTGGGCGATCTGACCACAGTTGCTCGATTGGGTTGTCGCCAATACTGACGAGTTCCAATTCACCGGCTACTTGCTCTTGGGTACGAGTTAGCCACGCGGCACTGTGGAGGCGCGGGTCGATAGCGATTTTGCTGTTGGCCGCGAGGTTGTCCAATGCCCACTGGACCGGCGGCTCGTCAATCAGATGGCGGTATTCGTAAACGTCGCCCGGTACCTGCTTGCGGACCTGAACGACATAGCGGCCGTCGACGAACATCGCCGCCTTGTCGCGGGCAATCACAGCCATACCAGCAGAGCCGGTAAAGCCGGTCGCCCAGTGCAGGCGCTCGTTGTGGGCCGGGATATATTCGCCCAGATATTCATCTTCGTGCGGGATCAAAAGGGCGTCGAGCTGGTGGGCTTCCAGCCATTGGCGGATCTGCGCGACGCGCTGCGAGATAACTGCTTGCATGGGTGTCTTTTTCCTTTCACTGAGTCACCGTCCGTGTGACGGCTAAGAGGCCAGCCTGAATAACGAACACGCCTTGCCATTTGCATTCATGGTGAGGCCGTGTTGGCTGTTCAGGCTGATCTTCCTAAATTAGCGCTTTTGCGTAATAGCTGCAATTAGCTAACAGACAAATCACGGCAGCGCGAGGTGATAATTTGCCGTAACCAGCTATGGCCAGGGTCTTTTTCTTGATGTTGATGCCAGAACAAGGTGTAGGCCATAGGAGGAAGTGCTGACGGTAGCGGTAATACCGCCAAGTCCAGCTGGGCGCTGATGTAGTCGGCAAAGTGGCTCGGGGCGGTGAACACCAGATCGGTGTGGGTACACAGGCTGGCGGCACTGTTGAAGTCCGGAACATACATGGCGATATCCCGCTGCAGCCCGCGTTCGGCCAATTTGTAGTCGAGCAGCCAGCGATCATCATTGCCGCAGCGTACCTGGATATGTCGCTGCCGGAGGTAGCAGTCCTCATCCCATGGTTGCGACAGGATAGGGTGGCCCTTACGTACAAGGCAGCACTGGGTATCGCGGCATAGCTCGGTAAACACAATTCCTTTCGGCGGCATCAGGGTCAGCATCGCATCTTTGGGGTTGAGATCCTTGCCGGTGATCCCGAAGTCCACTTCGCCGTTGGTCAGCTTGTCGAAGGTGTTCGACTCCCAGGCCTGGGTATCGAGGATGATATTCGGGCCTTCGGCAAAAATATCCCCGAGGAACTGCGGCAAGAACAAGGGGTAGGCACTTTCGACCAGCGCCATGCGGAAGTGGCGGTCACTGGTGTGGGGCTCGAAACTGGCCGGGGCGGTTAGGTGCTCGATATCCCTAAGCAGTTGTTCGAGCATGGGCGTCAAGGCCATGGCGCGCGGGGTGGGTTTCATGCCATGGGCGGTACGGACAAACAAGGGATCGTCGAATTGCTCGCGTAGCCGGTTGAGGCTTTTGCTGACGGCAGATTGGCTCAGACATAGCCGCTTGGCGGCCAGGGTGACGCTGCCTTCTTCTAGTAAGACATGGAGACAGACCAAGAGGTTGAGATCCAACCTGGCGAGTTTTTCAAATGACACGGAACCATCCTCCCCGTAAAAGCCATGATATTCCTAAATGGAAAATCGGTGTTGAATATATACCATTTCTATTCATATCTCGAACGCCGTACACTGCCGCCATTGCTCAACAGGATAATACTATGCAACCGAAACACTCTGCGGACAAACGGCTGGTGGCCTTGATGGTGACCCTGGTGCTGTTCAGCCCGCTTGCCATTGATATCTATCTGCCGGCGCTGCCGGCGATGGCGGACACTTTTGCGGTCGATTTGACCCGGGTCCAAGATACCGTGACCTGGTTTATGTTCAGCCTTGGCCTTGGCCAGTTGCTGGCAGGCCCTTTGGCTGACCGCTTCGGCCGTCGTCCCATTGCCCTTGGCGGTATTGCGATTTACGGCGCGAGTGCGGCGCTGGCCTACGTCGCCCACACTCTGGATATGTTGTTGGTTGCCCGTCTGCTGCAGGGCTTCGGTGCCTGCGCAACCTCGGTGGCAGCTTTTGCCGCGGTACGTGATAGCTTCGGCCCGGAAAAAAGCGGCCGGATGATCAGCTACCTCAACGGGGCAATCTGCTTTATCCCGGCACTGGCTCCGCTGCTCGGGACATGGTTGACCCACCAGTTTGGCTGGCGCGCCAACTTCAGCTTCATGGCCGGATTCGCTCTGGTAGCAGGCTTGTTTATCTTGCTGTTGTTCCGCGAAACCCGTCCGGCAGATACCGATGTGTCAGGTTCGGCGATCAGCCTGTCGCGCTACTGGTCTGTCCTTAGGGAGCCGACTTTCTTGTACCATGCCAGCCTGTGCATGCTGGCGATGGCAGTGATCCTGGCTTACGTGACTTCCGCCCCGGCGTGGCTGATGGTCGAGCTTGGCCAGAGTATGAACCAGTTCACCCTGTGGTTTGGTATCAATGCCGCATTGAATATCTTGGCATGTATGGTGGCGCCGAAATATATCGACCGTTTCGGTTCGCGCAAGACACTCAGTACCGGACTGGTGATCTTGGTGCTGGCTGGCATGCTGATGCTGCTGGTGGGCCATATTGCCGAAGCTTGGGCCTTTATGGTGCCGATTTTCATGTCGTCGTTCGGCTTTGCCTTTGTGCTTGGCTCGGCGGCGGGCAAAGCGCTGGCTCCGTTTGGTGACCGTGCTGGTACCGCAGCGGCGCTGCTGGGCCTGTTCCAGATGAGTGGTGCCGGTGCCATGGTTAGCCTTACCCAGCGTTTGGGTTTGAGCTCACCGGATTTGATGGTATTGCAGATGTGGCTGCTGATCCCTGGCTTGTTCCTGTTGTGGACAAAGATGGGCCGCCGCTGGCACGCCCCGGTGACAGCCTAAAAGAAAACTCTCGATAATAAAAAGACGCCGTCCCTTTTAAGGCGCAGGGTCTCGACAACCCTTACTCACTAGTTCGCCTGCCACTCTGTGGCAGGCTTTTTTTATTCTGTTGGCAACAGATTATGCGGCCGATTGCGCTCGTTGCTTCTTGCTCTTCCACTGCTGGATCAGCAGGCCGCAGACAATCAACACCAGGCCGACCAGTGTCGATGAGTGGATTTCTTCGCCGATAATCGTTGCCAGCAGCATCAGTGAGATAAACGGCGAGATGAAGATCAGGTTGCTGATCCGTGCGGTATTGCGGGTGAGCTTGAGTGCATTGATCCACAGCACGAACGTTACCCCCATTTCGAACAACCCGACATAGCTCACCGCCGCCCAGCCTTGCCAAGGGATTGCCGTCCAGCCACCGGTGTAAAGGCTCAAACCGATAGAGAATGGCAGCGATACCAAAAAGCCAAGCAGAACGCCCAAGACCGCATCGGCCTGGTTCTTGGTATTGAGGATCCAGTACATCGCCCACAGCAGGGTCGACAGCAGTGCTAACGCGACACCGGTCGGGTTGTCGAAGTGCAAGGCCATCACATCGCCTTTGGTTGCAATCACCACCACACCCAGGTAGCCCAGCGCACACGCCGCCCAGTCTTGTTTGCGGATTTTCTGGCCGAGGAAGACTGCCGCCATCAGTGTCAGGGTGATTGCCCAGCTGTAGTTGAGCGGCTGGGCCTGGGAGGCGGGCAGCAGCTCGTAGGCTTTGAAGAGCACTAGGTAATAGGCAAAGGGGTTGATCAGGCCCAGCAGCAAATAGTAAAGCGGTCTTGCCATGAAAGTACGACCCAGCAGGTGCAGCTTGCCTTGGTAGAGCGCTATCCCGGTGAGGGCCATAGCGGATATCACGCTGGCCGCAACCAGCATTTGGATTGGGGTGAAGAATTCGAGGGTGATCTTAAAAGCGGTGGCAACGGTGGACCATAGCAGGACGGCCGCCAGGCCATACCCGAGCGCATAACGTTCGTTCATTGTTCATCCATAATCAATTGCTGCTTCGGCAAGGCAGCAGGGAAATCGGTTACGCGTCAGTGTATTCGATTGCACGGAAGCCGACCAGAAAATTGCGCCGCGGTGCACGGGCGGAAAACCGAGGGGCGGGAATAACGAGACTGGACATTTATCCAGTATCCTCTTAGCCTTATTGGCAAAAGCAGATCATTTGCTGGTTAATCAAAGAGTCAGGAAAAAAGCATGATGAATGAGTGGCTGTCGGGATACGGCTTGGCGATGGTGACCGGAGTGTCCGGCGCGGTATTGGCGGGGGCTATTGTGGCATGGTTGGTGAACAATCGCTGGCAACAGCAAATGCAACTGATGCGGCAGCAGGCAGAAGCCGAGCTGAGGCTGGCGCAGAGCAAGGAGCAGCACTACCAGGGCCAGCTCAGTGAACGCAATCAGGAGCTTGATGACATGGATATCGAGCGGGATCGGCTTACTGCCGAGTTGCGCCAGATGCATGGCCGGTTGGCTGCCGCACTGGAAAAGATGCGCCATTTCGAAGCGCTAAGGAACGAAAAGCAGTACCTGACCGAGCAGCTGGAAAACAGCCGGATGGCTAACGCCGGCCTCGAAGCCGATTTGCGTGAGCAGGAAGCCCGCCACTTCGAGGAGCAGAGAGCGGCGGATGACAAGATAGCCCTATTGGAAAATGCCGAAGAACGGCTGCGGGTTCAGTTCGAAAGCCTGGCCAACAAGATGTTCGAGCACAAGACCCGCACCGTCGATCAGCAGAACCGTATCAGTATGGAAGGCTTGCTCGGGCCGCTGCGCGAGCAGCTCGAAGGTTTCCGCAAGCAGGTCAATGACAACTTCAGCCAGGAAGCCCGCGAACGCCATACCCTGGTCCATGAAATCAACAACCTCAAGCAGCTCAATGAGCAGATGGCCCGAGAGGCGGTCAACCTGACTCAGGCGCTCAAGGGCGACAACAAGGCGCAGGGCAATTGGGGCGAAGTCGTGCTGGCGCGGGTACTGAGCGAGTCCGGCCTGCGGGAGGGGCACGAGTACCAAACCCAGATCAGCCTCGAGAACGAAGAGGGCAAGCGTTACCAGCCTGATGTGGTGGTGCACCTGCCGCAGAGCAAGGATGTGGTGATCGATGCCAAGATGTCGCTGATCGCCTACGAGCGCTTTTTCAACGCTGATACCGTTGCCGAGCAAGAGCTTGCCCTTGGCGAGCATGTCGCCTCGGTGCGTAGCCATATCCGCGGCTTGAGCCGCAAGGACTACCATCAGCTGCACGGCGTCGAAAGTCTCGACTATGTATTGATGTTTATCCCGGTCGAGCCGGCGTTCCAGGCGGCTATCGAAGCCGATCCGAGCCTGATACGCGATGCGATGGATCAGAACATCATGCTGGTCAGCCCGACCACCTTACTGGTGGCATTGCGTACCATCAATAACCTATGGCGCAATGAGCGCCAGAACCAGAATGCCAAGCAGATCGCCGAACGGGCCAGCAAGCTGTATGACAAGCTGCGCTTGTTTGTGACTGATATGGAAGCGATGGGCGCATCGCTGGAAAAGGCCAACCAGAGTTATCAGGGGGCGATGAACAAACTGGTGACGGGGCGTGGCAACGTGATCCGTCAGGCCGAAGGGTTCCGCCTCTTGGGGGTCGAGGTCAAGCGCGATATCAGCCCGGTACTGACCGAGCGGGCCATGCTGGGGGCGGCAGATGACGAGCCGCTGGCGGCGATTGGCGAGGATAGCCCGACAGCATAATTGTGCGGTGTGGACATAGATGCAGGTTGTGCTTTGAGCAAACCTCAACCATCAAGTACACTAGGGCGAAATGAAATGTTAACCATGACGGAAGTAGCATGACGGACACCACACTAGAGACGACCCATTTTGGCTACCGGACTGTAGCCAAGGAAGACAAGGCGGAAATGGTTGCTGAGGTATTCCACTCGGTAGCGGCTAAGTACGACATTATGAATGACTTGATGTCGATGGGGATCCACCGGGTGTGGAAGCGCTTTACCATTGATTGCAGTGGTGTTCGCCGTGGTCACAAGGTACTCGACTTGGGGGGCGGTACCGGAGATCTGACCGCCAAGTTCTCCCGCATAGTCGGTGATGACGGTCAGGTGATCCTGGCCGATATCAACAACTCGATGCTCAAGGTTGGCCGCAGCAAGCTGCGTGACAACGGCATTGTCGGCAACGTTGGCTATGTACAGGCCAATGCCGAAGAGCTACCTTTCCCGGATGACTATTTTGACTGTATTACGATCAGCTTCTGCCTGCGTAACGTGACCGACAAGGACAAGGCACTGCGCTCGATGTACCGCGTGCTCAAGCCGGGTGGCCGCTTGTTGGTATTGGAATTTTCCAAGCCGATTGTCGAGCCGCTGTCGAAAGTCTATGACGCTTATTCCTTCCACCTGTTGCCGAAAATGGGCGAAGTGATTGCCAACGATGCCGAAAGCTACCGCTACCTGGCCGAGTCTATCCGCATGCACCCGGACCAAGATACCCTGGAAGGGATGATGCAGAATGCGGGCTTTGAGCAGACCAACTACTACAACCTGACGGGTGGCATTGTTGCCTTGCACCGTGGCTACAAGTTCTGAGGAAACTATGCCTGTTGATGCGTTTGTAACCGGGGTGATCGAGACCTCGCTCAATGCCCTGCTGAAGGATGATGAAGCCAGCCAGCGTCGTCTCGCCCGCTTGAAGGGCAAGGTGATTGGCGTGACCATCAATGAATTTGGCAAGCAGCTGTATTTTATCTTCAGCCAGCAGATCGATGTCTTGGGTGCCTATGAGGGCGAGATTGACTGTGAACTGGCCCTCAACCTGTCCGTTTTGCCTGAGCTTCGCCAGCAAGCCAACCTGACTCAGCTGATCAAGGCTGACAAGCTATCGCTTGACGGCGATATCCAGCTGGCACAGCAGTTCTCGGCCTTGCTGAGCGGGCTAAAACCGGATTTCGAAGAAAAACTCTCGCAATATACCGGTGATATTGTTGCCCATACTCTAGTGAGTGGCGCCAAGCAGGGCGCACGTTTTATCCAGCAAGGGGTAGCTAAACGCCAGCGAGACCTGGCCGAGGTGATCACCGAAGAGTGGCGCCTGGCACCGCAGGCGCTGGAAATCGCCTACTTTGCCGATCAGGTCGATGATCTGAAGATGGATGTGGCACGTTGCGAAGCTCGCCTGAATCGTCTAATGGAGCAAGCGCCTCGATGATGGTGTTGTCAGAAGTTAAGCGCCTATACCAAATTACTGCTGTCCAGCTGCGCTACGGGCTGGACGAGCTGCTGCCCGAAGATCCGCGACTCAAGCTCCCTAAGGCAATGCGCAAATCCCTGTTCTGGCTGCGCAACGAGCATCCGGAAAAGCCATTGGGCGAGCGTCTGCGTCTGGCGTTGCAGGAGCTGGGTCCAGTGTGGATCAAGTTCGGCCAGATGATGTCGACTCGACGCGACTTGTTCCCGCCGCATATTGCTGACCAGTTAGCTTTGCTACAGGATCAGGTGGCGCCATTCGATGGCCGCTTGGCCAAGGAGCAGATGGAGAAAGCGCTGGGCGGCCCGCTCGACATCTGGTTCGATGATTTTGACGAGGTACCGCTGGCATCAGCGTCGATTGCCCAGGTCCATACCGCCACCTTGAAGGAAACCGGCAAGGAAGTGGTGCTCAAGGTGATCCGCCCGGATATCCTGCCGGTGATCAAGGCCGATATCACCCTGATGTACCGCATGGCCGGCTTGCTGGCCAAGGTGCTGCCGGATGCGCGCCGTCTGCGTCCGGTCGAGGTGGTACGCGAGTACGAGAAAACCTTGCTCGACGAGCTGAACCTGATGCGCGAAGCCGCCAACGGCATCCAGCTAAGGCGTAATTTCGAAGATAGCCATATGCTGTATGTACCTGAAGTGTATACCGATCTGAGCCGGGAAAACCTCCTGGTGATGGAGCGTATCTATGGCATCCAGGTCTCGGATATCGAGGCGCTGGTGGCCAACGGTACCGACATGAAACTGCTGTCGGAAAACGCGGTGACGATTTTCTTCACCCAGGTGTTCCGCGACAGCTTCTTCCATGCCGACATGCACCCGGGTAATATTTTCGTTGCGCGGGAAAATCCGGACAACCCGCAGTGGATCGCGCTCGACTGTGGTATCGTCGGCAGCTTGAACCGCGAAGACAAGCGATACCTGGCCGAAAACCTGTTGGCGTTTTTCAACCGTGACTACCGTAAGGTGGCCGAGTTGCACGTCGATTCCGGCTGGGTACCGGAAGATACCAATATCGATGAATTCGAGTTCGCGATCCGCACGGTGTGCGAGCCGATTTTCGAAAAGCCGCTGGCCGAGATCTCGTTTGGCCATGTGTTGCTGAACCTGTTCAATACCGCACGCCGTTTCAATATGGAAGTGCAGCCACAGTTGGTATTGCTGCAGAAAACCTTATTATATGTCGAGGGATTGGGGCGCCAGCTGTATCCGCAGCTTGATTTGTGGGATACCGCCAAGCCATTCCTGGAAGACTGGATGTCTCGTCAGGTCGGCCCGCAGGCTGTGATTGACGGGGTGAAAACCCGGGCGCCATTCTGGGCCGAGAAGTTGCCGGAGTTGCCGGAATTACTTTACGATAGTTTGCGCCAAGGCAATGCGCTGAACCAACGTATCGATAAACTCTACGACAATTTCATGGAGAGTCGACGTTACCAGGGCCAGGCAAGGTTCTACTTTGGCATTGGTGCAACCCTGGTTGTATGTTCTGCCATACTTTTTAGTAATCATATTGAAAACTATTCGGCTATCAGTGCTGCAATGGGGGTCACGTTTTGGTTACTTGGGTGGCGTGCTTGCCGCAAATAGGCGGTAAAGTATGCAGCCAACACATATACGATTCGTTATTAACCACAATTAGCTGAGGTAAAACAAGCATGGGTGGTATCAGTATCTGGCAATTGCTAATCATTGCACTAATCATTGTTCTGCTGTTCGGAACCAAGAAGTTGCGCACACTGGGCGGTGACTTGGGCTCTGCCGTGAAAGGTTTCAAGAAGGCGATCAGCGATGAGGAGCCAACTGCTGAGAAGAAAGACGCAGATGCGGATTTCGATCAGAAGAAACTGGCTGAACAGCAGGGTGATCAGGCTCAGAAGAGCCAGAAAGACAAAGAGCAGGTTTAACACGTGTTTGATATCGGGTTCTGGGAACTAATACTGATCTCCGTGGTGGGGTTGGTTGTACTGGGGCCGGAACGCCTGCCTGTCGCGATCCGTACGGTATCGCGCTGGATCGGGGCTGCACGTAATATGGCGAACTCGGTCAAGGATGAACTGAACCAGGAGCTCAAGCTCCAGGAACTTCAGGAAAACTTGAAAAAAGCCGAGCAAATGGGGATGAAAGATCTCTCGCCTGAGCTGAGGGATACTGTGGAGGAGCTCAAAAAAGCCGCCTCGGAAGTACAGCGCCCTTATGCCGACAACAAAGACGAGCAGCCCTCGGCGACGACCTCTCAAAAGCAGGATTAATATAAGTCACTATGTCTACTGTTGAAGATACGCAACCGTTATTCAGCCACTTGCTTGAGCTGCGTAACCGACTGTTGCGTTCCATCCTGAGTGTCATTGTGGTTTTTCTTGGCCTGGTGTGGTTTGCCAACGACATCTATGCCTTCTTGTCCGCCCCCTTGGTAGAGCGTCTGCCGGAAGGGGCGAGCATGATCGCAACGGATGTGGCATCGCCATTCTTCACGCCAATTAAGCTCACACTGGTGACCTCGGTATTTGTCGCCGTGCCGATGATCTTGTATCAGGTTTGGGCCTTCGTGGCACCGGGGCTATACAAGCATGAGCGCAAGTTGATCATGCCGCTGCTGTTTTCCAGCTCGCTGCTGTTCTATGCCGGCGTTGCCTTTGCCTACTTCGTGGTATTCCCCCTGGTGTTCAGTTTTTTCACCAGTGTGGCCCCGGAAGGGATCCAGGTGGCGACGGATATTGCCAGCTATCTGGACTTTGTTCTGGCGCTGTTCATGGCATTCGGTATTGCATTTGAAATCCCGGTAGCCATTATCCTGCTGTGCTGGACAGGCGCGACGGATCCGGAAAGCCTGCGTACCAAGCGGCCGTACATCATCGTTGGCGCCTTCGTGGTGGGTATGATGCTGACACCGCCGGATATGATTTCGCAGACGCTTCTGGCCATCCCGATGTGTTTGCTGTTTGAAGTCGGCTTGTTCTTCTCGCGCTTTTATGTCCGCGACCAAGAAGACGATGATGCGGCCGAAGAGCAGTAAGGCATCCGATAGCCTGTGTTACGGGCAAGAAAAAACCGGCCGAGGCCGGTTTTTTTATATCTGGAGCCAGTTAGATCTCTTCACCCCATTTCTCAACAATTGATTCAGCCAGTGCTTTGTCTTTCACTAGCAGGCTGAAGTGGTTTTTATTTTGCTCTTCACCACCGTCAACAATTGTTAGGATGTTGTTGTCCTTGGTAACCAACTTGATGTACATATCGTTGTCACCTTCAGGGAAATCAAGAATTAACTCATTATTCTCAATTCGCCAGCCAATGGTGAAGCCCTCCTCACCTTCTTCAGAGATAACAACGTTCTTGTCCTTGTTAAAGACCATCTTAGCCAGCATTGGATAAGGTTTGTGATCGGTAGAGTCATCAGAGAGGAAGTACCAGGTTTGATCGGCAATCATTGTTTGTGTGATCGCTGGGAACTCAAATTCCTCGCCAGAGATATCAACCTTTGTCCAGAAGTTGAGATCGTTCTGCGGGGTAACCGCTAGGCTAGTTTGCTCGGACACATAGATGAACTCTTCGATGCTCTCTTCACCGTCCTCAATATGGATAAGTGAATTGCCTTCGATGGTGTATGCTTCTGTCATCGACGCACCCGTGTCGTCAGCGACAGTTAGCGTACCGTCTTGCAAAGTGATTTTAAAAATTCCCTCGTCTTGTGCATAGTATTTATTCATGCTGACAAAGCTAAGGGTTTGACCTTCAAGGTAATCGCTTAGAGACGCAATGATCGGTTTGCTTTCAGCCGTGCCATCGTCATTGATTTCAATAACGATGTCATCGAGTTCGTCACCGTTATTGATGCTATCTTCGATAACTTTCGTGATGTCATCAGCTGACTCTGATAGCGCTTCAGTATCGTTGTCTGCCAAGCTTGGCGCCAGTTCATTGGTCAGGCTGCGTGCCATCAGGTGGGCTTTCTTCGCGGCTTCCGCGCTGCCATCTTGCGCTTTGGCTGCAACATAGTCACCGGCAACGACGGCGGAGTCGAGATTTAACTCTGTCGCCAATGCCTCAACGGTCTTGTTTTGCAGTTTGGCCATCGTGGTAAATGGTGTCACAACCTTGCTCTCGGCATGTGCAATCAGCTCATAGCTGTTACCTAACTTTCCTGCTTTATCGCTATCTGTCGTCTGGCCAGCAATCGCTCGGGCGATGACGGCGTATTTCGCATCTTCAGCCTTGATAGTGATAGTACCATTGCCGTCTGTAAGTCCGATAATCTCATTACTGTCACATGAGTCATTGCTATTTCGGTCCACACACACCTGCGCTTGAGAAAGGTAGCCGTCGATCACCTTGATTTGCTTTGCGGTTGGTTCGACAGGGGTCGATGGATCGGATGAATCACTGCCACAGCCCGTTAGCGATAGGGCGGCAATCATCGAAGCTGCAATAGCTGAGTATTTGAAATGCATTTTTTTTCCTTGGAATGCAAAAACGGAAATTGTTATTTGTTTTATTTATGACTCACACATTGATGAGTGCAGCGATATATAGTGACAATTGCATTTAATATCAATGGTTTAACTTTTGATGTGTGATGAGTGGCGCATTTTTGCTTTTAGTTTGGCTGCGAAATGTTGCTTTTGTGAATCATTAATAAAATTAATGGATAAAGTTCATGCTTTCGGTGGTTGGTGAAGAAGGCGTGCGGCGGGAGATTAGACACAAAAAAGCCAGCGGCTAGGCGCTGGCTTTGGGACAGGAGACGGCGGTCTGTTAGAAGAAAATATGCGCCATCATCGCGATAACCGGCAGGGTGACCAGGGTACGCAGGATGAAGATCATGAACAGCTCCCACGGCTTGACCGGGATTTTACTGCCGATCAGCAGGGCGCCGATTTCCGACATGTAGATCAGCTGGGTTACCGACATTGCCGCAATCACAAAGCGGGTCAGATCGCTCTCGATACCCGAGGCCAGGATCGACGGCAGGAACATATCGGCAAAGCCAACAACGATAGTCTCCGATGCCGCGGCTGCTTCAGGAATACGCAGTAGTTCCAGGAACGGAATGAATGGCTGGCCGAGCAGGCTAAATACCGGGGTGTTCTCGGCAATCACCAATGCAATGGTGCCGATCGCCATCACCACAGGCAGCACGCCGAAGATCATATCAATCGCGTTCTTCACCCCTTCAACCACCATGCTACGCAGGCTCTTCACCTGAGAGGCTTTCTCCAGTGCTTGCTCAAGGCCAAAACCCACCACGGTCTTGCCTTCTGGTAGGGCTTCGATATCGCCTTCCAGCGGCTGGCCGTCGATGTAGCGGTCTTTTTTCCACGATAGTGGTGGCAGGCGAGGAACAATCACAGCGGCCGCCAAGCCGGCCAGGCACACGGTCAGGTAGAACGGGGCAAACATGTGCTCCAGGTTCACCTGGGCAATCACCACAAGACTGAACGTGATAGAGACCGCCGTGAAGGTGGTACCGATAACGGCCGCTTCACGCTCGGTGTAGATTTTGCTCTCGTACTGTTTGCTGGTCATCAGCACGCCGACACTGCCGTCACCCAGCCAGGATGCAATACAGTTAACCGCCGAGCGGCCCGGTAGGTTAAACAGCGGACGCATTACCCGGGTGAACAGGGCACCGACGAACTCCAGCAGGCCGAAGTTAAGCAACAAGGGCAGCAGTAAACCGGCAAACAGGAAAACAGAAAAAAGCACTGGTAGCAGATCATTGAGCACCAGGCCGCCGGTGTCACCGTGGTGGATCATTTCAGGACCGATGCCGAAATAGGTCATCACTACAAAGATAGCGCCGAGCTGCTGGACCACGAACCAAGGCAGGGACGGGTTAAGCAATCCGCTGAGGAAACTGTTGTCGACAATTGCTTTTGGCTTAAGCAGCTTAGTCGCGATTGACGCGATCCCCGTAATGGCGATAACAAAGGTCACCATGGCTGGCAGCATGCCGTCGAAGATGGCCTGAACCGATTTGGCCAAAATGGCGATAGGAATTGTCAGCGAGTCCTGATAACTGATAGGTGCCATGAAAAGGAAGACACCGAGGAGCGACGGTAGGAGGAACATGAGCCATGGGCTCTTTTTACCGTTTTGGGAAATAACCTGATCCTGCATATTTGGCCTTTAACTGATTGATTAGTTAAGAGTAAATTAATGCTTTATTCTCTTGGGAATAAATATTCACTGATCTTCCATAATCAGGTCGGGCAAGATTACAGTTTTTCATCTGGAAATGGAATTATTTTCGCCAAAATCTGCGCTTTTATTCACTATTATTCGCTATCGAGCGATATTTATGGTGTAGGATCCTGTAAGTGCTCGTAAGGCCGTTGCATGATCTGCAATCCAGAGCAGAGTTTGCCAGCCACAAAAAAAGGAGCGGTGGCCGCTCCTTTTCTGATTTAGCTTTGTACCTGGGCACTGCCTTTAATGCCTAGTGTAACTAACGTGACTTAGCGCCATTTATCGCTATTAACGCATAGTCCTGAATTACCAACACAGGTGGGTTCTGAAATAAATCTGGAAAGGTACAACGGAAGAGGCATGTGAGCCTTTTCCAGAAAAATCGAATTTTGGAATGAATTTTCCTAAAAACGTTAGGTTCAATATACCACTTTCCAGAAAATTAACCACATTCAAGAACTCGGTTTATACATGCCCTAAATGAAGCAGTATGTTGTTCTTCTGGCTGAGCCTAACTTAGAAAAGTGGTTTTGCAGTGCGCGTAGGCTCGGAACCATCGCTGATACACGAACCTCTGTTCCATTAGGACAAGACGAACTTTAGTTCTCTAAACCCGATATCTTTTGCAGCGCTGATAGCTGCGTCGGCACTCCTGAAGGTTTTAGCTTCACTGCTGGCCCTTTGGCTTGACAGGCAGGTGTTATCAGATTTTTTCACACCAATGAGATGAAGGTTATACCCATCCTGCATTAAGGCTCTGGTCACTAATGCCTCCTTGTACACTCCGGCATCGAACAATAATTTCACTTCCTTTAACTGGAGCATATTTCCTCTTAATCATTTTTTAAATATGATTAATCATAGCGGCTTTTTGAAGTAACGGTCGGAACATAAGCTAGATAAAAGCACCACCCCTGAAGACCCTGCGCACAAGGACGGTATTGCTCTTTGCTCCAGATAGAGAAAAGCCCCGCTATCCAGTGAGTGCTACCAACACCTACCTTCATCTAACGAGGCCGCTCTGTACCAAGACGTTTCCATTGTAGCTTCGGCTACAACTGGCGTCTACTGACTCATTGTGGGCGGGGGATCTAGGTTTAAACTTAGCCCCATTTTTATCTATGTAATTCAATAGCTTAAAAGCTAAGCTGTGTATAGGTAATCATAGGGTGATGCTAAATAAATCAACAATAACAATGGTTTAACTTGTGAGCTTGAAAACTATCGCTCCATTGTGCTCTGATTGAACATGAGTTGTGGCAATTAAGTACGAGGCTACTGGTTTAACGACTTGATAGTCATATTAAGTTTGCAGGTAGTCAGCTTCGCAACTCATAATTGGATAGAAATGCGTTTGTTCTGTTCCCTATCCTAAATAACTCAGATTTGTGAGAGTAACTAAAATCTTCCTCACTCAGGCCACGTAAGCGATTTACACAAAAATCGAAGTATATTAAACTTGTTTCGTTACCACTTTGGTAATTCTCCAGCCTACTGAACCGAAGTAGCTTATTACATTGTGTGATGAGGCTGCCTGTGGCAAGCACAGGCACTCAGTGGAGATTTTGCCGATGAGACAGAAAATTGTTGATGTACGTCAGTACACTCGATTTCGTCTAGGCAAGCTTGAGGTAGTGTGTAAACACCGCCGATCGCTGCCAAGACGATAAGTTGATTGAATACCTCAGTGGTAACCACTATGACTCCATCATACAGTGGTAATGTTCCTCGTCTTGACTCTCTATAAATATAGACTTGAATCTTTCCAAGTACGCTTGAGGTTCAACTTCGACCATCAAACCAATGTTCGTTGGATCGGAGTGTGAACTCCTATTAATGTAGCGATAAAAAGCTTTATGTCCTTGCTCTGGCTCTTTTTCTGCTAATTCATTTAGGATGTCAGATAGCTTGTCTCTCTTGTGTACAAAACCGAAATAATACTCAATTATGTTTCTCATCACATTAGGTAAAACGACAGGATTGGCACTGCCCTCAATGACATCTTTGATTATTTGCCATAAAGACTGATAATCATTTTTTAGCTCACCTTTATTCATTGGTTGTACATTGGTGTATTGCTTTTTATTTAAGCGATATAGTGAGTATTTATCATTGAACCTATCATTGCCCTTTCTGTCTTTACCTTGTGGAGCTAGCTTCAATAGCTCTTGATAGAAAAACAAGCTATGGGTTAGCACAATGACCTTTTTGAACTTATTGCCTTTAATGATTTTGGTGTGAGTCAGAGAGGCTATGTCATAGATATAGTTCTGAGAGAGACTAGAAATCGGGTCATCAATAACGATCAGTTTTTCTTTATCAGCAATGTCTGAATCCTTACTCATACTGCCGTTGCATTTCTCGATAAAGTACAAGAAGGTTATCAGTGTTTTTTCTCCTTCACTGAGGGACTTAAACACTTCTTTTCCTTCAATGGTCTTTTCCCCTCGGCTAAGTACAAAGTAATTTTGTTGCTCTGGGTCAGTTGATGAGACAATTTCAAAGCTCGTTAGACCTAGACTCTTCAAATTTAAATTAATTCTTTCAATGGTATCGTCAATATTTGACGTTTTTGAGCGAAGATAACTGATTCTGCTAGCAACTTTTCGACCAACCTGTTTCACTCTTTTTAAGTCTGCATTTAGTTGATTGATATCACAGTCTTTTTCATCTCTCAAACGCTTTTCCAATGAGAAAATAGACTCAGTATGATATCTAACGGAATCCCACATTCTGTCTTGGATGTCTTTCTTGCTTTCGTTGAATTTTCTTGCCTTTGTTATTATCACTTTAACTGCTGCATTGATCTCTTCAGATATACTCACTAAAGGGGCTAATTTCTCCTTATGGTCAATGATTTCAATAGATAAGCTTGGTTTTTCTATTTTGGATTTAATCAGGTCTAGGTTGTCTTGATAGACACGCTCTAGTAGAGCAATAACTGGTTCAACCTTATGTACGTTTGGGTCATATAATGAGCAGCTGATAAACGCATCTTGGATGGATGCTATATAGTTAGTAACCGCATCGGCATAAGACTTCGAGATAGCCTCTACTTTTTGCACGTTGGCAACATATGTTTTGTCAAACAATGCAGCAAGCTCAGAGCGAAAGGTGTCATCAATCGTGTCTTTCTGACAAAAAGGGCATTTTGTTTGCTCTTCCGCTAAGTAGTTGTCTCTACCATCCTTAACCCAATTTTGGTTGTTGAGTTCAGTGATAAACTCTGTGAGCTGACTACTTGAAGAACCTACAATTGGCTCAGAAAGGATGTTTGCTTCTTCAATGTTTAGACTTGGTGGGGACGGTAGTTCAATTAGTGTCGGTAGTGCTTTATCAGATTGAGTTAGGGAATCATACTCAGCTTGAAGGCTTTCAATAGAGTCTTGGGATACCCCTTTTTGAGACTCTACTTGTTTGTAAAAATTACTTTTAGGTCTTTTAAACCCTTCAAGAAACGGCGCAAGGGATGTTTTCTCGATGATATATTTTTGTTTGAATACTTCTTCGATAGCAGAATCAGTCGCCTTTCCTTGAGCTATTTTGGCTTCTGATATCTTGGTTTTGATCCCTTTGTATAATTCTAAGAGCTTTTCCTTCAATTTTGACTTTTCAGCAATTCTAGCTTCAAGATCTGCATTGTCTTTGCTCAATGTGAATACACCTTCCTGCATTGAGCTTTTTACAAAGTGTTGCTCTACAAAGGCTTGGTTGTACACGATAGGGGTAAAACGCCCTTCAACATTGAGACTGCAACTATCGAATTTTTCTCTATCATACAAGTAATTAGAGATTGTGGACTTACCTGCTCCATTTAAGCCAAAAATCAACGTATTCTGTTTTGATATATCGATAATTTGTGGTGTGGTCGGGTGGTAGCTAGTAACCCCTTTTATGGTTATAGAATCGCTCACTTTTCCCTCGCTAGTTTGACTAAATACACCAATCTTTTAGTAGCTAATTTAAGCCCTAAATATTCAATTGATCACATAGTTATACATGAGAAAAACTTGGTCAAGTTGTGTCTGTATATAAGGTGGATTGGAACAACACTAACTCATAACGGGGCAAATCTGAGCTAACCCTCTTTAAACACATTTTTGAATATCTGCGTGATCTGAGAGAAATATGACACAAGTTCACCATGTAGTGGTGAATTCTGAATTCCAGTAACAACTAGCAAGAAGTTTGTTAATTTAATCATATGCTTAATAAATGCACTATCTTATAGTGGCTACATGATAGTGGGTTAAAATACATTGATTGAGTGCGTATTCCGGAGCATTGCGCCCCCTGATTCCGGGATTATCCGATCGCTCATTCCGGTTTAAACCGATCACCGATTCCGGGATTATCCGGCCAATTTTCACCTAACTCCGGAATCTATGATCGGAATCGCCGGAATCCATACTTTTTCTCTTTTAAATCAATAGCTCACTATCCTTGCTATACATCAGATGGTTGCAAGGAAGTGACAATGCCAAAAAAGAGAATACCGATGACCAAAATTAAAGAGGTGTTACGCCTGAAATTTGATTGCGGGCTGTCCAACCGCAACATCGCTTCCTGCCTGAAAATAGGTTGCTCCACCGTCTCTGAAATCCTCACGCGCTTCAAGCAGAGCCACATTGGCTGGCCGCTTCCCGAGGCTTGCTCAGACACTGAACTTACTCGGGCGCTCTATCACCCTAAGGGTGCAAGCCAATCCAAGGCTATACCTGACTTCGCCCAGTGTTTTGTCGAACTCAAACGCAAAGGTATGACCAAACTGCTCTTATGGCAGGAATATTATGAGCAGCACCAAGAGAGAGCTTACCGGTACAGTCAGTTCTGCGAGCACTACACCCGCTGGCTTAAAAAGCAAAAGCGCAGCATGAGACAAATCCATACCGCAGGCGACAAGCTCTTCATCGATTACTGCGGCCCAACAATCCCTGTTGTTAACCCTGATACCGGAGAAGTGCGCCAGGCTCAGGTTTTTGTTGCCACCTTAGGTGCATCTAACTACACCTATGTCGAAGCCTTCCCGGGACAGGGAAAGGTCTACTGGCTGGAAGCGCATGCCAATGCCTTCGAGCACTTCGGTGGCGTCCCCAGACTCATGGTGCCTGATAACCTGCGTTCCGCCGTCAGCAAGGCAGACCGCTATGCGCCAACGATCAATGACAGCTACCAAAAGCTGGCGCATCATTATCAAACCGCCATCATGCCTGCCCGCCCTTACAAACCCAAAGATAAGGCGAAGGCGGAAAACGCGGTGTTACTGGTTGAACGCTGGATCATGATGCGCCTGCGCCATCGAACCTTCCATACCTTCAAAGAGCTGAACCTGAGTATCAGGGAGCTCATGGATGAGCTCAACCAGCGAGAGATGAAGCAAGTTGGCGCCAGCAGGAAGGCCCTCTTCGAAACCCTGGACAAACCGGCATTAAAGCCACTTCCCATCCAGCGTTATCTCTACACCGAAACAAAACGGGCCAAGGTCGGCCCTGATTACCATATCGAGTACCAACGGCATTATTACTCGGTACCACACCAGTTAGTCGGCCAACATATAGAGTTGGAGGCCACTTCGAGGCTGGTGCAGATTTACTCTCAGGGGAGCCTTGTCGCGCAGCATGCCAGAAGCACGAAAGAAAGAGGGATGAGCACATATCCCGAACATATGCCCGAGAATCACCGACACCAAAAATGGTCTCCGGAACGCCTACTGCGCTGGGGTGGTCGCATCGGCAGTGCCACACGGGAGGTGGTGAACGCTCAACTGATGTCGAAGCCGCACCCAGAGCAGGCATACCGGAGTTGCCTTGGGTTGTTGAACTTAAGTCAGAAGCATGGTGAATGCCGCCTTGAGCAAGCCTGTAAAGACGCCCTTCTGGTTAACAAACCTTACTTCCAGTTCATCAAAAATCTGTTGGTTAATCATCGCGAAGGCCAGCTCAGCCACGACACGACAGTGACTCCAGAACTTGTTCACAGCAATGTGCGTGGCCCCGACTGTTACCACTAGGAGATAACGATGAACCAACTGAATGAACGACTTAAAGCCCTTCGCCTAAGCCATGCCGCCACCGCACTGGAGCAGCAACAAGAGCAACTCTCCACGTATGCTGAGCTGACGTTCGAGGAGCGCTTGGGCCTGCTGCTCGAAAGTGAGTTACTCAACCGCAGCCAAACCAAGATCCAACGCCTGAAACGCCAGGCAAAGTTAAGGCTGGATGCCCAGCCAAGCCAAATCCTGTACAAGGAAGGCCGCGGGCTCAAACGCCAGCAGGTCAGTGAACTACTGACCGGTGGCTATCTTCATAAACACCAGAACATCTTGGTGACAGGCCCGACAGGTGCAGGCAAGACCTATATCGCTTGCGCCCTTGCAACTCAGGCTTGCGAGCAGCAACACATGGTTCGCTACTATCGTCTGAGCCGTCTACTGGATGACCTGAGTACAGGTCGCTTGGATGGCACATACCAAAAACAGCTACAGACTCTGGCAAAAAAGCAGTTACTCATCCTTGATGACTGGGGGATGGAAAAACTGTCTCAAGATCATGCGGGGCACTTGCTGGAAGTGCTTGAAGATCGATACCAAGTAAGTAGCACTATCGTTGTCAGCCAGCTACCAGTAAAGGAGTGGTACAACATGATAGGCAATGCCACCGTTGCCGATGCACTGTTAGATCGTCTGATACACCACAGCCACCGAATCGAGCTGGGAGGAGAGTCTATGCGAAAACTGGTGCAATCCGATCACTTAGAGTAAAAATAAGGGTAGAGAAAAAGTAGGTAAAAGGGTGATCGGATAAAAACGGAATCCTAGATCACAATCGCCGGAATACGCAATTGAGGCAGTAATGAGCTAACCCTAACTTGAATAAGTTAAGCTAAAAATCATTAAGCTAATTTTTTTAGCTTAAGCATAATGGGGCAGTTCTGCGTTACGATGATCTACCCCGTTAGCACGGAGATGGACAGAAGCTTTTTTGTATTCAGCCAATCTACTCTTGAGCGGTGGTGGCACTACTTAATTGGCATTACCTTGCTCCTCTTCAGCTTGGCAAGCTGCTCTCGAAGCTCTGTATTCTCATACTCAAGTTCATCAATACGAGCCAGTGCCTTAACTAACTTATCGTTTAGGTGATGCTGCTGAGCCGCAAATAGGGTTAGCTTCTCTCGCTCTGTTTCATACTTTTCTTTGTAGTTACTTTTAATGCGCTTTTGCTCTTCGAGCTTACCCCGTACCGCTTCTATTTCTGGCTGAACGTATACACCTTTACCTTCTGCAATATCAACTTTGGTATCCTTTACCTTCTCAACAAACTCTGGGTAGTAATAGCCACTGCCATTGCCCAAGTTTGCTTCTTCCTCAACGGCTCTTACACTGAGTTTGCGATGAGTCGGTATACGCTTGGGTTTTCCTTGAGTAATTCGGCCTAAAGCGGCCTCTAGCGCAAGGAGTGTATTTTCACGTTTACCCATCCTTAAATCTCCCTCACGGTTAATTCTGCTTTAAAGGCCGTAAATGCCATCCCAAAGTCTCGCATCACGTTTTCTGCCGCCCTAATAAAATGTCTTTTTTGGTCTGCTTTACCTTCTCAACAAACTCTGGGTAGTAATAGCCACTGCCATTGCCCAAGTTTGCTTCTTCCTCAACGGCTCTTACACTGAGTTTGCGATGAGTCGGTATACGCTTGGGTTTTCCTTGAACAATTCGGCCTAAAGCGGCCTCTAGCGCAAGGAGTGTATTTTCATCTTTACCCATCCTTAAATCTCCCTCACGGTTAATTCTGCTTCAAAGGCCGTAAATGCCATCCCAAAGTCTCGCATCACGTTTTCTGCCGCCCTAATTTGAGTAATATAATGACTTCTATCTGTGACCGAGATGTCTTCACCCAACGCCATGTAAGCCGATAAACTGCGATGTTTCTTCTGCCACCACTTCGCCTGTTGTTCATCAATAATGCTGCTGCCAGAGTCGCAATCTACGCAAAATTGAGGGGCAATTACCCCATCCATATCGCAGTCATACCCGCTCTTGCAGTAGCTATGCATTGAACCATGAAGTGTTAATTTTCCATCTTTGACGGCTTTGTATATAACATCCCAAGAGCTGTAGATGGTCGGCACGTCGCCACGCATTTTCATAATCGCTTTTCCATGGGTGCCAGATAAGGTTGCGTCCGAATGCCATTGTTTGAAGATTTTATTGGCGGTGGTTTCAGCGTTAATCTCTTCGAGCGCTTGCTGTATTTTTGTATCCACCTTTAAATCGAGTAGGCTCGCCAGCTTACCTCCGTTGGTATACCACTCTGTCATTGAGAGATAGAGGTGCTTAAATTGCTGCTTGAGCGCAACCAATGTCCCTAAGCGGTTCTTCACACAATAAAACGCGAGGCTACGTCTAAATTGGTGAGTGCTCATAGGCCAAGGTTTACCGACAACAACCTGTTCCTTCGCTTTCTCTAAAGAGCGAGGATTGGAGGTTATGCATTCTTGATAATCGTCTTCAGTTACCACAAAAGCAAACTGCCGACAAAAACGCTGCAAGCGGTCATTCCAGTCGATGATTAATCTCGGTGGCACTGAGCGAGCGCCTTGGTTTACCCATAATGAATTGACGAACTTCTCATCGGGGTAAGTCACTTCGCTTCGCCAGCGTTTAGTGAGTACTGTCATTAAGTCTATGGCTGTTTTGGAAGAGGCTGCTGTCACCCACGTTTCGCGTTTTTCTCCGAGCTTAAAGGTATGAGATTGCAACATGTGGTGAACTCGCCCACTCAAGGTGTCTTTGTAATAACTGTTGGGCGTCAGCTTATCCAATTCTGAGTCTCGCATCCCACTGAACCCACCGCAGACAATATAGCTCGCGGTAATGAGTTGCCCTAAGTAGCGCTTAAATTCATCGGCATAGTTCAGCGGGATGTCAGGAAGTTTTTTTGCCAATGGGGCAATAATAGTACGAGGCTCATGGGGTAGGTTACCTGTAATCGCTGCCGTGTATTTGCGGTTATCAATACTCCCATCACCATTCATAAAGGTATAAGCGAGACCTTGTCGAACTTTGTTATCTAAAATTCTCCTACCTTCAATATAGTTGTCTTGAAGTGCACCTTCGGTATCGGCCAGCAGTTTGGCATGAGGCAACGCCTCTTCAATGAGCGCTATCGCTTTGCCGTAGATAGCGTGACATAACCGCTCAGGAATGACCAAGGTTTGCTGATTATCTTTATCACTCAGTTTTTGGGCTTCGATTTTTGACTTTATGGGTTCGATGCCCAGCGGTATGTTGTGCCAGCCTGAATCACCGATTACCCCATTGATAGCAACAAATGCCTGCTCAAGTGTACTTTTAACATAACCTTTCTCCTGAAGGTCGTCATTAAGCTTTGCCCTCAGTGGCGAAGAGGAGAGCGCAGCCAGTGATGTTTGATTCTGCTGCATTAACAATAAGTAAATTTTGTTGATGTCGCACAGCCGAGAATAAACGGCTGAAAACTTCGGTGCTTTTTTTCCTTTTGGGCAGGCGTTAAAAAGCCAACCAAAGGTAAATATCTTGAGTTCACGTTGCAGCTCAGGTGCGGCGTCAAAGTTTGAGAAGTTGAGGTTATTTCTCGCCTTCTTTCGCGAAAAAGGTGCGCAATCCCAATCACTTTGCCCAAACGTTGCCGTCACGTTGCCGTCTCTATCTTTGCAGATAACAACAGCATCCAACTCTTCAAATCGTCCTTCGTGATATAGCGATATAATGTCCACGACTTGCACCTTGTGCGCTTCGGGGAAGTCCGCAGTGTATAGGTGGCTGGTTTTCATGATGATAACTCCTGAGATAGCACAGGGATTAAGCCAAGAACAGAATCAGTATCGTCCCAATTAGGGTGATAGCCTTCATCATCAAGCTTGGCTTGCGCTTTTTTGAGTAGTTTTCTGGCAATGTGGGGTAAGATTTTTTCTTCTATGAACACTATGATATCTTCAAAGTTCTGGCGGTAGTGGCTGGCGTCGAGGTGTCGGTAGAGTGATTCCTCAATGCACGCCTTAAAACTAAGTAGGCACCAGATATCTGAGAGCGACTGAACGATGACCTGACTCGGACAGCCGAAACAACCGAGCAAATCAGCACAAGCCAATTTTTCCCCTTCACTTAGCAGCCCTTGTTTGAATGCTTTCCTTGTGTATTTTTCTGACTTCTCGCCAAAGGGAGTCGCGCAACTCGCCCCATTGGGCGTGCGACTTAAATCAGGCAGATTGATTTTGTTTTCTTCTTCTATGACCAAAACATCAATACCTAAATTGGTCTGCGCCTTTTTCGGGTTTACGCCACTTTTAATCTGCTCTTCTCGTATCGACATCGTATCTTGCATCATGGCATTGTTGGTTATTCGGTTTCCTTCGCTATAGCTTCTCTTTCTCGTGTTAGGGGTATTGCCTAGCATGATGTCATTCATCATTTCGCCTTGGTGATAGGCGGTAATCTGTGCGCCCGTTTCACGAAAACGGCTAATCGTCGGGCGTAGTCTACGCCCCGTTTGGTCTGTGAAGGTAAAATGCTTTTCAACCCAGCCCCTTAGGAAAGGCTGAAGAATAGGGCCTTTCATTGGTGTGGCTTGCTGCGCAGCGACGGTTTGAAGCAGTGTGGCGTTTTTATCGGTTGATATTAATCGTGACGCATTGAGTAAGTTGTCGAAGAAAGGCATGGCGTATTTCGGTATATCCAGCTCATGCTCACCCATCTCAACTTGAATGGTTTTGAACGCTCGGCGCTTAAATGCGGGCATGGTGTACCACGTTTCTCCTACTGACGTAGAGGCATTACTTGGCTGTGGTAACTGACATAAATCACTGGTGTTTGCGTAGGTGTAATAAGACAAAAGGTATGTGCCTGCGCACATCATTTTCGATATCGCAGCACATAGCTTATAGGTTTGACCTTTCCACGAGAAGGTCATGGTGGGTGTGTTTTTGTTAGCCTTGATATGCGTTTCGGGCGATTCAATAAATTGACGATAGGTTTGCTTGAACAGACTGCGAAGGAAGGGAAGCAGTTGGTTTAAATCACTGCGAGTATAGGCTTCGAAAGGTTCGCTATCACTTTTATCCATCACTGTTATCGCGCTGAAATAGCTTGATGGACAATCCAAATAATCCCGAAATAGCACCAACATAGCAGAGTGATATCTTAGATAAGTAGAACGTTTCACAGTCCCTTGCATAACCCTAACATGCTGATGAGACATATAACCTTCCAGTGATTCTTGGCTAAAAGCTAACGCATTATTTAGGTCGCACCACCGGAGATATTGAGACAGTTGACTGTAATGCGTATACAGAGTCTTATGACTCTCTCCTTCTTCTATCCTTTCACAAAAACGGTCTTTGATTTGGAGCACAAAGCCTTCACGGTCGGCATCTTCAAATTGACCGCCTTGCTGAAGTGTTTTCGTGGCAGGCCAGTGCTTCACTAGTAAGCGATTAAAATCAGCGAAATGATGACTTTCAGTATTTAGTTGAAAACAAAGCTCTGGTTTCCAGCCGTGGAGGTATGAAACATTATTACTCATCCTCACCACCTAGCGCTTCGTGCATAATGGCATCCAAGATGCCAAATTTAACCTTGAATACTTCTTTGCGCTTCAAGAAGCGCAGGTACTTCCAAGTTGTGCTTTCATCCTTATGCCCCATCCAACCCATAAGAAGCTCCATACAATCGACAACGGGTAATTTAGCCTCTAGCAGGTCACTTAAGCGATAGGTGCCATAAGTGGCACGTAAATCATGGAAACGATGGTTAAATGAAGGTTCTGCCTCTTTTATTTCTGCCCTGAACTCAACCCACCGAGCTTCAATGGACTTCCCCGTAGCAGGGTTACCTTGCTGGCTAATAAAAAGCGGTTCGTGGCGTTCACTGCGCTCTAGTATTTCAATGCTCTTCTGGGCAAAAGGAGGAGCGTCGCTATCCAACTGCTCAATTTTCTCGTTGAGCTTGGTGACACGCTTCAGGCGGCGCTCTGAAGTTCGATATTCATTTAGCGAGCGGAGCAGATCCGATGAAATCTCGACAGTCCGAGTTTTTAGGAACTTGGTTTGTACGCCTGTAGAGCGAGGGCATAACTGGATTTCTAGGCGATGTTGGCTCTCTGCAAGCGGTGTTGCGGTATCTAGTGCATCTAGCGTTAGGGTTGCCACTTCCTCAACTCGCATGCCTGTATCCATCGCAAGCAAGGCTTGCAGGCGCAGCTCTTCAGATGTTTGCAGGAGGTGTCCGGTCAAAATGCTCAGGGCATCACGGCTTAACGGGGATAGCGGTCTGATGTTCTTGCTATCCGCATCCCTCGGTACTTTTATGCGTAAATCACTGGTCTCAACAATGAAGGTTGGGGATATATGAGCAAGCATCCCCGTGTTCTGAACAGAGACAAACTCCATTTTGAAAGGGGCCTCTTTCTCATTTTTTATGCGTAGATAACCATCGTGCATCAACCATTTATAGTAATTGACGATTTGGTTCATACGAACGCTGGCTGTGCTATGAGCAAGCTCGCCTTGCTTTATTTGCTTGAGCAGGTGAGAGCGGAACAGATAAGTCGGTTTGAGTCGTTTGACAGGTGGGAATTTATCCCAATGTAACCCCTTGTCCTCAAGAAACTGGTAGTAGGCACGTAGAGCTTGTGCGCAGGGAGATAGGTCTTCCGCCTTCTTTACGGCCTTGAGGTAAAACAGGTAGCTGTTGGCTTCGTGATTGAATACGCCATCTTGCGAAAAGAGTGTGGGCAGTGAACCGATATTGTCAGTGGTGGGTTTGCAATGGAATGTTCCATCATCCAGCTTTTTTAGCTCAGTCTCTTTGAAAACATCGCTGGAGTGTACAAGGTACGTCATAAATTATCCTGAAAAATATCACTGTCCATATATACAGTATGGACAGTGATTGATTATTTTCCAGATTTATTTACGTGTGTAAGATGCTTTTCCTACACTAACCCCTCATGGTAACGAACTCTTCAGAGCCCGTAGGGTGGATAGCCACTACTGAGTCAAAGTCTGCTTTGGTCGCGCCCATCTTCATCGCAACGCCGAAGCCTTGGATCATCTCGTCGACGGTGTAGCCGATGCCGTGCAGGCCAACGACTTTCTCGTCAGGGCCGGCACAAACCAGTTTCATCTTGCATGGCTGGCGGTGTGAGGTCACAGCGGTGTACATGGCAGTAAAGCCAGATTTGTAGACCTTGACGTTTTCCTCGCCGTACTCGGCGATGGCTTCAGGCTCGCTCAGGCCGATCGTGCCGATTGGCGGGTGGCTGAACACCACGGTTGGCACCAGTTTGTAGTCCATCTTGGCTTCTGGCTTGTTGTTGAACAGGCGTTCAGACAGTTGGCGACCGGCCTTAACCGCCACAGGCGTTAGTTCGATACCACCTTCCATGATGTCACCAACACAGTAGATGCCATCGACATTGGTACGCTGGTACTCGTCAACCTTGATGTAGCCGCGATCGTTGGTCTCAACACCAGTCGCTGCTAGGTTGATCTTGTCAGTCGTTGGGTTACGGCCGATAGCCCAGATCAATACATCGGTGTTGTGCGATTCGCCGTTTTCGAAATGCAGGGTAACTGAGCCGTCAGCTTCTTTAACCACTTCTTTCGGTACGCTGTGGGTGTGCAGTGTTGGGCCTTCTTTGTCCATCACCTCAACCAAGGTCTCAATGATCATTGGGTCGAAGCTGCGAAGTGGTGACTCTTTACGCACGAACAGGTGGGTATCGGTACCCAGCGCGCTCAGTACGCCAGCGATCTCGACTGCAATGTAGCCAGCACCAACAACCGCCGTACGCTTAGGCTGCTCGTTTAGCTCGAAGAAGCCGTTAGAATCGATACCGTGCTCGGCACCCGGTACGTTCGGGATAGTTGGCTCACCACCTACGGCGATCAGGATGTGATCTGCAGTGTAGTGCTCGCCGTTGACTTCGATAGTCTTCGCGTCAACGAACTTGGCAAAACCGTTGATCACTTCAATTTTGTTATTGCCCAGCACGTTGTCGTAAGCGGTGTGGATACGGCTGATGTAAGCTTCGCGGCTCTCGACCAGCTTGCTCCAGTCAAAGCCTTTAACGTCAACGTCAAAACCGTAGTCTTTGGCGTAAAGGTGCATAGCTTCAGCAATTTGGGCACCGTGCCACATCACTTTCTTCGGCACGCAACCGACGTTGACACAGGTACCACCCAGTGCCTTGGCTTCGACCAGTGCCACCTTGGCACCGTACATAGCCGCACGGTTTGCCGAAGCAATACCGCCACTGCCGCCGCCGATACAGATGTAATCAAAATGCTTTGCCATGACTTTACTCCAATGTTTTTTTGATTTGGTTACAGCTCCAGCTGTGTTAGCCCTAGTGTAATCAAGAATGGGAAGAGTTACGAGAGGGGGAGTTAGAGAAAGTTGGAACAAAAAATATCAGCACAAAAAAGGCGGGAAATCCCCGCCTTACAAGTTGTTAGCGGAAAATCACCGCTTATTCCGGGACGATCCATTCTAGCTTGTAGTGACCGTGATTCGGCGCGATGGCCTCTTTTAGCCAAGGCAAAATCGCTTGCATCTGGCTTTCCAGTTTCCACGGCGGGTTGATCACGATCATCCCCGAGGCGGTCATGCCGCGCTCCTCGGTATCTGGCTCAACACCCAGTTCGATTTGCAGAATCTTGCGGATCCCCAGCTCTTCCAGCCCCTTGAGCATCTTGTCGATATTCTCGCGGTAAACCACCGGATACCAGATGGCGTAGGTACCGGTTGCCCAGCGTTTGTGGCTTTCTTTGATCGCTTTGACCACATCCATGTATTCATGCTTGAGCTCGTACGGTGGGTCGATCAGTACCACGCCGCGGCGCTCTTTCGGTGGCAGGCTGCCCTTGAGGCGGGCAAAGGCATCTTCTTTGTAGATGCGGACCTGGCGGTCACCGCGGAATTCCTGCAGCAGCAGCGGGAAGTCACTCGGGTGCAGTTCGGTCAATACCATGCGATCCTGCTCGCGGATCTGGGCGCGGGCGACCTTCGGTGAGCCTGGGTAGTAGCGCAGTTCGTCACCGTTGTTCAGTACCTTGATAGCATCGATATAGCTGGCAACCTCTGCCGGGATATCGTCACGCTGCCAGATCCGGGCAATACCTTGCTTGAATTCGCCGGTTTTTTCGCTGCGCTCATCCTGAAGGTCGTAACGGCCGACACCGGAGTGGGTATCGTGGTAAACGAAGGGCTTGTCCTTCTGTTTCAGGGCATCCAGGATCAGGCTCTGGACAATGTGCTTGACCACATCGGCATGGTTGCCGGCATGGAAACTATGGCGGTAGCTCAGCATGGCTGGGATCTCGACAGAATAGGGATAATTAGGGCCAGTATTATCGCCAATTGGCTGCGAATAGCCAGTAGGAGTGACGACTTTCCGTCGTCGGTGATGCGATCTAGTTTACTATTAGAAAGTAAGTTGACGATTTAGCATGATGAAAGGATTGAATTTAGCCTCCCCAAGACGCATTTATTAATGGATAACTAATTTAAGGAATTGCGCATGACTAACCCATTACTTTCGATGACGGGCCTGCCGCCGTTTTCGCTTATCAAGCCAGAGCATGTCAAACCTGCCGTTGAGCAGGCGATTGCCGACTGCCGCGCGGCTGTGGAGCAGGTGCTGGCAGCTGATATCGCACCAAGCTGGGAAACTATCTGCGTACCGCTGGCTGAAACGGACGATCGTTTGAGCCGCATCTGGTCGCCAGTCGGCCACCTCAACGCAGTGAAGAACAGCAACGAGCTGCGCGAAGCCTATGAGAGCTGCCTGCCGATGCTGTCGGATTACGGCACCTGGGTTGGTCAGCACAAGGGCCTGTATGAAGCATTCAAGGCGATCAAGGTCGATGACAGTTTTGCCAAGCTGAGTCAGGCCCAGCAAAAGTCGATCACCGATGCGCTTAAAGAGTTCGAGCTGTCGGGTATCGGCCTGCCAGCTAAAGAGCAGCATCGCTACGGGGAGATCAGCAAGCGCCTGTCAGAGCTGTCTTCCACGTTCAGCAATAACGTGCTGGATGCCACCATGGGCTGGAGCAAGCTGGTGAGCGATGAAGCCGAGCTGGACGGTTTGCCTGAGTCGGCCTTGCAGGCGGCCAAAGCAGCGGCAGAAGCCAAGGAGCAGGAAGGCTACCTGTTCACCTTAGATATTCCGTCTTACCTGCCGGTGATGACATACTGTGACAACCGTGAACTGCGCCAGGAGATGTACGAAGCGTTTGTCACCCGAGCCTCCGATCGCGGGCCGAATGCCGGCAAGTGGGACAACAGTGAAATTATCGCCGAGAAGCTTAAGCTGACCCATGAAATTGCCCGTCTGCTGGGCTTCAATACTTACAGCGAAAAATCTCTGGCGACCAAGATGGCGGAATCAACCGATCAGGTGCTGGGTTTCTTGAACGATCTGGCCAATCGCGCCAAGCCGCAGGGCGAGCGTGAAGTGGCCGAGCTGCGTGAGTATGCCAGCACCGAGTTTGGCGCCGAAGATCTGGAACCGTGGGATTTTGCTTTCTACGCCGAGAAGCTCAAGCAGCACCGCTACAGCATATCCGACGAGCAGTTGCGTCCGTATTTCCCGGAGCAGAAAGTGGTCGCCGGCCTGTTCGAAGTGCTCAAGCGTGTCTTCGGCATGGACGTCAAAGAGCGCAAGGGGGTGGATACCTGGCACGAGTCGGTCAAGTTCTACGATATCTTTGATGGCGAAGGGCTGCTGCGCGGTAGTTTCTACCTGGACTTGTATGCCCGCGAGCATAAACGAGGTGGTGCCTGGATGGACGAGTGCATGGTCCGCCGTACTCGTCAGGATGGCACTATGCAGATGCCAGTAGCTTACCTGACCTGCAACTTCAACAAGCCGGTGGGCGATAAGCCAGCATTGTTTACCCATGACGAGGTGGTCACCCTGTTCCACGAAACCGGCCACGGTATCCACCACATGCTGACCCAGGTCGAGGTGCCGGCGGTGTCGGGGATCAACGGCGTGCCTTGGGACGCGGTCGAGCTGCCGAGCCAGTTCCTGGAAAACTGGTGCTGGGAAGAAGAAGCATTGGCCTTTATCTCAGGCCATTACGAAACCGGTGAGCCGCTGCCAAAAGAGATGCTGGACAAGATGCTGGCAGCCAAGAACTTCCAGTCGGCGATGGGTATCCTGCGCCAGCTTGAGTTCGGCCTGTTCGACTTTAGTTTGTATACCGATTATGACCCAGAATCCGGTGCCAAGGTGCTGGAAACACTGGCAGAGATCAAGTCCCGCGTATCGGTGGTACCCAGCCCGGAGTGGGGCCGTTTCCCGCACAGCTTCAGCCATATCTTCGCTGGCGGCTACAGTGCCGGTTACTACAGCTACCTGTGGGCCGAAGTCCTGTCGGCAGATGCGTATTCGCGTTTCGAGGAAGAAGGGATTTTCAACACCCAGACCGGGGCTGACTTCCTGGACTGCATTCTTGAGCGTGGCGGCAGCGAGGAGCCGATGGACTTGTTCAAGCGCTTCCGTGGCCGTGAACCGCAGATCGATGCATTGCTACGCCATAGCGGTATCACCGGATAATGAACTGATTGGGCTGGTTACTTCTTCCCAGCCCTGCATCGGACATGCTCATTGATAATTATCAACTCCGCGTGTCCTCTTTGCTCTGGGATGAAGTTCCTTCGCCGAATCAGCCATTATGCATACATAAATATTTGTTAGCGATAGATAATAAAAAAGCACCCCGCGGGGTGCTTTTTTTATAGGTGGTACATGTTACTCGCTGGCGATGATAGCCAGTGGCCAGCCCATGTCACTTTGGCGGGTGGCTTCTTGCTGTAGCTCGGCATCGGTCAGCGGGTTGGCGGCCAGCCAGCTAGCCGGCAGAGTCAGGCTCAGGGCGTTGTCATCGGCCTTGAGCGTGAACGGCGGTTGGTGGCTGCTATCGCGGCGGTGGCACAAAATCACTGCCAGACGCAGCAGGCGCAGCAGGCGCGTGGCACTTTGCGCCGACAGGGCATGTTGCTCCGGCAGGCTGGTCAGGTTTTCGCGGTAACGGCGCAGCAGCTCAGCAATCAGGTGCTTCTGGGCGCGGGTAAAACCGGGCAGATCACTATGGTGGATCAGGTAAGCGGCATGCTCGCCGCTTTTCTTGAACTCAATCATGGTGCCGATTTCATGCAGGGCCGTACTGGCATCAAGCAGGTAGTGCGCTTGCGGCTCCAGGCTCCATGCAGATTGGCAGCTGCCCAGCAGGGCACGGGCGGTATCGCTGACATTGCCCGCATGGATGCTGTCGAGCTGGAAGCGGGTCTGCAGGCTCTGCAAGGTACGCTCACGGACATCATGATGGCGCATCTGGCTCATCATCTCATACACCATGCCTTCACGCAGGGCGCCGCCAGCCAGGGTCATCGATTCGATACCCAGTGATTCGAAAATCGCAATTAGGATCGACAACCCGCTCGGGAAGACCAGGGCGCGCTCCAGGGTCAAGCCTTCGATATCGAGATCTTCCAGCCGTTCGTATTGCATGGCCTGGCGCTGCATCCGCTTGAGTTTCTGCAGGGTGATGATCTCATCCATTCCTTGCGCCAGCATGATTTCCTGCAGGGCCTGGACGGTGCCGCTGGCTCCGACGCAGGTTTGCCAGCCAAGCGTCTGGTACTGCTCAACAATCGGAGCGATGGCGGTTTTGGCGGCCGAGATAGCAGCAGCAAAGTTGGCTTCGGTGAGGTAACGGTCTTTGAAGTAACGCTCAAGCCAGGTCACACAGCCAATCTTGAGGCTGGTCAGGGCACTGGTATCAAACCCCTCGCCAATGATCACTTCGGTACTGGCTCCGCCGATATCGACCACCAGGCGTTTGCCGCAACCGCCTGAGGTATGGGCAACCCCTTGGTAGATGATCCGGGCTTCTTCCTCGCCTGGAATAATATCGACCGGGTAGCCGAGGATTGTCTCGGCTTTGGAAAGAAAGGCCTCGGCATTGACAGCGGTACGCAGTGCGGCCGTTCCGACAATACGGATGTTGCTTGCTGGTAGATCCTGCAGGCGCTCGGCAAACAGGCTAAGGCAGTCCCACCCCCGTTGCATTGCCTCAATACTCAGCTTGTTTTCGCTGTTGAGGCCAGCGGCCAGGCGGACTTTGCGCTTGATCTTGGCCAGTGTCTGGACGGTGCCTGCAACCTCCCTGACGATCCACATGTGGAAGCTGTTGGAGCCAAGGTCAATGGCGGCATACAAGGGTGATACTGTTCTTTCCATAGGTATATCTACATGTTACTGCTGTTTGTTCTGCGGCGGACGGCGACGGCTGCGCTGGCGTGACTGGCCTTGGCGCTGTGAACCACCACTGCGGCGGTTGCCACCTTGGCGCGGTGAACGCGGTACGCTAACTGGCGGCGGTAGATCATCTAGCAGGGCATCCGAGTCATATTTTGACAGCGGGATAGCATGCTCGATGTAAGTTTCGATTGCCGGCAGGTTAATGGCGTATTGCTCACAGGCGAAGCTGATCGAATGGCCACTGGCGCCAGCACGGCCGGTACGGCCGATACGGTGCACATAATCTTCGGCATCGTCAGGTAGATCGTAGTTGAATACGTGGGTCACCTGAGGGATGTGCAGGCCACGGGCTGCGACATCGGTTGCCACCAGGATATCCACTTCACCCTGGGTGAATTGTTCTAGGATGCGAACCCGCTTTTTCTGCGGCACATCGCCGGTCAGCAAGCCTACGCGGTGCTTATCAGCGGCCAGGTGGGCCCAGATGTCTTCACAGCGGTGCTTAGTATTGGCAAAGATGATGGCGCGGTCAGGCCACTCTTCTTCGATCAAGCTCTGCAGCAGGCGCATCTTTTCTTGGTTCGACGGGTAGAACAGCTCTTCCTGGATGCGATGGCCGGTCTTCTGCTCTGGCTCGACAATCACGCTTTCAGGCGAGTTCATGTGCTCGAAAGCCAGCTCTTTCACACGGTAGGACAGCGTTGCCGAGAACAGCATGTTCAAACGCTCCTGAGGCACAGGCATGCGACGGAACAAGAAACGGATGTCCTTGATAAAGCCAAGGTCGAACATGCGGTCGGCTTCGTCCAGAACCACTGCCTGGATAGAGCGTAGATCGATCACGCGCTGCTTGTAGAAATCGATGATACGGCCACAGGTACCGATCAGGATATCGACACCGGCTTCGAGAGTCTTCTGTTGTTTCTCGTAGGCTTCGCCGCCGTAGGCAAGGCCTGCCGTCAGACCGGTGCTTTCCAGCAGTGGCTTGGCGTCGTTATAAATTTGGATCGCCAGCTCACGAGTTGGTGCCATAATAATGGCACGAGGATGGTTTTGCTTACGTTCCTCTTTGGCTGGGGTTAGCAGCAAGTGGTTGAAAGTCGCGGTCAGGAAAGCCAGGGTTTTCCCTGTGCCTGTTTGAGCCTGACCAGCAATGTCACGGCCGGAGAGCACTACCGGCAATGCCAGCGCCTGGATCGGCGTACAATTATGGAAACCTTTGGTTTCCAATCCTTGTAAAACCCGAGGTTCTAAACCCAGGTCGGCAAATTTTTGCTCTGTGATGTGAGTCGTCTTCATTCGTATAGAATATCAGCTTAGGGTTGCAATACGAAACGGATTCCATTCAAATAGGGCATCGATTTGCTGGTTAAAATCAAATCAGCTAACAAAATCAACCATTGGAGTGGAAGATGAGCGACAAGATTGTGCAGCTAACAGACGCAAGTTTCGACAGCGATGTTATTACTGCTGCAGGCCCGGTACTAGTCGATTTTTGGGCTGAATGGTGTGGTCCTTGCAAAATGATAGCCCCAATTCTTGATGAGATCGCGGACGAGTATGAAGGTAAGCTGACTATCGGTAAATTGAATATCGACCAAAATGCAGCAACGCCACCAAAATTCGGCATCCGTGGTATCCCAACGCTACTGCTGTTCAAGGACGGCGGTGTGGCGGCAACCAAGGTGGGTGCCCTGTCAAAGAGCCAGCTGAAAGAGTTCCTCGACGCGAACCTGTAAGCAACTCTGCCTCGAACCGTGCACAATTTCTCGTTGTGCATGGTTTGACTTGCGTCTATGCTAGACGGATGAGATCTTTAGTGCTAACTTATTGCACGTAAATTGTAATTTTGTTCATTCCTTGACCAGCCCCATTGGTCGACTTTATCTCAATTAACATAGAACCCCAATTTTGACTGACAAGAAACCCACCACTATGAATCTTACTGAACTAAAGAACCAACCTATTTCTAAGTTGGTTGCGCTTGGCGAAAGCTTAGGACTGGAAAACCTGGCGCGTTTGAGAAAACAAGACATTATCTTCGCGATTCTCAAACAGCATGCGAAAAGTGGTGAGGACATTTTTGGCGATGGTGTTCTAGAAATCCTTCAAGATGGCTTCGGCTTCCTCCGCTCTGCAGACAGTTCTTACCTCGCCGGTCCTGATGATATCTACGTTTCTCCTAGCCAAATCCGCCGTTTCAACCTTCGCACTGGTGATACTATCTCCGGCAAGATCCGCCCGCCGAAAGACGGTGAGCGCTACTTTGCGTTGCTGAAGGTTAACGAGGTTAACTACGACAAGCCTGATAACGCGCGTAACAAGATCCTGTTTGAAAACCTGACGCCGCTGCACGCCAACGAGCGTATGCGAATGGAGCGTGGTAACGGTTCGACCGAAGACATCACGGCCCGTGTACTGGACTTGGCTTCGCCAATCGGTAAAGGCCAGCGTGGTTTGATTGTTGCACCGCCGAAAGCGGGTAAAACCATGCTGCTGCAGAACATTGCCCAGAGCATTGCCTACAACCACCCAGAGTGTGAGCTGATGGTACTGCTGATCGACGAACGTCCGGAAGAAGTAACCGAGATGCAGCGCCTGGTTAAGGGTGAAGTGGTTGCATCGACCTTTGACGAGCCAGCATCACGCCACGTTCAGGTTGCTGAAATGGTGATTGAGAAGGCCAAGCGTCTGGTTGAGCACAAGAAAGACGTAGTTATCCTGCTTGACTCGATTACGCGTCTGGCCCGTGCCTACAACACCGTGATCCCGTCATCGGGCAAGGTACTGACCGGTGGTGTCGATGCCAACGCCCTGCACCGTCCGAAGCGCTTTTTCGGTGCGGCCCGTAACGTAGAGGAGGGCGGCAGCCTGACTATCATCGCTACTGCACTGGTCGATACTGGCTCTAAGATGGATGAAGTTATCTACGAAGAGTTCAAAGGTACCGGTAACATGGAACTGCACCTGTCTCGCAAGATCGCAGAAAAACGTGTCTTCCCGGCGATTGACTTCAACCGCTCAGGTACCCGTCGCGAAGAGCTACTGGCGAAAGCGGACGAACTGCAGAAGATGTGGATCCTGCGTAAGATTGTTCACCCAATGGGTGAAACCGATAGCATGGAGTTTTTGATCGACAAGCTATCGATGACCAAGACCAACGACGAGTTCTTCGACGCGATGCGTCGCCAGAAGTCCTAATTCGTCGCTTGACTCACAGTTTTGAAAAACGCCACAGCTTGTGGCGTTTTTTATTTTTGGTACACTAAAACTCTAATTGATCGTTGTTCGATTGCGGCTTTGCTGGTAATTGCCCCCGATAGTTCGATATACTGTGTTTGTTATCAACTTGTGACTATGGATCAGGATGATCCGGATAACCGACATATCTTTTTTCACCAAGGAGGTGACATGCGACTAGGAAAGTGCATGCAGATAGGTTTGCTGGCTGTAGGGATGATAGCAGCCCAGGCCACGGCCCAGATAGCCATTCAGCCAACCGAAATTTCCCAACAGGACGTTGAGCATATTCAGGCTTCCCTGCAAGTTAAAAACCGGGTATCGGCCCTGCGACAATACTATGACAGCAGTGATTTTGCCCTGTTGGAATCCCACCTGTCCCCATTGCCTCCCCTCCAGCAAGAAGCGGTGCGCAGCCAGTTGATTGATTATGCTATCGGCTATGCAGCAAAGCCCGATGGATTGGATCAGGCCAAGGCGGACTGGCTTGAGGCCCAGGCGGCTCGGATGCCGGTTTTCAATGTGGTCGAGCAGGGTGATGGCTACCTGGTGACCAAATCCGCCTTCCATTATGGCGCCAAGGCGCGCAGTCTGGTGATCCGCTGGCAGCAGCAGTTGCTGGCCCAGCAGATGCTGGAACAAGCCGAAGACGGGAAGCTGCAGCTGTCACAGTGGCTGGTCGGGGATATCCAGGCCCAGGCGTTCCGGCGTGATATTTTTCTGGCCCACCTGCCCGAATTGTCAGAGGCTGCCGTCGAGGTGCTGGCCGGGCAGTTTACCTCGGACAGCAAGCTGGTTTGGCTGCCAGATAACGCGGTGATTGCGGCCCTTGCCGCGGCGTCGGGGGATGAGGGGGTCTACCATTTGCTGTGGCGCCGCCGCAGCGATCAATACAGTCTGGCCGAGCTAAACCGATTGGCCGGTTTGGCACCGCAACCCGCCGCGACCAAGCAGCTGATGGCCGCAACCATCAACCCGACCCTGAAGCTTCAGGCCTACCGCGCGCTGATCACTCTCAAGCCGTTGCCCGTGGCTGCCAGGGACTTTCTCAGCGATAAGCTGAGCGAAGTGGATGACGGTGAGCTGGTGGCCACCGAGCTGGCCCGCAGCGGTTATCTCGAGTGGCTCGAGCAGTTGGCCTCGGCCAGCCGTAGCCAGGTGCTGCAGAAGAACTTCCGCTCGGCACTTGCCACGCTGCCCTGAATAGCCGGCTTTGGTCTGCCGGTAAGGTCGGGGCGGGATCGCAGTGGTCGGATTTTCCGCTGTCCTACCGTTAACAAGTCGTTATAATGTTTTGATAATGATTATTTGTACCCGGTGACTGAAGCCAGCACCGGGTGCTGGTGTATTTAGGATAGGTAACCGCGAAACCGATGAAGTTCAAGGATCTGCGAGAGTTTATTGACTATCTGGAGCAACAGGGTGAGCTCAAGCGCATCAAGCAGCCGGTTGACCCGGATCAGGAGATCACCGAAATCTGTGATCGCACCCTGCGTGCCGGCGGGCCAGCGCTGTTGTTCGAAAACCCGGTAGGCTACGACGTCCCGGTACTGGCGAATCTTTTCGGTACGCCGGGCCGGGTGGCAATGGGAATGGGGCGGACCGATGTCCGTGAACTGCGAGAGGTTGGTAAGTTGTTGGCTTACCTCAAGGAGCCCGAGCCGCCGAAAGGCTTCCGTGAAGCGCTGGATAAACTTCCGGTATTTAAGCAAGTGCTCAATATGCCGGTCAAGCGGCTGCGCAGTGCGCCGTGTCAGGACATCGTCTGGCAGGGTGATGAGGTCGATTTGGACAAAATTCCGGTGATGAGCTGTTGGCCTGGTGATGTGGCACCGCTGCTGACCTGGGGCCTGACCATTACTAAGGGACCGAACAAAAAGCGCCAGAACCTAGGGATTTACCGCCAGCAGAAAATTGGCAAGAACAAAATCATCATGCGCTGGTTGGCCCACCGTGGCGGGGCGCTGGATCTGCGCGACTGGATGGAAGCCCATCCGGGCAAGCCTTTCCCGGTGAGCGTGGCGTTCGGTGCCGATCCGGCAACGATTCTCGGTGCGGTGACCCCGATCCCCGATACCTTGTCCGAGTATGCTTTTGCTGGCCTGTTGCGCGGCCGCAAGAGCGAAGTGGTCAAGAGCCTGAGTAATGATCTGGAAGTACCAGCCAGTGCGGAGATCGTGCTGGAGGGCTATATCGACCCGAACGAGTTTGCCGACGAGGGGCCGTATGGCGACCATACCGGCTACTACAACGAGGTCGAACGCCACCATGTGTTCACCATTACCCACGTGACCATGCGCAAGGCGCCTATCTACCACAGTACCTATACCGGCCGTCCGCCTGACGAGCCCGCGGTGCTCGGGGTGGCGCTGAACGAAGTGTTCGTGCCTATTTTGCAAAAGCAGTTCCCGGAGATTGTCGATTTCTACCTGCCGCCTGAGGGCTGCTCTTACCGCATGGCTGTGGTGTCGATGAAGAAGCAGTACCCTGGCCATGCCAAACGGGTGATGATGGGCGTCTGGTCCTTCCTGCGCCAGTTCATGTACACCAAGTTTGTCATCGTGGTGGATGAAGATGTTGATACCCGTGACTGGGGCAGCGTGGTTGCCGCCATGAGCCGCGATATGGATCCGGTGCGAGACAGCCTGTTTATCGACCAGACCCCGATCGACTCGCTGGACTTCGCCTCGCCGGTGGTAGGACTTGGCTCCAAGATGGGCCTGGATGCAACCCGCAAGTGGGATGCGGAAACCGCCAATGCTGTGGCTTATCCCCGTCCGCAAGCCGAGCTGAATCACCACGCCTTGGAGCAGGAAATTAAGCAGCTCCCGGCGGTGATTGATTGTTACCTGCCGTCGACCGCAGAGTTTGCTGGCGTGGCGATTGTGACTATCAACAAGGACCAAGTGGGTCAGGCATTGCCGGTGATGGATAGCATCTGGACGGTGCTGGCTGGCAAAACCGACACCAAGTTCATCATTGTCTGCGACGGGGATGTGAATGCCCGCGACTGGAATGATGTGATCTGGGCGGTGACCACCCGGATGGATCCGAGCCGTGATACCCTGATGGTCAACCAAGGTGCAGAGCACGGTGCCAGAATTGGCCTCGATGCCACCAACAAACTGCCGGGCGAGGCTTCTCGAGAGTGGGGGACGCCTATCGTCAAGTCGCCAGAGGTGGTTGCCAAAGTCGATGCCATCTGGGACGAACTGGGGATCCTGGGTTAACCTGTGACTAAACTCAGCCGTAAACCAAGTTAGATCGCAAAGCTCGGCGCGTGAGCCGGGCATGAGAAAATAAATATGTACCAAGTCCGCCTGCTGCCTCATGATGTGACGTTTGCCACCGACGGCGAACAAACCGTGCTTGAGGCCGCGCTCAACGCAGGCATTGCCTTTCCCAACCGCTGCCAGGTTGGTGCCTGTGCCATGTGCATGTGCCGCAAGCAGCAGGGGGAGATCCGCTATCAGCTCGAGCCTATGCTCACCGAGAAGGAGCAGGCCGAAGGCTGGATCTTTGCGTGTCAGGCAATGGCAACGAGTGATTTGGTACTCCAGCTAGATTAGAGGAAGCAAATGTCCATCAAATGCGAAGTAATATCTGTCGAGCCGCTGGCGTGCAATACCCACCGTATTTTGCTACGTCCGGAAACCCCCATTGAATTCAAGGCTGGTCAGTACCTGCTGGCGGTGATGGGCGAGAAGGACAAGCGTCCGTTTTCGATTGCCAGCAGTCCGTGCCGGGAAAGGGAGCTGGAGCTGCACATTGGTGCTGCCGAGCATAACCCTTATGCCATCGAGGTGGTCGAGAACATGAAAGCCGCGCTGAAGGCGGGCACGCCGGTTGATATCGAAGCGCCGCACGGTGAGGCCTGGGTGCGCGAAGACAGTGACAAGCCGTTACTGCTGATTGCCGGCGGAACGGGCTTTTCCTATGTGCGTAGTATCCTGGATAACTGCCTGAGCCGCGGTGTTCACCAGCCGATCTTCGTGTACTGGGGCGGGCGCGATGAATGCCAGCTCTATGCCAACGACGAGCTTAAGGCCCTGGCTGCCAAGCATGGCAACCTGACCTATGTTCCGGTTGTTGAAACGGCGCCGGCTAACTGGCAGGGCAAGGTGGGCAACGTGCTTGAGGCTGTCTGCGATGATTTCGTCAGCCTGTCGGCCTATGACATCTATCTCTGCGGCCGGTTCGAAATGGCTGGCGCAGCGCGTGAGCTGTTCTCTGCCGAGAAAGGGGCCGAGCGCGATCGTATGTTTGCCGATGCGTTTTCATTCATCTAAGCGGCTCGATGGTTTAAGAGCGGCCCTATGGCCCTATGGGTTAAGACTTCAGTATAAAGTGATCACTAGCGATAAATTAGTGAATTATCTGGTTTGACAGTACCTTTGAGTTCTACGAGTTTTTTGTAGAACCACAGAACCACAGAACCACAGAACCACAGAACCACAGAACCACAGAACCACAGAACCAATAGTCAAAAGGCGAACCTACAGGGTTCGCCTTTGTTGTCTTTGAAACCGTCTTATCAGTCAGCGTGTTTTACGTCCGCGCCCTTTCCACCTTGCGTTTGACCCAGGTTTCGTTGAACCACAGTGAAGCGGCAATGATCCCTCCGCCAATCGATAACCGGAGCACGTCGACGTCCCGGTTCCAGATCAGGATATTGACGATCAGGCCCGCCGGTACCAGCGCATTGTTCATGATGGCCAGGGCACCGGCATTGACCAAGGTTGCTCCCTTATTCCAGAGGAAGTACCCCAGGCCAGAGGCGACGATACCCAAATAGATCAGGATACCCCACTGGGTATTGGTGGTCGGTAGTTGCTCGGTGTTACCAAACAGCAGGAACATCGGCAGCGCGACGCAAGCCGCTCCGAGGTAGAACAGTCCGAACACCGTGTGCTGCGGGATTTCCTTGAGTTCTTGCTCCATGATGTGCTTGTAGCCGACCTGGCCGATGGCAAAGCTCAGGTTGGCCCCCTGGACAATCAAAAAGCCGGTGATGAAGTCCTCGTTGACCCCCTCGAACTTGATCACTGCTGCGCCCAGCACCGCGATGGCGGCCGTTGCCAGGTACCAGGCCGAGAAGCGGTGGTGCAGCATGTCGTAGATCAGGGTGACGTAGATTGGGGTGAAGATAGTAAACAGCAGCACTTCCGGTACGCTCAGGTACAGGAATGACTGGTAGTAGAAGCAGTACATGATGCCGAGCTGGAAGGCACCCACAACCATGATCTTGAGTGCCAGCGCGCGGTGCAGGTGCTGGCGGCGTAGGAAGGGCAGGAAGACCAGGGCTGCCAGGCTGACGCGGGTCAGGACTGAGAACCAGGCATCGACCTGGCCGGCCAGGTAGACCCCGATCAGGCTAAAGGAAAAGGCCCAGAGTAGGGTAACAGCGGATAAGTATCCCATAGTGTTATTCAGGGGGGGTAGTTGAATGATGGAGCAAGTGTAGCGAAAAAAGGGCAAGGGAAATACTGCCAATCCGTACGGTTACTGCCGTCGGCGGCCGGAATAACAGAAAACCGGCACAGTGATCAAACCGTGCCGGGCTGGCGTAGCTAGGAAGGAGCTCGCGTTGTTATTTCAGTGGGATCATCAGCATATCGACCGGCGAGCGGTTGATGAGCTGCTTGGCAGAGCTGAGGATCTTGCTCCAGAAATCTTGGTGGTGGCCGCAAACCACCAGCTGAATATCCATGTCGTCGATAGCATGACAAATCTCCTCGCTCAGATCCCCGCTGCCAACCAAGGTGTGGGACACCGGATAGTTGGCCTTGTCGGCCAGCGACTGGAGCTGCTTCTGTGCCTCTTCCGCCATGCGGTTCTGGGCATCTGAGAGGTTGATATCAATCAGCCCGGTATACAGTTCAGCATAGTTGACGTCGATGTGGATGAGCGACAGTTTGGCGTCCAGTGCCTTGGCGAGCTCAGCGGCTTTGCCGACGATAACATGGCTGTCATCGGACAGGTCGATAGCAACTAGAATATGTTTGTAAGCCATAGTTTTCACTCCTTGACTTAGGGGCTTTACTCCATGCTAGCACCTAATTTTGGGAAAAAATATTACCGCGATCGCAACTTATTCCGCTGTTTTGAGAAATAATTTCAGTAGTGGAATTTGTTGAATTACGGCAACTTTTTAACTTAATCCGCTGGACAGTTGAAAACATGTCATAGATTGTTTGCCGCTGGGCACGATGAGTTGCATTCTCACTTTTGCATTGTGACAATGGCGACAACAGCGTTTTCATACCACCCGTTGAGATTGGTATACACTAGAATAGAAAGGAGTAGTGCGATGTTAGCTCAAGCAATGGTTGATAAACTCAACGAGCAAATCAACTTAGAGTTCTTCTCTTCCAACCTTTACCTGCAGATGAGTGCCTGGTGCGAAGACAAGGGCTTTGAAGGTGCAGCAGAGTTTCTGCGTAAGCATGCCGTTGAGGAGATGGAGCACATGCAGCGACTTTTCACTTACGTCAGTGAAACCGGTGCATTGCCAATCCTCGGCGCGATTGAAGCGCCAAAGCATGAGTTCGCCTCGCTGGGTGATGTGTTCCGTGAAACTTACGAACACGAACAGCTGATCACCGATAAGATCAACAAGCTGGCACACGTTGCATTTACCACCCAGGACTACTCGACGTTTAACTTCTTGCAGTGGTATGTGGCAGAGCAGCACGAAGAAGAAAAACTGTTCAAAGGCATTCTTGATAAGATCGAGCTGGTTGGTGAAGATGGCAAGGCACTGTTCTTCATCGACAAAGACCTAGCCGAAATGGCGAAAGCTGGATCGACATCAGTAATGGATTCACCAGCTGGCTAATTAGTCCAGGGGGCATGCCGATATGCCCCCTTTCTCACCAGAGTGTGGCCAGCTGATCAGTCACGTTGTTCGGGGGCTATATTATGAGTGGTGATGCAATCTTACTCGCACTTTTTTTGGTCGCTGTGGTGAATATTTCCCGCTACATTAGTACGTTGCGTACTTTATTGGCGGTAATGCGCGAATGCGACCCTCTTCTTTACCAGCAGGTCGACGGCCGTGGGTTTTTCTCATCTCAGGGCAATGTCACTAAGCAAATTCGGCTATTTCACTATATCCGCAGCCATCAGTACCATAACCATCACGATCCTGTGTTCATGGAAAAATGTTCCAAGGTACGACGGCTATTTATTCTTGCCAGTACCTACTTGATGGTATTTTTGGTGGCGATTTTCGTGATTGCTTACATGGGGATCTAGGCTGCGGCCAATCACATGGTGGCATTCAGCCAGTAGGGCAGGTAAAATCACCGTCCTGTGGCGATGGTAAGCCAACTGTTCGAACAAGGGATGCAGGCCGACTGGCCCCTGCGTCCCTTTTTTGTTGGGAGTTAGCTCCCATTTGATTTGGACCGAAAGCGGTGGCGTGATGGCAGAGAAATTTGATGTAGTGGTAATTGGAGCCGGTGCGGCTGGCTTGATGTGTGCCGCCGAGGCGGGCAAGCGCGGGCGCTCTGTGCTGGTGGTTGATCACGGCAAGAAGCCGGGCCGTAAGATCTTGATTTCCGGCGGCGGCCGCTGCAACTTTACCAACTACGATGTCGCGGCCAACAACTATGTCTGCCGTAACCCGCACTTTGTGAAATCGGCCTTGTCGCAATATACCAACTGGGATTTTATTTCGATGATCGCCAAGCATGGGATTACGTTCGAAGAGCGTGACCATGGCCAGCTGTTCTGTGAGGAGTCGGCTAAGGACATAGTGGCCATGCTGCTGGCCGAATGTGATTTGCCAACGGTCCAGCAGCGCTACCAGGTCGATGTCCATGATCTTGCCAAGACCGAGGGCGGCTTTAGCCTCAAACTCAATACCGAATTGGTGGAGTGTGAGTCTCTGGTGGTGGCAACCGGTGGCCTGTCGATGCCCAAGCTGGGCGCGACGCCGTTTGGTTACCAGATTGCCGAGCAGTTTGGCTTGAAGATGGTACCCACCACGGCTGGCCTGGTGCCATTTACCCTGCACAAGGAAGACAAAGACGCGTTCGCCGAGCTATCGGGGATTGCTGTTCCGGCGGTGGTTGAAGCCGAAGACGGCACCACGTTCCGCGAAAACCTGCTGTTTACCCACCGCGGCCTGTCCGGACCGGTTATTTTGCAGATTTCGTCCTACTGGACGCCGGGACAGAAGGTGACCGTTGACCTATTGCCGGATCTCGAGCTGGCAGAGACCCTCAGTGCCATGCGCGATAAGCACCCGAACCAGAGCCTGAAAAACTCACTGTCTCGCTTGTTGCCTAAGCGCTTGATCGAAGTGCTGATTGAACGCGGTGACTTGGTTGATAAGCCGCTCAAGCAGTTTAACCCCAAGGACATCACCGTAATGGCTAACTACTTCCATAAGTGGAGCATTGCGCCGAACGGAACCGAAGGCTACCGCACCGCCGAAGTCACCCTAGGCGGCGTTGATACCGATGAGCTGTCATCGAAAACCATGGAAGCGAAGCAGGTGCCAGGCCTGTACTTTGCTGGTGAGGTGATGGATGTGAGCGGCTGGCTGGGCGGCTACAATTTCCAGTGGGCCTGGAGCTCGGGCTTCGTGGCCGGCCAGCATGCCTAGGTGAGGCCGACAGCGAGGTTCGTGTAACAACCCCGCGGTGCATTGCACGACGGGGTTGTTTCGGGATTGATTATCAAGACTGTTATTTTGACTTTTAAGGATTTCATCACACATTGAAATGTAACCCTTCATTTACCAATCGCCAACCAGGTTTTTACGACTGTAAATCGATGGGAAGTTTTTGCTATTTTTACTAGCAACCTGCCTCAAAATGCCTATAATCCGCGCACTTTTTATGATTTTCATCATCTCTTTGCGGAGTAGAGCCCAAATGAAAAAAATCGCATCTAAAGCGATCGTAATGACCCTTCTTGCAACGTCACTGACTGGTTGTATTGGCCAGATGGGGACCTCACAGCTGGTGACCAAAGCCAACCTTAGCGCCGTTGATAACCGTTACGGCCGTGCCGGTCTGTTCATGCTGCTAAGCCCTGTGTACGGTATTGCGGCGACAGCGGATTTGTTCATCTTCAATACCATCGAGTTTTGGACCGGTAAGAACCCGATCACGGGCAAGTCACCGGCGGTGGCGGATACACCCGTAGATGCCATTTTCAAAGTCAACGGCCAGCTTGACCCATCCCTGACGACGGTACCGTTGGCCAGTGTACAGAACAGTGACATCTTCGCGGCAAGCTTCCGCCAGGTTGACGAGCGTACCTTGGAAATGAACGTGGTTTACCAGAGCGGTGAACAAGCTGTGCTGCGTGGCGAGCGTGCCGGTGACGACGTGGAATTTTACCTGGACGGCGAATTCATTACCGCTGTCAGCATCGCTGAACTGAGCCAGTACGCCAGCAACCAGGCCTAATGGCTTTTCAGGTTGAGTGAAAGCAAAACGGGAGCCTTTGGCTCCCGTTTTGCTATCTGGTGGCTGCCGCCGTGTCCTGGGAGAGGTGAGTCAGCGGCTGGAGTCCTTGCCAAAGGATGTGAAATGCCCCTTGCTGGTATTGTGCCTGCCGGGCCAATTCGGGCTGTTCGATGAACAGCTGGGCGGTGCTCAGGAAGTGCTGGCGGAAAAAATTCAGTACCAGCGGCATCGGTAGGGGGGCCAACAGGCCCTGCTGCTGGGCCTGTTCGATCCTGTTGCCAATGAACCCCATGGTCGTCAGCATCAGATCCTGATGACGGCTGATGGGATAGGCTGGGTCGTGGCTGAGCTGCAGCATCAGCTTGAGCTGGCTGGGGTGGCTCGTGGCCCACGCCAGGGCCCGCTCCCACAGTTGGCGAAGCTGCTCCGGCAAGGCCGTGGCATCGAGTGGGCTCGACAAGACCTGGGCCAGATCCTGCTTGGCCTCAAGGTAGAGGGTATCGATCAGGGCCTGCTTGCTGGCAAAGTGATGGAATAGGGTGCCGGTTGCCACGCCCGCTTCGCGGGCAATGCTGGCGGTCGAGGTTGCCTGTACTCCGTTGGCGACAAATAGGGCCAGGGCTGTATCGAGTAGCTGCTGTCGTTTCATGGTGCTCCGGGCGATAGCGCAGGGTTAGCGCATAAAGAAGGCCAACATCAACTTTTGCCACCACCGTCCATAAGGCGGCTTGATCAGTCCGGTGGTGGCGTATTTGTGCTGGGTCAGCACGGTTTTGGCCTTGGTCAGGGCCAAAAAGCCTTCCTTGCCGTGGTAATGGCCCATCCCAGAAGGCCCCACCCCACCGAAAGGCGCATCATCAGCGCCGACTTGCAGCAGGGTTTCATTGATCGCCATCCCGCCCGATATCGTTCCGTCTCTGACTTGCTGTTGGACGGCCGGATCTTGGCTCATCAGGTAGAGGGCCAGCGGCCTTGGGCGCTGCTGGACGAAGTCGATGGCATCGGTTAGCTCATCATATTCGATGACGGGAAGCAGCGGGCCGAAAATTTCCTCGTTCATCAGGGTTGCCTGCTCCGGCACCTGGCTGAGCAGATGGGGGATCAGGCGGTGGCGGCTATCGCTGCGGGCTTTGGCGTGGCATGGGAATACATTGGCCCCGAGCTGCTTGGCCTCGTCCAGCCACTGGCACAGGCGGCGGTACTGTCGCTCGTTGATCACCGAGGCGAAATCCGGGTTATCCACCCCGCCGGGATAGTGGTGGTTGAACTGCTCGATAAAGCGGTCGATAAAGGCCCGGGCTCGCCCCTTGGGGACCAGGATATAGTCGGGGGCAACACAGATCTGCCCGGCATTCAGGCATTTGCCGAACAGCATTCGTTCTACGGCCAGGGCGATTGGCATATCGTGCGCGACAATGACCGGGGATTTGCCGCCCAGCTCGAGCGTTACCGGTGTCAGGTTTTCGGCCGCCGCTCGCATCACATGGTGGCCGACAGGGGTGGAGCCGGTGAACAGCAGGTGATCAAACGGCAGCTGGGTGAAATGGGCCGCTGCCGCTGCTTCGCCCTCGAATACTGCGACCTGTTCGGGCTGGAAGGTTTCCTCGATCAGCGTCCTGAGCACCCGGTTGGTTGCCGGGGTGAATTCACTGAGCTTGATCATCGCCCGGTTGCCGGCCGCCAGGGCCGAGATCAGCGGCCCCAGGCTGAGCATGACCGGGAAGTTCCACGGCACGACGATGCCGACGACGCCAACCGGTTGGTGGTGTACGGTCACTTTGGCCGGTGAGAGCATCAATCCGGCATGGCGCCGAGAAGGCTTCATCCAGCGCTTGAGTCTGGTCAAGGTGTAGTTGATATTGTTGATGCAAGGGACAATATCTGCCACGAGGGTATCCTGGTGATGACGCTGGCCGTAGTCTTCGGCAAGAGCCTGGCAGAGGGGATCCCGGTGCCGCTTGATGGCGTGCTTCAGAGCGGTTAGCTGGTGTTTGCGCTCGTCCAGCGAGGGCATGGGCGCAGCCCTGAAGGCGGTCTGCTGGGTCTGCAGTGTGCGGTCCATGTCGGTGCAGTCATTGTGCTGGATCTGGATATTCTCGGCCACGGTCATCGGTTGGTCTCCCTATCAATAAAACTGACTAGTCAGTCGGTTTCAGTATAGAAGACTTTGTCTGTCGCCGAGCTGGAAATTTGCCGGTTTATTTTTTATGGCCACTCTTCTCGGCATGGAATACTGCGAGGAAGTGGTTGAAATACTGCTGAAGCTGGTTGGCATCCCGGCCAAAGCCGGTGGCTTCGAGCAAGGCGATACCGGCCTCGCAGGTGCACAGGTTGCCCGTTTGTTGGTTGCGGCGCAGGGTATAGGCCGAATCGGTATTCGGGGCAAGCGCCAACCGGGGCAGGGTTGCCAGCCAAGGGCTGCGGCGGATCATCTTGCGTGCCTCCTGCCAGGTAGCATCAAGCAGGATAAACAAGGGGGTTTTGCCTGCCGTTGCCTGGAACGGTATGGCCGACACGGTGTCATCGCCGGGGAACAGCAACCAAGGCTGGTACTGCGGATCAGCCAGCATGTCGAGCAGGGCTCGCGGCGGATTGACCCGGTCCCAGAGCTGGCGTTGGCAATGGGCTAGGCTGCGCTCCATCAATTGACCGGTATTGGTGTCTTTGCCCATCTCCTTGGGGTGGGTGAGCAGGATAAAGGTATGCGGGCAATCCAACGCGGGCTCGGCATGGCAGATACAGTTGTGGTGAAAGCCGCAGCGCGGGCAGGGTGTGGTCATGATGGTTGGTTTGGCCAGTGGGTTATGCCACGCAGTGTGGCATAACCCGGCGGAAAAGTGGAGGGCTACTCCCGGACGGGGCTGAGCTTGTCGAGGGTCAGGCCATTATCGCCGAGTTCATAGGTTTCGCCGTTGATGATCTCCTGGCGGGTCGAGAGCTGGCCATCCTCCCGGCGGAAGAGCCTTTCGCTGATCAGCCTGCGGCCTTGGTACTGGGCCATGGTGACTTTGACTTTGCCATCACCAGCCTGTTGCCAGAAGCCTTTTTCCTCCAGCCCAGGCTGCCCGTTGCTGTAGCTGTATGCCGTGATCGCCGAGTGGTCCGGCTGCAGACTTAGGGTAGTCGTCAGTACTGCGGCACCCAGATCGCTGTGGCCCTGGTAAGTACCGACCCAGTGCTGGGTCGTATCGGTTGCCCCGAGGGTGGCGCAGCCAGTGTATTTCGTTCCTTGCCAGTCGAGAGTCGCCTGCCAGCCGAACAGGGCATCGCTCATGGTGTCGTTGCACTGGGCCTGGGTCATTGTGAGGGTGAAATCGCGTCCTTGGTAGACCTGCTGGCCAGAGCGGATATCGCGGCTGCTAATCGCTTGCTGCTGGGGCGGGTAGCCGATCCGGCTCAGTGAGACCGTTTCTCCGGCGACTTCAATAGACCATCCCGGCTCGTTACCAAACGCCCATGTCTTGCGCGGTGGTTGCTGGCAGCCCTGGCGCATTTCGGCTGACAGCAGGTTGATCTGTTTTACGTTGAAACGGGCGTTGTAGTCGGCGGCGAACCCTTCTTCTGGGGCGGGCTCGAGATGGCCGATAAACTCACCGTACATCGGCTCGTACCCTGGCGGCGTGACCGCATTGGCCGCGGGGAGGTCGCCGGCAGGCAAATGCAGCCAATACTGCTGGGTGCTGCCGCAGGGCTGGATGCTGCGGCTTTCGTGGCCGAGGATCACCTGGCCGCGCAGCATGAAAGCTTGGACCTTGCCGCTGCTGGTGGCCACGTCCGGCGTGGTGAGCGCGATTTCTTCTGGCGTCGGGCCGGAGGAAGGCTGACTGGCACAGCCTGCCAGCAGCAGGGCGCCCGCAATAGGGGCAAGGGGGAGTTGTCGGCATATCATCGGGATCCCTCATTGTGATAGGCTGGGGTATAAAGTCAGTTATACCAGATAAATAAAAGAGTATCAGAATGGCGTATTGGTTATTCAAAACAGAGCCGGACACCTTTTCGATAGACACGCTCAAGCAGCAAAAAGTTTCCTGCTGGGAAGGCGTCAGGAACTATCAGGCGCGAAATATGATGCGTGACGATATAAAGCTAGGGGATCAGGTACTGATTTACCATTCTTCCTGCAAGGATGTCGGTGTGGTCGGTATTGCCGAGGTGGTGCGCGAAGCGTATCCGGATCATTTCCAGTTTGATCCCGAAGGGCCGTATTTTGACCCGAAGTCCGATCTGGACAACCCACGCTGGGTCATGGTTGATATCGAGTACCGTCGCCACTTGCGCCTGGTATCGCTAAAGCGGATCAAAGCCAATCCGGTACTGGCTGAGATGCCGTTGGTCAAGCGGGGTAATCGGCTCAGTATCATGCCAGTGACCGAAGCGCAGTGGCAGGAAATTCTGCAGATGACCGGGCAGTTCTGATCCCGGAGGCATCGAGAGCTGTGGGAAGCAGCCAGGCTGCCTCCCCGATAGGATATTACCGTCCGTCTATTTGAGCAGGAGACCGCTTAGGTAGTGGGCCACTGCCTCGTCGTTGCAGTTACCGATCACCTCGTTGTGCGGCAGAGCTTTTTTGACCTTGTCGTGCGATGTCCCCATCACCAGCCCCTTACCGGCCATGGTTAGCATTTCGACATCGTTCATACCATCCCCGAAGGCAATGCAGTCAGACAGGGCATAGCCTTTCTCTTTGGCCACTGCTTCGAGGGCATGGCCCTTGGAGACATTGGCATCCATCACCTCGAGACACCACGGGGTAGAGAACGCCACATTGGCCTTGTCACCGTACTGGGCGTTGATCTTGTCTTCCCATTCCACCAGCTTGTCGTGGTCGCGGTCATCGCGGGTGAAGAAAATTTTGGCGACGCCTTCGAGCGGTGGGTTATCGACATCAAACAATTGGTAGCTGAACGTGTCATGGAAATCACGCAAGCTTGGGTCTTCCTGGTTAAGCAGCCAGTCATCGTTGCGGTAGATATGGATTTTCAGCGCCGGATCGTGTTTGGTCATGGCAATAATGCCCGTGATCACCTCAGGTTCGACATCCTGCTGGAAAATCACTTCGTTCTTGCAATTGTGCACCCGGGCGCCATTGGAGGTGATCATGTAAGCCGGGATCCCCAGCTGCTCACGCAGCCCTGCCACATCAATGTGGTGGCGGCCAGTGGCGAAGATAAAGTCTTTGCCCTGGTGGTGAAGCTGGTTGAGGGTATCTTTGGTAAACGGGGCAATTTTGTGATCAGGGGTTAGCAGGGTGCCATCCAGATCCGATGCAATAATTTTGTACATGAAACCTCTCGCGGTAGGAACAGAGGCCCAATGCCTGCGACATTGGGGAAACAGGGCAATTTTAAACCAGTTCCCCCAAGAGAAAAGAGGCTATTTTATGCGTTGGGTATTTCCGCTTTACGGAAATGCTCAAGCACTGAGGCCAGCGCCGGCAGGCGGTAGGTATCGGCCTCGAACAGCAACTCGTGGCGGGCACCGTCGATCACCTTGAACTGGCTGTCGCGATTGGCCCCGACCATGGCTTGGTGGAATTGCTGCTGGGCGGCATTGTCGATGATGGTGTCTTCACTGGCCTGCAGCAGCAGGATCGGGGTCGTAATATTGCCGGCCTCGCGGATACAGCACTTTGCGGCAGCCAGTCCTTGCCACACCCAGCGAGCGCTTGGACCACCGATTTTCAGCGCCGGTTTGTGCTCGTACAGATCCCGAAACCACTGGTAGCGCACTTGGCTCTGGGTCAGCGGGTTATTGGCAAAGGGCTTGGGATAGTAGGGGACCTGGCCCGGCGCATAGCTTGGCTGGCGCTGGAGCTGCTCCATCACCCGGGCAAGGGGGGAAGCGATAGGGCGCATCCATTTGCTGATGTTGATACCGTGCATCGGGGCACTGAGCGCAGCACGAGCAAAGGTGCCCGGGTGGCGGGCCAAATAGAGGCTGGTCACCGTACCGCCCATCGAGTGGCCGATCATGAACAGCTGCTGGTAGCCTTTGGGTTTGACCACTGACTCAACGAAGGTGTTCAGGTCGCTAACATAGTCGTCGAAGTGGCCGACATGGCCGAGTTCGGTATCTTCAGCCAGACGGTCAGATACACCCTGGCCGCGGTGGTCGAGGGAGTAGACATCGTAGCCCTGGCGGACCAGATCATAAAACAGCTCTTGGTATTTCCAGTAACTCTCGACCCGGCCGTTGACGACGACAATGGCTTTGTCCGGGTTGTTGCCGGTAAATGAGACCCAGCCAATATTGGTGCGGTTGACCCCCTCGAACATACCTTCCTGGCGATGTTGCCACAGCTTGGCCACAGGGCCGGCCATGGTTTCAGCAAAGCGGTTTTCCTGGGATAAATCAAAAAAATGGGGGGGCTGGACAGTCATTCATCACCTCGGTTAACAGTATCTGGGGCAAGTATAACCCAATGTCATACTTGCTGTTGCCATAAGGTGTGAACAGCTGTTAACGTGTGGCGTTTTTATGCGGTTACCTCCCCCAACTCCGGTAGAATAGCGAAAAGGAAAAGGCACTGTGGAACTTGAAATCTGGTTGGCTTACCTGGCGACGGCGATTGTGTTTAGCATCGCGCCGGGATCGGGCACGGTAAACTCGATCAGCAATGGGATGACCTATGGCTGGCGCAAGTCTCTGGCATCGATAGCAGGGCTGCAAATCGGCCTTGGCGTATATATTGTGCTGGTGGGGGTGGGCCTGGGAGCCTTGATTGCCCAGTCGGCAACAGCGTTCACCGTGATCAAATGGGCCGGGGTCGGTTACCTGATCTGGCTCGGGGTGCAAAAGTGGCGCGATCGGGGCCTGCTTCAGATCGCCGGCGACCATCCGCAGGTGCCTGCCCGACAACTTTGCCGCCAGGCGGTACTGGTTAACCTGACCAACCCCAAGACCGTGGTCTTTCTGGTGGCGCTGTTCCCCCAGTTTATCGACCCTAGCCAGCCGCAGATGGCCCAGCTGTGGGTGCTGGGGCTCACCACGGTGGCAGTCGACGCCGCTGTGATGCTGGGATACGTAGTGCTGGCTTCCCAGCTTGCGGGCTATATTCGCTCGGCGAGGATCATGGCGGCACTGAACCGCGTGTTCGGGTCGATGTTTATTGGTTGTGGTGCGCTATTGGCGACAGCTAAGGCTTGAGGCTGCCTGCTGCGGCCATTGGTGCAATACGCTCTTTGCCCTTTGTTGTGGAGACTCTTTCAGTTTTATGTATTCCTACGTTGCGCGCCAGCCTATCTTCAACCGTCACCAAAAAACGGCCGGCTACGAGCTGCTGTTCAGGGACGGTGAGGGCAATGCCTTTCCTGTTGGTGTCGATGAGAACAAGGCGACCTGCTGTCTGCTGGTTAACAGTTTTATTGCCGACAGCGATGGTATGGCTCAGGCGGGCAAGCGGTGCTTCATTAATTTTCCCCATAAAAGCCTGGTCAGGCTGCTACCGACCCTGCTGCCGAAAAAACAGGTGGTGATCGAAGTGCTGGAAACCTGCCAGCCAAATGATGAGTTGCTGCTTGCGATCCGCCATTTGAACCGCCTGGGCTATATGATCGCGCTCGATGATTTCAATATGGATCCCCGCTGGCAGCGTTTCCTACCCTATGTGCATATCATCAAGCTGGACTTGCTGAAGATCGGGCTTGAGGCCGCGTGCGAGTATGTCGCGCAGAACCGCGGCAAAAAGCTGATGTTTCTTGCTGAGAAGGTCGAGAGCTACCGCGACTACACGCAGGCTCACCAAGCGGGCTTCCACTTTTTCCAGGGCTATTATTTTAGCCGCCCCGAGCTGCTCAAAAGCCGCAACCTCAAACCCGAACGCCTATCGACCCTGCGCCTGTTGCAGGAGGTATGCCGGGATCAGGTCGACTTTGAGCGGGTGGAGCAGATCATCGCCTCTGACTTGTCGCTGTCTTACCTGCTGCTACGCTATGTCAACACAGCTGTCGATAGGCTCAAGGTACCGATCAGTGAATTCAAGCAGGCGTTGGTGTATCTGGGCGAGGAAAAACTCAAGGTCTTTGTCAGCGCCGTGGCGACCGCCCAGGCTTCGATTGATAAGCCCCATGAGCTTTACGCCTTATCGCTCCAGCGCGGCAGGATGTGCGAAATCCTGGCAGCGGTCAGCGGGCAGGATGTTGAGGCCAAGCCGGCTTTTATGACCGGTTTGCTTTCTTTGATCGATGCCTTGCTCGATCAGCCGCTGGATGAGTTGCTGGCCCAGTTGCCCCTGCAGTCGGAAATACGCCAGGCCCTGCTGCACCAGCATGGCTCGCTGGGCCAATTGCTGAGGCTGACCATCGCCTACGAGCAGGCGCAATGGGGGTTGGTCAACCAGCTCGCCGAGGCACTGGGTATAGAAGGCCCGCGCATTAGCCAAAGCTACCAGCTCGCCCTGCAGTGGTCGTCGAAATACGATCTCCAAGCCCCGCCTCGTCCCCTTACCGCCGCCCAGACTGGCTGAGCGCCTTGATAGTCTCGGCCAGGGCGGGATTGAGCGTCTTGTTGGCCGGATAGCATAACCCGAGCCGGCGGAACATCCGCGGCCCGTCGAGCGGGACGGTGACCAGTTCGGTGGCGGTTTCCAGCACCCCGGTCGGCAGGAAGGAGATCCCGAGGCCGGCCTGGACTAGGTGCATGACCTGGGTCTTATGCTCGGCCTTGGCAACCAAGTTGACGGCCAGTCCGTCACAGGCCAGCAGGCCGATGGTCTGCTGGTGGGCTTCGCACGGCGGGCACTCAATAAAGTCATGCTGGTGAAGCTGCTCCGGCCGGACCGTGTCCAGCTTGGCTAGCGGGTGGGACGGCAGCATGCACAGCACATAGTCCTCCTCCCACAGCGGCAGAAAAATCTCGTCGTCTTGCTTGAACATATCCAGCGTCAGGCGGGCATCCGCTGGTGCATCGTGATCCACCAATTCCAATAGCACATTAGGAATATGCTCACGTAGGGTGCGGAACACGCGGGCCAGGGCGGCCTGGCTCAGATCGGGGAAATTACCCAGCCGCAGTGGCAGGCACTCGGTGCGTTGCTGGAATAGTAACGGCAGGCGGTTGACGTCACCGAGCAACCTGACTGCCAGCGGGTAGAGGTAATGGGCCTCGTCGGTCAGGTCGACCCCTTTTTTGTGGCGTTCGAACAAAGTGGTACTGAGCTCTTCTTCCAGTTGCTTGATGGCATGAGAGATCGATGGCTGGGACACAAAGCAGCGCTCGGCGGCGAGTGTGATGTTTTTTTCTTCGTATACCGCGACAAAAAAACGCAGGAGGCGTAGATCCATGGAATGGCTCTGGCTGGCAAGTGATGCCGCCAATGATAGCAAAGAAAGTGGTCCAAGACTGGTGATAGGTGGGGCGGAGGAGAAAACACAAAGCCGGGCAGAAGCCCGGCTTTGGTGACAGAGGGGAGAATTAGCCTACGCTGTAGTAGGTTGCGGCGCCAGGGCCGACAGGGATACCGAATACGAAGACCCATAGGTAGAACATGATGCTCCAGCCTACAACGAAGATGATTGAGTATGGCAGCATGGTTGAGATCAGCGTACCCAGACCCAAGTTCTTCTTGTAGCGCGTTGCCACCGCTAGGATCATACCGAAGTAGCTCATCATCGGGGTGATGATGTTGGTTACTGAGTCACCGATACGGTAAGCCGCCTGGATCGTTTCCGGTGCGTAGCCTACCAGCATCAGCATTGGTACGAAGATAGGTGCCGTTACTGCCCACTGCGCCGACGCAGAACCGATCATCAGGTTGATGAAGCCACACATCAGGATGAAGGCGAAGAACAGCATCGGGCCGGTTAGACCGATAGACTGCAGGAAGTCAGCACCTGCAACCGCGAATACTTGGCCGAAGTTGGTCCACTTGAAGAAAGCGACGAACTGGGCAGCAAAGAACACCAGCACGATGTACATGCCCATCGACGACATCGACTTCGACATCGCATCGATAACATCGCGGTCGTTTTTCATCGTGCCCACGACTTTACCGTAGACAAAGCCAGGGATTGCGAAGAAGACGAAGATGAAGGCAACGATACCCTTCAGGAACGGTGAACCCGCAACCAAACCCGTATCGGGGTGACGCAGGATGCCGCTTTCCGGCACGATAGTTAGTGCCAGCAGACTTGCGACGACCAGTGCCGCCAGACCGGCCATTTTTAGGCCTTTCTTCTCGAGTTCGGTGATCTTGCCAAGCTTGTCATTGCCTAAGTCCTCGCTAGCTTCCTCTGGGTTATATTTACCCAGTTTCGGCTCAACCACCTTCTCGGTCACAAAGGCACCCATGATGGTGATGGCAAACGTCGATGCGAACATGAAGTACCAGTTGACCTCAGGGCCAACCGAGTAGTTCGGGTCGATCATCTGTGCTGCGGTCTGGGTAATTCCCGACAACAGCGGGTCAACCGTACCTAGCAGTAGGTTGGCACTGTAGCCACCGGATACACCGGCGAATGCCGCTGCCAGCCCGGCCAGCGGGTGACGGCCCAGTGAGTGGAATAGCATCGCTGCAAGTGGTACCAGTACCACGTAGCCTAGCTCTGATGCGGTGTTGGAAATGATACCGGCAAAGACGACAACCAGTGTCACCATGCGCTGAGAGGCACCCATTACCAGGCCACGCATGGCAGAAGACAGCATGCCTGAGTGCTCGGCAATTGCGACACCCAGCATGGCGACCAGTACGGTGCCTAGCGGAGCAAAGCCAGTGAAGTTAGTTACCAGGTTGGCAACGATTTTTTGCAGACCTTCTGCATTGAACAGACTGACCACATGGATCATACCGTCGGCAGCACGGCCGGCTGCCCCTTCAGGGCGCGGATCGACGACAGACACGCCGAAGTAGCCAGCTATACCGGAAGCAACCAGAATCGCCACACAGAAAAGGGCAAAAAGGGTAATTGGGTGTGGTAGCAGGTTGCCCAGCCACTCGACGGTATCTAGAAAACGGGTGAATAAGGTTTTCTTGGGTTGTTGTTGTATTTGCGGTGAAGCAGATGAATGCATCACGACCTCCATTTATCGTTTTAATCCCATCAATGGGTACATCTCTTGTCGCGGGGAAGGTTACGTCATTGTTAACGTCACAAACAAGATATAATTGTGTCAAAATGTGTCATTTGCTTATCTTTTGTCTGTTCGTTGTTATTTTTTCGTTGTGATGTACTGGTTTTGTGATGGGTGCTTATCTTAATATTGTTGATTTTTATGAAATCAGTTGTTCATTTTCGGTTTGTTAACCTTTGTTCAATAACCGGATATCAATTAATTAGAAAGCCTAGCCCGGGAATGACGTGCTTTAAATCACAAAAAGGGTAATTTATCGCCGATCAATTGCGGCGTGATAGCATTCTGTTAACTAATTTTTATCAATTGTTAGGCGGGGATCATGTATCCATAGCTAAAATTTATGATAAGCAGAGGAAATCGATATTTTTCACCGAGGGATACGGCCGATATAGTAGCGTCCATCTGCTGGTGGCCACTGGTAACGACCTGCGGGCAAAGGGCCCGGGGTGATGTTCTCTTTCTCTATATAAGGTGAAACTATGTTTAAGCCTCTTGTTGTGATCACAGGTGCAAGTTCGGGAATTGGTGAGGCGACGGCTAGAACGCTGTCTGATCAGGGTCACCCGCTGTTGCTGCTGGCTCGCCGTATCGACCGTCTGATGGCTTTGGATCTGCCAAACACCCTGTGCCGGCAAGTTGATGTGACGGATGGCCCGGCGTTTACCGCTGCGATCGAAGAAGCGGAAGCCCAGTATGGCCCGGTTGATTGCCTCGTGAACAATGCCGGGGTGATGTTGCTTGGCCTGGCCCATGAGCAAGATCCAACCGAATGGAAAACTATGTTTGACGTCAATGTGATGGGGTTGCTGAATGGCATCCATGCGGTACTGGCCAAGATGAAAGCCCGTAAGGGCGGGACCGTGATTAATATCAGTTCGATTGCCGGTCGCAAGACTTTCCCTAACCACGCGGCCTACTGTGGTACCAAGTTTGCGGTACATGCGATCACGGAAAATATCCGTGAGGAAGTGGCCGACGACAATGTGCGTTTTATTACGATTGCACCAGGTGCAGTAGAAACCGAGCTGTTAAGCCATACCACAAGCGATGATATCAAAGCGGGTTACGAGGAATGGAAAGACGGGATGGGCGGGGTGATTGCACCGCAGGATATTGCCAATGCCATCAGCTATGCCTACCAGCAACCGCAGCACCTGTGCATTCGTGAAATTGTGCTGGCGGCAACGCGCCAGCAGCCATAAAGCGGCTGACTGCTATCAGGACTGAATGTCAGCAGTCGGTGATTTTATCGGTAAATCTACGCTGTTTCAGTTACTTAATAAATGCAGCCTGCTATATTCAAAAGGGTATCCCTACCGGGATACTCTTATTTGTATCAACGGTTAGGGGGCTGGTTTGAGGGAGAAGGTTCGCTTTTTTGATGTGCTGCGCTGCGTAGCCGCGGTGGCCGTGGTGGTGATCCACGTGCTCGGCCCCTACCGCGATCAGTTCGGGGTGATGCCGGACAGCGGCTGGATAACGGCCACCACCTTCAACAGCTTCAGCCGCTGGGCGGTGCCTGTATTTATCATGATCACCGGTGCCCTGATGCTAACCGATAGCCGCCCGTTTGAATTGGGCTACTATGTCCGGCGCCGCCTCGGCAAGGTGCTGGTGCCTTTTCTGATCTGGTCGGTTTTCTATGCTTGGCTGTCCGGGCTAACGCCAGCCGGTTTCGATGGTGATGTGGCCCTCGAAACCCTCAAAGCATTGCCGTTGCATGAAACTTATTATCACCTGGGCTTTTTTTATTATTTTATCCCGCTGTATTTCGTCGTGCCTTTGCTGCGTTACTTTGTCCAGCATTACGATAGGCAGGCAATCCTGGCGCTGGCCTCAGTGTGGCTGTTGCTGACAACCTTGTTCTTGTTCAAAATCGACGGTCCGTGGAGCCATGAGTTGGTTTTGTATAGTGGGTATTTACTATTTGGCTACTGTGTTTTCCAGTTGCGCTGGCCAAGCTTGAAATGGTTGTTGCCACTGGGGACGGCAGCCTTGCTGCTGACTGATGTAATGGTGCTGAGCAACAGCTTTGCCGCCGGGGAATACCAAGTTGGCCGGTGGATGTCCTACAAGACGCTCAATACCGCCCTGATTGCGGCCATGGTGTTTGCCCTCGGGCGGTATGCCGTAGACAGGATCAGCGAGGGCGGGTTGGCTAAACTGGCCTTTATGAGTCGCTATAGTCTGGGGATCTATCTGCTGCACCCAATCTTTCTGTGGCCGGTCAGGGCCTATGACTGGTACTTCCTGTCGCCAATCTTGATGATCCCGTTCTGGACGGTGATCATCACGGCCTTGGCCCTTACCGCCAGCTGGCTGCTGGCAAGGAGTCCGAGAACGGCCTGGCTGGTTCCTTAGCTAGACGTTTTAGTCTCGCTTGAGCGCAAAATGGCGAAAGGCCACGCCCTGGTAGGTCATTAGCCCCTTATCACCTGGATTGAGGGCATGGTAGTAATGGATGCCGACCATGAATTCGCGTTTTGGCCCGCCTTGGGTCGGTTGCACATAAATCCAGTACTCTTCGTCGTCTTCACCTGGGCGGGTACCCATGATCGGGACACTTTGTTTGTCGAGGATTTGGACTTCGATCTGGCGCTCTGGGGCATTTTCTCCCATCGTGTGCTGGCAGTGGACTCGGACAAAGTAGAAGAGGGCGATCGCGAGCAAGACAAATATGGTAACAGGAATAGTGACGGGCATGACATCTCCTTGAGGGGCTAGCAGGCATTCATTATTGTGCAACTCGGGAAGGCTGAATACGACCAGCGGCAAAAAGCGTGATCGCGGCAAGCGTGGTTGGTAAAGATATTCGGCCTGGCCTTTGCGTATTCCTTGGGGGTATCCATGATATGGCTCAACGCGGTACTTTGCTTTAGTGTAAAGTCGAGGTAAGTTAGTAGAACGAGTGAGCAAGGAAGAGAGTCGATGGCAAACATAGAGTTAGTGGTAACACGTTCGAGGCGTATCGAAAGCCTGCTGCGTGAACATTACCATGCTGAGGGCAAAGGCTTGCACCAGCTGATCACTAGCTGTGAGGAGCGCCTGCCACACGAAATTATTCCCAAGTTACGGTTTATTGCTTCTATCCGTAACAAGACCGTGCACGAAGAAGGTTATAAGCTCGACGACAAGAAAGGGTTTATCGCTGCCTGTAATGCCTGCGAGAAAGAGCTGACCCCGCGCAGCGGTCGATTTGTCTGGACGGCAGCAGTGCTATTGGTCCTAGGGGTTACGGCGTTGGCAATCTGGTTTTATTCCCTTCACTGGCATCATATTGACTTGACGCCGTAAAAAGGACAATGGCAGAAGCGCCCCCGCCTTACAAAGCGGGTAGAAACGGAGAAAACAAAAAAGGTGCCGATTAGGCACCTTTTTTTTGAATTTTTTTTTGCTTAATAAATCACTGGCAGCGTCATGAGTCCGACAACCACTGCGATCATCATAAGGCCTTGTTTTTGAGAAGGGGTGAACATGATAAGGCTCCTTTTTGCTGCTGGATTGATGTTGTAATTAAGAATAGCACTGATTTTATGCTTTACTCAAGACAAATCGTCATATTATTGCCATAAAAATAATTTATTAAGCCGTAAAAGTGCTGTTTTTGGTTAAGTGAATTGTGTTTTTTTTGTTGGAGTTAAATTGACCTTATTGGTGTATAGTATGCCGTTTTGATTCAAGTTGTTGTTTTAAAATGACTTAAACTCCTTCTCTGCTGGTTGTTTTATGTTCTGTCTGCGGGTTGAGATGTTTTTGGTGTAAAATGCTGGCCGTAATGGTTGGTGGATCAAAAATGGTGCTATTGAGTTGTTTTATGACAAGCTGCAAGCTTATAGGCAGCTCTCATGACCTGATAAAATGCATATTTGAGTTTTTTTATGTTAAATCACTATTCTTTTGTCTTCATGATCATATTGGTGGCCTGCTGGCGATCTAGTGCTGGTAAATGAATGTTTTTGTTTTTATTTTCCTGTTTTACAAGGGTTTTTGGTTTTACCTTTTGGTGTATTGTAAGCGGTGATAAAGCCCTTTGCCGGCAATGTTGCCTAATATGGCCTGTCAGAGGCAAGGTTGAGCGATGCCAATCGTTTGCTATTTGTGGATTCCTGCAGTGGATGATCTACCGCTCACAGAACATTCAGAGAGATGCCGATTAATATGATTCGCCGCTAGTTATTGGCTTTCCTTGCTAGACAATCGCCGATCAGCTCCTAAACTGACCTTGCCACTGACTTAGCCATTATTGCCGTCAGTGACAATGTCATAATAATAACGGTGAAACTATGTGGGTTTGGTTAGCCATTGCTCTTTCAGCTCTTCTACATATAACGGCGGCTTATCACGGCCCTCGTTGGCAATTCTATATTTTCAAGCCTTTTACCATGCTGCTCCTGATCAGCATTGCTTGGCAGTCCGGAGACAGTAGTTTCTACCATCTGGCTATTTTGCTCGGGCTGTTCTTGTCCGTTGTCGGTGATGTCTTCTTAATGTGGCCGAAAGACCGCTTTATACCCGGGGTGGTCGCTTTCGCTCTGGCGCATATTGCTTATTGCGCCGCTTTCTGGTCCCAGCTTGGCAGCCAGATAGTTTGGTGGCTGCCGGCAATGCTGGCAGCTGCTGGGGTGATAGTGTTTCTGCTTTTGCTGCCTTCGTTGGGCAAGATGGTGGTCCCGGTTGCAATATACATTACGGTGATTACCCAGATGGCCTGGGCCGCCGGTGAGTTTTGGTTGACGACGGCATCGACCTCGGCACTGCTGGCATTTGCCGGAGCGGCGGTATTTATGTTTTCCGATCTCTGCCTTGCGATTGATCGTTTCCGAGGGCCGTTCAGAGCGGCAACCATCATGGTGATGACCAGCTATTTCCTTGCCCAGTCGTTAATCGTTGCCTCGTTACTGGCTATTTAGTCACTGATTACTGAAACTTTTCCGCCGTACAACCTGTCTTTAGATCATACTGGAGATAAGCCATATCAATGGGGAAGGTCATGTCGGAAAACTGGTGCAAAATATATGATGCGGCTAATGCCCTGGAGGCGCATAGCCTCAAGGGGATGCTGGAAGCTCAGCATATAGCCGTGCACCTTAGCGGGGAAGGGTTAGGCGCTGCTGCGGGGGAGTTGCCTGCCAATGTGGTGGAAGTGGGATTGTGGGTGAAAGTCTCGCAGCAAGCAGGTGCCCAGCGGCTACTGGAAAAGTATGAGTGCGCCGAGCAAGCTGGTTGGGTGTGCTCTGGTTGCGGCGAGCATAACGGTAGCCAGTTTGAATTGTGCTGGCACTGTGGCCAGGACAGGCTGGCCCAACCTTAAAACATGCATGTGAAATGCACTTATTTGTCTTTGGTCAAAATATCCTCACTGGGGGAGCGCTACAATGCCGTTATTGTGCCGTGAAGAGAAGACTGAAATGAGTGATAATCAAGTTCATGCCCATAACCTGCTGAATATGTTATTGGCTGCTGACACCCCATACACTGTTGCTAGCCTGAAGCAGGCGATTGTGGCTGAATATGGTGAAGATGTGCGTTTCTACACGTGCAGTCAGCAAGATCTGACTTTTGACGCCCTGATGGCGTTCCTGCTTGACCGTCGTAAGGTGGTTCAGGATGGCGATTACGTTGCGGCCAACCGCGACCGTATGTGCAACCACTAAGGTTGGTTCGGGGTGGCTAGCGCCTGCTAGCCGCTTGGATTGGCGGGTGGTAAAAATATCGCCACCCTGCTGATGGTTTGTTATACTCTTCCGCCTCCGGTTGGCTGTCTGGCCGATCGCTCTTATTTCTTAATATTTCTTTTTACTTATTCTCTATCTGAGGTCTGCTCTGTGGAAATTATTTCTGCGGCGGTCATGCTATTTCTGATCATGGATCCGCTCGGCAACTTGCCGGTTATGTTGTCTATTCTGCGGCATATTGAGCCTAAGCGCCGTCGCTTTATCATGATCCGCGAACTGCTGATTGCCCTGGTGATCTTGCTGCTGTTTCTGTTTGGCGGTCAGAAAATGCTGAACTTCCTGCATGTCTCTACCGAGACTGTCAGTATTTCCGGCGGTATTATCCTGTTCCTGATAGCGATCAGGATGATTTTCCCACAGCCAGGAGGCGTAACGGGGCTGGCAGCGGGGGAAGAGCCGTTTATCGTACCGATGGCAATCCCGATGATTGCCGGACCGTCGGTATTGGCGTCGTTGCTGCTGCTCTCAAACCAAGAGCCGGGGCGGACCACGGACTGGGTGATTGCCGTATTGCTGGCCTGGGGCGCGTCGTTTGTGATTTTGATGTTCTACGAGGTGTTCAATCGCCTGCTCGGTGAGAAGGGGCTCAAGGCTGTCGAGCGCTTGATGGGACTGCTGCTGATCATGATATCGACCCAGATGTTCCTCGACGGGATCCGTAAGTTCTTTATGATGGGCTAGCAGAAGTGTGACTTGCAAAAAAACGAGGCCAATGGCCTCGTTTTTTACATCATGTGCTTGCGGCGGATATCAAGCAGGGCAAAGATGCCGAAGATCAGAATTGACCACTTTTCCCAGCGGGTCATGGCGATTTTGTCCCCGAAGGCGCCGATGAAAATCAGCATTTGCAGGCCATGCATCATGAACAGGAACCCGGTCATGATATAGAGTGCCATGGCCGCGACCCCCGGAAACGGGTGGAATATGTTGATCAGTAACACCAGCCAAACAAAGCCAATCGCCGCTTTGGCAAGTAAAATCAGTGCTTTCATGCTTCCTCTCTTTCGAATAAGCGGTAACAAACCTGTCCCGCTGTTTTTTCCCTGTGGAGATGCCAGTGTGCCGGTGTCGCCAGCTCCCCGAGTTCTTTTTCTGCTTCGATATAAATGACCGCATGCGCAGAGAGCCAATTGTTCTGCTCCAGCAGGGTGATCACCTCATCAATCAGATCTTTGCGAAACGGCGGGTCGATGAATACCACGTCATGCGGGGTACCGGCTTGTTTCAAAAATGCTAGGCTGTCGGTATTGAGGACCTTGGCATTGTCGGCGCCGACGGTAGTGCGGTTTTTTTCTAGCTGATCAGCGGCTTTTTTGTCGAGCTCCAGCATGGTGACATGGCTGGCGCCGCGCGACAGGGCTTCGAAACTCAGGCTACCGCTGCCGGTGAACAGGTCAAGGCAGCGCGATTCGATAATATCCTGCGCCAACCAGTTGAAAACGGTCTCTTTGACACGATCTGTGGTCGGACGGAGGCCTTCGACGTCGTGAACGGGCAGTTTGCGCCCGCGCCAGCGCCCGCTGATGATCCTTACGAACCCGTCACGTCGGCTGTTTGGCATATTTCGCCCTGATTGTTGTCTGCGTCTTGTCATAGATTTCTTCGACCGTTTAGAAAATGATAGTATACCTAAACCCCTTGGCTGAAGGCGAAAACATGTATGCCGAAATCATGCCGCTGGGGGTATACACCTGTGTTTAGGCCGCAAATTGTACCAATCAAGCTCTAGGATTTGCCAATGGCAGAAAAAAAGAAACGCGGATTATTTTCGTGGTTGGGTTTTGGCTCTGAGGAGCAGACCGAGCAAACCGAACAAAATCAAGAACAATCAACGGTTTCAGCTGAGGCTGAAGCGGTAAAAGAACAACCGAATGAATCGCTAGACGCCGAGGCGGCAGCGAAAGCCGAAGCAGCCGCAAAAGCGGCGGCGGAAGCCGAAGCAGCCGCAAAAGCGGCGGCGGAAGCCGAAGCCGAGGCAGCAGCGAAAGCGGCGGCGGAAGCCGAAGCCGAGGCAGCAGCGAAAGCGGCGGCGGAAGCCGAAGCCGAGGCAGCCGCAAAAGCGGCGGCGGAAGCCGAAGCCGAGGCAGTAGCGAAAGCGGCGGCGGAAGCCGAAGCCGAGGCAGCCGCAAAAGCGGCGGCGGAAGCCGAAGCCGAGGCTCAGGTCGTGGCCGAAGAAGAAGCCAAGGCCCAGCTACAAGAAGCCGAGGCCCTACAGGAAAAACCGAAGAGCGAAGGCTTCTTCGCCCGCCTGATGCGTGGCCTGAAGAAGACCAAGACCAATTTCGGCTCGGGTTTTGCCAGCCTATTCCGCGGCAAGAAAATCGACGACGAGCTGTTCGAGGAGTTGGAAGAGCAGCTGCTGGTGGCCGATGTTGGTATGGACACTACTCTCAAAATCATTGAGAACCTGACCGATAAAGCGGATCGCAAGTCGCTCAAAGATGGCGATGCTCTGTACGGCTTGCTGAAAGAAGAGCTGTCCGGCATGCTGGCCAAGGTTGAGCAGCCTCTGGTGATTGACCAAGCCAAGAAGCCTTACGTGATCTTGATGGTGGGCGTGAACGGGGTCGGTAAGACAACGACCATCGGCAAGCTGGCCAAGCAATTCCAGAGCCAGGGCAAGTCGGTGATGCTGGCGGCCGGTGATACTTTCCGCGCGGCGGCGGTCGAGCAGCTGCAGGTATGGGGTGAGCGTAACAATGTCCCGGTTGTGGCGCAGCACACTGGCGCGGACAGTGCCTCGGTGATCTTCGATGCGATCGAGTCGGCCAAGGCGAAGAACGTCGATGTGGTGATCGCCGATACTGCAGGTCGCCTGCAGAACAAAGGCAACCTGATGGAAGAGCTGCGCAAGATCGTCCGCGTGATGAAGAAGGTGGATCCGCATGCACCGCATGAAATCATGCTGACTGTTGATGCTGGCACCGGCCAGAATGCCATCAGTCAGGCCAAGTTGTTTAGTGAGGTGGCACCGGTAACCGGCATTACCCTGACCAAGCTGGACGGGACCGCCAAGGGCGGGGTGATATTTGCCATCGCCGATCAGTTCAATATCCCAATCCGCTACATCGGTATCGGTGAGGGGATCGAAGATTTGCGCCCGTTTGCGGCGGATGAGTTTATCGAAGCGCTGTTTAGTGACGAGGAATAAGGTGTGATTCGGTTTCAGCAGGTAAGTAAGGCTTATCGGGGTGGGCGCCAGGCCCTGCAAAAGGTCGATTTCCATCTGCAGCCCGCAGATATGGCGTTCCTGACCGGGCACTCGGGTGCGGGTAAGAGTACCCTGCTGAAGCTGATCTGTGCCATCGAGCGGCCGAGTGACGGCAAGATCATGTTCAATGGACATGATATTACCCGCATTGATAACAAGCAGATCCCGTTTCTGCGCCGCAATATCGGGATTATTTTTCAGGATCACAAGTTGTTGATGGATAGAACCATCTACGACAATGTGGCCCTGCCGCTGCGGGTTGAGCAGGCGACCGAGAACGAGATCAAACGCCGGGTCTCGGCGGCTCTAGACAAGGTCGGGTTGCTGGACAAGGCCCGTTGTTTGCCGATGCAGTTATCGGGGGGAGAGCAGCAGCGGGTGGGTATTGCCCGGGCCATCGTCAATAAGCCGATGCTGCTGTTGGCCGACGAGCCGACCGGTAATCTCGATGCAGCCCTGTCGCGCCAGATCATGGCGCTGTTCGAAGAGTTCAACCGGGTCGGGGTCACGGTGCTGATGGCGACCCATGATACGTCGCTGCTGACCACCCATCACTACCGCCGGTTGGATCTGTATCAGGGACAGTTAAGGGAGTTAGCCAGTGGCGCAAAATAAAACGGGTTTTTTTGCCCTGCACAAACAGCAATGTAAGCAGTCACTTACCGACATGATGCGTCGCCCGCTCGGTAATATACTGACCTTGGCGGTATTGGCGTTTGCGCTGACGTTGCCTGCCAGTTTCTATTTATTCGCCAAAAATGTCACCATGGTGGCTCAGGTGTGGCAAAGCCCGACCCAAATGACGGTGTACCTCGAGCCTGCGATCTCGGCAGGACAGGCCAAGCAGCTGCATGATGAGTTGGCGGCATGGCCGGAAATCGCCGGCCTGGAATTGATCTCGCCCGAGCAGGGGCTGGCCGAGTTCCGCCAACAGGCCGGATTTGAACAGGCTCTGAGCTTGCTGGATGACAACCCGCTGCCGGCGGTGTTAATTATCAAGCCGGCCGAGGCATGGCAAATGGATGCCAAGGCCACCGACCTGGCCTCGCGCTTGCGTCAGCAAAACGGGGTAGATGAGGTCAGGCTGGATAGCGACTGGCTCCAGCGTTTGGCTGCGATTAAGCAACTTGTCATTATTCTGGCTATGATTATTTCCGGGCTGATGCTTTTTGCTGTGTTCCTGGTTGTCGGTAATACCCTGCGATTGCAGGTGCTCAACCAGCGCGATGAAATCCAGGTGATGAAACTGGTTGGGGCAACGGACAGTTTTATCCTGCGCCCGTATCTCTATACCGGTGTTTGGTATGGGGTGATCGGCGGGGTGGCCGCCTGGTTGCTGACCGCACTGGTCGCGATGCTGCTCGATGGTGCCGTGGCCCATTTGGCAGATTTGTATGACAGCCCGTTTAGAATGATCGGTTTAGGTTGGGACGAGTCATTGATCCTATTGATGATTTCAGCGTTTCTCGGACTGCTGGCAGCGCGTTTGTCGGCGGGGCGCCACTTGAAAGAAATTGAACCTATCTGACATTTTTGACTCTATAAATGGTGTAAATTACGCGGCTTGCTTGCAATGAGACCTGTTTTACAGGCATCATTGTCGGTTCATGCAATTTCGTATTGGTACAAAAAATAAACGAGGTTTGTTGAATGGCACAAGAGATGACTTCAATGGCTCTGGTTACTGCAGATAGTCTGGATAGCTATGTCCAGAGCGTCAACAGCTACCCTATGCTGTCGGCTGAGCAGGAGCGCGAGTTAGCTGAGCGTCTTCATTTTGATGGTGATCTCAATGCGGCAAAGGCATTGGTCATGTCCCATCTGCGCTTTGTTGTTCACATTGCTCGTGGCTACTCTGGCTACGGCTTGCCAATGGCTGATCTGGTTCAGGAAGGTAACATTGGCCTGATGAAAGCAGTCAAGCGCTTTAATCCGGAAGTGGGTGTTCGCCTGGTGTCGTTTGCAGTTCACTGGATCAAAGCTGAAATCCACGAATACGTGCTGCGTAACTGGCGTATCGTTAAGGTTGCGACCACCAAGGCACAGCGTAAATTGTTCTTCAATCTGCGCAAGGCGAAGAAGCGCCTTGGCTGGTTCAACAATGATGAAGTGGCGATGGTCGCCGAGCAACTAGGTGTGGAGGCGAATGAAGTTCGCGAGATGGAATCCCGCCTTGCCGCCCAGGATCCTGCATTCGAAATGCCGGCAGAAGATGATGATCGCGAGGCCAGTTACAGTGCCCCAGCGTATTACCTTGAGGACAAATCATCTGATGTTGCATTGAGTGTTGAGGAAAATAACTGGGAAGCGCATGCCAACAACCGCTTGTCGAATGCCCTGTCGAGTCTGGATGAGCGAAGCCAGCATATCGTGCGATCGCGTTGGCTTGAAGATAACAAAGCGACCTTGCAGGAGTTGGCAGAACACTACCAGGTTTCCGCCGAGCGGATCCGCCAACTGGAGAAAAATGCGATGAAAAAGCTCAAGGAAGCCGTCGGCGACTTTGCCTAAGGATCATGGGTAATTTATCCACAAATCGCAAAGAGAGAAAACCAGCCTCAGGCTGGTTTTTTTGTACCTAAAATCTGAGAGATATCTCACAAAAGCATTCGGAAATGTGAACTGAGATTTGAATTATCCACAGCTTTTTACATGATCCGAACTACATATAGTGGATCCAATTTCGCCGGAGCACATTATCAACGCAATTCACAGTTTTTTCCACAGCTGGTGGTGTTTTGATCATCTTGCGGTGGCGGTTGTGAGCACGTACGTTGCGAGCCCTTGTCGTACGGGGCTTTGCCGCTCATTGGTTGGCGGCGGTTAACCCTATTTTTTCGATGGGGTTGTGAGTAACTTGATCGGGTACAATGGGAAAACACGTCAGTGCATGACGGTCATGGCCAAAACGGACGATCGTCACATTTTTATCAGGCGGGATGATCCTGCCTGTTGATCATTACCAACAAGAGTCAGCGTAATTTATGGATCAGTTTGAACATATTTCTGCCGAGCAGGCTTATACCATGCTCACCCAGGATGGTAGCGAAGCGGTACTGGTTGATATCCGTGATCCCCAGTCTTATACCTTGAGCCATCCGGAAGGCGCCTTCCACTTAACTAATGATACAATGGTGGCGTTTATGGATGAGGTTGATTTCGAGCAACCTGTGATAGTGATGTGCTACCACGGCATCAGCAGCCAAGGCGCAGCTCAATATCTTATCCATCAGGGTTATGACTGTGTCTACAGCCTCGATGGGGGATTTGAAGCCTGGAAGCGCAGCGCATACCCGTGTATCCAGATGGCCTGAGCGGCAGGCGATGATGGAGCGGGGCAGGTATCGCTCGGCCTGATAACCTGATGATGCCGAGAGCCCCTCACTGTGGAGACTGATATGCACCGCTTAGCTGGATTGGACAACCCCCGCCAGGCCCAGGCTTTTATTGATTATATGGCCTCACGAGGCATTTCGCTGGTGATGGCCCCCGAGCCGGAAGGGCTGTTCGCTCTCTGGCTGGATGACGGGCAGCACTTGGTGGAGGCAGAAGCTGAGCTCAACCAGTTTCTTGCCAATCCTTATGATCGCAAATACCAGGCGGCATCGTGGGATGTTGCCGAAAGCCGCACGGCCAAATTTTACTACCGCAGCCCCAGCTTGCTCGGTTTGATCCGTGCTCAGGCGGGACCTTTTACCTTGTTGGTGATGGCCGCGTCTGTGGGGATTTACCTGCTGTGGCTGCTCGGGATGCAGCAACCGGTCTTCACCTTGATGCATTTTCCGTTGATGGATGGCGATGAATGGCAGCTATGGCGCTTTTTCTCCCATGCCCTCATTCATTTCTCAACCCTACATGTGATTTTCAATTGCTTGTGGTGGTGGATCCTCGGCGGTCAGTTGGAGCGGCGCAGCGGTAGCGCCAAGCTACTTCAGGTGTTTCTGATATCGGCACTGGTATCGGGTTTTGCCCAGTTCTGGTTCCACGGCCCGAACTTCGGTGGTTTGTCTGGCGTGGTGTATGCGCTACTGGGCTACATCTGGTGGATGGGCTGGTTGGCCCCGCAGCGTGGCCTGTCGATCCCCAAGCCTTACGTGGTCTTTATGCTGGTTTGGCTGGTACTGGGCTTTGCCGATATCCTGGGTATGTCGGTGGCCAATATGGCTCATCTATTCGGCTTGCTCAGCGGCTGCGCTCTTGGCTGGGCGGACGCAAAACTTCGTCGCTAGGCCCAGTGTTGCCACTAAAACAGGTGAATATCCGGCTGCGGATGTTCACCTTTTTTGTTGATATGTCAAACTCGCTCGTAGTTCCGTTAAAATCTCCCGTTTTTCACCTCTGAGCCAGCGATTAAATCTACCTATTTGACACTATTCACATTTTCTTACCTTCATTAGAGCAATAATTTGCATACATTGAGCGTTATTGATTACTTTCGCTCGTCTTGTACTCGTTTGTACCCATACCATCGCAAAAACACTATAAAAAGGAACATTCTATGTTTGGTATTTTTAAACCGGCTATGCATCGGGAGCGTCTGCCCGATGGCCAGGTTGATTCCGCTTATCAGCGCCTGCGCTGGCAGCTGTTTGCCGGTATTTTCATTGGCTATGCTGGCTACTACCTTGTTCGAAAAAATTTCAGCCTGGCGATGCCTTACCTTATCGAAGAATACGGCTATAGCCGCGGAGATCTGGGTGTTGCCCTGGCCGCCGTCTCTATCGCCTACGGCCTGTCTAAATTCCTGATGGGCAGCGTCTCTGACCGCTCTAACCCGCGCTATTTCCTCGCGGCCGGTCTGAGCATGTCGGCTATCGTGATGCTGTGTTTTGGCTTTATGCCGTGGGCAACGGGCAGTATTGCCGCAATGTTTATCCTGCTGTTCCTCAACGGCTGGTTCCAGGGTATGGGCTGGCCTGCTTGCGGTCGTACCATGGTGCACTGGTGGTCGCGCAAGGAAAGGGGGGAAATCGTATCGGTCTGGAACGTTGCCCATAACGTCGGTGGTGGTCTGATCGGCCCGATGTTCCTGCTCGGTTTGTGGGCCTTCAACGATGACTGGAAAGCCGCGTTCTATGTGCCGGCGTTCTTTGCATTGCTGGTGGCTGCCTTCACCTTGTTGGTAATGCGTGATACCCCGCAGTCGTGCGGCCTGCCTTCCATCGAAGAGCATAAGGATGATTACCCGGATACCTATGATGCCTCCCATGAAAAAGAGATGACGGCGAAAGAAATCTTCTTCAAGTATGTCTTCAACAACAAGCTGTTGTGGTTCATTGCGGTGGCGAATGCCTTCGTTTACCTGATCCGCTATGGGGTATTGGACTGGGCACCGGTTTACCTGAGCGAAGTGAAGCATTTCACCGTCGACAAGTCGTCTTGGGCCTACTTCCTGTACGAGTGGGCGGGGATCCCGGGTACCCTGCTGTGTGGTTGGATGTCAGATAAATTCTTCAAGGGCCGCCGGGCACCGGCAGGTATTCTGTTCATGGCACTGGTGACCATCGCGGTACTGGTCTACTGGTTCAACCCTGCCGGCAACCCAACAGTTGATATGGCTGCGCTGGTGGCGATCGGCTTCCTGATCTACGGTCCGGTAATGCTGATCGGCCTTTACGCGCTTGAACTGGCACCGAAGAAAGCAGCGGGTACGGCCGCTGGTTTGACTGGTCTGTTCGGCTATCTGGGCGGTGCGGTAGCGGCCAACGCTATCTTGGGTTACACCGTTGACCACTTTGGTTGGGACGGTGGCTTTATGGTGCTGACTGCATCCTGTGGCTTATCCATCTTTTTCCTAACATTGGCATTGATTGGCGAAAGCCGTCTGCACCGAGAGAAAGAAGCCGGTCAGCAAGCACAAAATGCATGATTGGGAGCGCCATCATTGGCATCTTGATTAGACCCTAGGTAATATGACAAGGCTTCGCATTGGGCGGAGCCTTGTTGTTTTGCAAGCTATTCTTGCCTCAATGATATCGATTTCATAAGAGTGCTTGTTAGGGTACCAGGCCACAGCGAAAGGGAGCCGCGTCAGTCGTGAAGCAGAGTAAACGTCACCAGGAAATAATTGATCTCGTCAAAACCCAAGGTTATGTCAGCACCGATGACTTGGTTGAGCGGTTCAATGTCAGCCCGCAGACTATCCGGCGGGATCTCAACGAGCTGGCGGAAGATAACAAGATCCGCCGCCACCACGGTGGGGCCACCATTCCGTCGAGCTCGGTCAATACCTCATACAGCACCCGAAAGGTGATGCAGCTGGCCGAAAAAGATAACATCGCCCAGGCGATGGTTGCCCATATTCCCGACGGTGCAACCCTATTTATAGATATCGGTACGACACCGGAAGCGGTTGCCCGTGCGCTGCTTAACCACAACGATTTGCGCATCGTGACCAATAATCTCAATGTAGCGAGTATCTTGACCGGCAAGGATGACTTCCGGGTGATTCTGGCAGGCGGCGAAGTTCGCAACCGCGACGGGGGGATCGTCGGCGAGGCGACACTGGATTTCATCTCCCAGTTCCGTCTTGACTTTGGCATCTTGGGGATCAGTGGGATTGACCTCGATGGCTCGCTGCTCGATTTCGACTACCATGAAGTCCGGGTCAAGCAGGCGATCATTGAAAACAGCCGGTGTGTGATGCTGGGGGTTGATCATACCAAGTTTGGCCGTAATGCCATGGTCAACTTGGGCGATATTAGCCAGGTTGATATGTTGTTTACCGATCAGACACCGCCTGAAGAGCTGGCCAAGCGCTTGGCTGAGTATGATACCCATATAGAAATCATCTAATAGCGCTTTAATATCATAGACCTGAAGGCTTAATTGATAGAAATTCCCTCAACGGGCTGCTGAATAAGCAGCCCGTTTTTTTTTCGTAAAAATGCCATGGTGATCATATTTCGTTAAACATTCGAGCGTATAAATGATGATCTTAATCAATTTATTGTCTATAGTGCTCGATATCGAGCATTTATGCGCGAAAAAGAACATAAGCGAAAGTCGGTAGGCGAGGTGGTGAAATGGCAGCAAATAATGAAGTGTTGGATCTGATTGTCGTCGGTGGCGGTATTAACGGGGCCGGTATCGCGGCGGATGCCGCGGGGCGAGGGCTGAAGGTGGGTCTGTATGAAGCGCAGGACTTCGCGTCGGCAACTTCCTCGGCCAGTTCGAAACTGATCCATGGTGGTCTGCGTTACCTCGAGCATTATGAGTTCCGCTTGGTCGGCGAAGCGCTGGCCGAGCGGGAAGTGCTGCTGAAAAAAATCCCCCATATAGCCCGCCCGATGCGCTTTCGCTTGCCGCATCAGCCGCATTTGCGCCCGGCGTGGATGATCCGCGCCGGACTGTTCCTCTATGATCATCTTGGCAAACGCACCACACTGCCGGCAAGCTGCGGCCTGAAATTCGGTGCCGAATCGGTGCTGGTACCGGAAATCACCAAGGGATTTGAATACTCCGACTGCTGGGTGGATGATGCGCGTTTGGTGATCCTCAATGCGATGGAAGTGGCTCAGCGTGGCGGCGAAGTACGCAACCGTTGTTTGATCGAGGCCGCCGAGCGCGAAGGTGGGCTGTGGCGGGTGACGGTGCGCAATACCCTGACCGGCGAGGTGTTTGATCGCCGTTGTCGTGCCTTGGTCAATGCCGCCGGTCCATGGGTAAAAGCATTCTACGATAACAGCCTTGCACTGCCGTCACCACGCAATATCCGCTTGATCAAGGGGTCCCATATTGTCGTACCGCGGGTTCACGGTGAGGAGCAGGCGTATATCCTGCAAAATGAAGATAACCGTATTGTGTTCGTGATCCCGTATCTGGACCGTTTCTCGATCATCGGTACCACGGATGTCGAGTACCAAGGGGATCCGCGCGAGGTAGCGATTGACGATAATGAAATCGGCTATCTGTTGGATGTTTACAACAACCACTTCGTCAATAAGCTCAAGCGCGACGATGTGGTATGGACCTACAGTGGTGTGCGACCACTGTGTGATGATGAATCTGACTCGCCGCAGGCTATCACCCGTGACTATACGCTGGAGCTGGAGCAGGAAGGCAATCAGGCGCCGTTGCTGTCGATTTTCGGCGGCAAGCTGACGACTTATCGTAAACTGGCCGAGACCGCGATGGCCAAGCTGGCCCCCTTCTTCCCGCAGATGGCCCAGCCGTGGACGGCAGAGGCCTACTTGCCGGGCGGTGAAGCTGGCTATGATGCCCAAGAGCAGGCGGCGGATCTGCAACAGCGCTTCCCGTGGTTGGAAGCTGTGGCTGCCGAGCGGATGGCAACCAACTACGGCAACCGCAGTACAGATCTCTTTGTCGGTGTCGTGAGCGAAGCCGATATGGGGCAGCACTTTGGTGCCGGTTTCTATGCCAAGGAATTGGAGTATCTGCTGCGTTACGAATTTGCCCAGCAGGCAGAAGACGTATTGTGGCGCCGCAGTAAACTGGGCCTGTATCTCAACCAGGAACAGCAACAGCAAGTGGCCGAGTACATGGCCACGTGGCACGCCTTCCACGAGAGTGCGGCTTGATCTAAGTGGATGAGATGATACAACAAAGGCGCCTTGGGCGCCTTTGTTGTATCTGGGTGTTATCGACTTACTGGTAGAGGTACTTGGTAAACAGCAGCTCGGTCAGCAGTCGTTTGTTGGTTTCTATCAGCAGTAACTCGTTGACTTTATTCAGGCAAGCTTGGCGGATTTCCTCGCGGCCCGCCAGCGATTTGACCCTGGCTTCGGACTGCTGGCCGATAATACTGATGATGGCGTCGCGGATCAGCGGGGCATGGTGCTCGACTTCTGGGATCAGTGACGGGTCGGCCACCATCAGATCAACCTGCAGGCGGAGGTAGCCGATTTTCTTGCCTTGGGTAACATAATTGGTCGTAATGTCTGGGGCCAAGGTGTAATAGGTGTATTGTGGGGTGGCTAGGGCCTCATCATTGGCCTGGGCAGATATTGGCACCAGTAAGCTTGCCAACAGGAAAAGTAATCCAGGTAAAGTCAATTTCATTATGATGCTCATAGAGTTATTGGTTTTTATGGCTGCAAATGAGTTTCTTTCGATCGTAACGATATTCGTACTGGTTACAGCTTGCTACAATAGTGTTTCTTCATGGTAATAAATTAACCTTGATCTACCAAGCCCTAGCTGGCGATTGGGTAGAGATTTTGTTGGAAAGATGTCGAAATTCAAACAGTTGTACAAGCCCTTGCTAGATAGTGCCCAGTGGTTGGCACCGGAAGAGACCGTCATTGAAGGGACAGAATTTGGGCATTGGTTGTTAGAGCTGGATTCCTTGTCGCGTCGTTTTGAGCGCCATTGCCAGGCTTTTACCGTGTCGTTGGAGGAGCAGACCCAGCTCAGCCGCGAGTGCTTGACCGGGGATGAACGCGCCCTGATCGGTGATGTGGATTGCCTACTGCGCAAAGTGGTACTCAAAGGGGACGGGGTGCCATGGGTCTATGCCAGAACCCTGATCCCACTGACTACCCTGACAGGTCAGGAGCAGGACTTGGCACAACTGGGGGAGATGCCGCTCGGCTTTCGCGTCTTTACCGACCGCAGCGCGCGCCGTGATGCGCTGGTGGTCGCTAATGTCGGCAGTGAGGATAGGCCCGTATGGGCCCGTCGTTCGCGGTTGTGGCTTAATGACAAACCGCTGCTGGTGGCCGAGCTGTTTTTGCAGGAAGCACCTATATATAAGGAGTCCCTAAGTTGGAAATGACCAAGGTGAAAGCGTTTTGGCAGCTAGCGCGCTTCGATCGTCCTATTGGTAGCCTGCTGCTGTTGTGGCCAACGCTATGGGCGTTGTTTCTGGCCGCAGAAGGTATGCCGAACCCCCATGTGATGTTGGTCTTCGTGCTTGGGGTGATTTTTATGCGAGCGGCCGGGTGTGTTATCAACGATTTTGCCGACCGCAACTTCGACGGTCATGTCAAACGTACCGCCCAGCGGCCGATGCCGTCGGGCAAGGTCTCTGAGCGCGAGGCGCTGGCCTTGTTTGGGTTGTTGGTACTGGTGTCTTTTTTGCTGGTGCTGACCATGAACACTCTGACCATCATGTTGTCGGTGGTGGCGGTGGTATTGGCCGCGGCTTATCCGTTTATGAAGCGCTATACCCATTTGCCTCAGCTGGTACTGGGGATGGCGTTTGGCTGGTCGATCCCGATGGCGTATGCGGCCCAGGCCGGCGAACTGCCGGCGGTGGCATGGCTGCTGTTTGTCGCCAATATCCTGTGGACTATCGCCTATGATACCCAGTATGCCATGGTCGATCGCGATGATGACGTCAAGGTCGGTATTAAGTCTACCGCTATCTTGTTTGGCCGGTTAGATAAGATGATCATCGGTTTGTTGCAGTTGGGTACCTTGGTGCTGTTGATTGCGGTTGGCGCGATGGAAGACATGTCGCAGGTCTATTACTGGTGCTTGCTGCTGGCCTCGTCGCTGTTTGTGTACCAGCAAATGCTGATCCGCGGCCGCGAGCGCGAGCCGTGTTTCAAGGCGTTCCTGAACAACAATTATGTTGGCATGCTGATCTGTATCGGCATTGTGGTCAGTACATATCTGGCCTAAATAGTCCGCCGTTCCCACTATCGAAAAGCGCCGTTTATGGCGCTTTTTTTGTGTCCGCCAGCCATCCCCCAAAGCGGTACAGAGCTTTGGGGCTATGGCTAGTCAAAAGCACGAAAAGCAGTACGGTGGGGCAAGGCATTAGGCAGGGATCAAAAAGGGCCGCCGTTCGGCAGCCCTTTGGGTGAGGTGAATTGCGCGGTTAGGCGCCGGTTTCGCTCTCGTCGCCACGGTCTTCGCGGTTCATCACCGCTTGGATAGTCAGCTTCACTTCCGGCGATACCAGGGCTGCCAATTGCTCGGCCAGCTGCTCGACCGGTTGTGATACCGCGTGGCATTCCTCGTTGAGGTAGCCTTCGCTGCGCAGGGTTTTCACCAGCGTGGCAAACACACCCTTGTCGAAGAACTCTGGCGCATTGATACCGTGCAGACGGCTCAGGCGCTGGGCCATCATCTGGCTCTGCTGCTCGAGATCGCTCTTCATCAGCTGCGGCTCGGAGTTGAGCAGGGTCAGGGCAATCGCATAACGCTGCAAGGTTTCCGAGATGGTGCGGGCCAGCAGGTGAAGCGGGCCGATACGAGCGCTGTTGAGGGTGATTTGGTCACCGTCGCGCAATACCAGGCGCTGGCGAACCAGCTCGTCGACCTGGGCTTCGATCACCGAGTCCAGTTCGTCCTTGTTATAGCGCAGGAACAGCTCGGCCTGCAGGAATGGATACAGGCGGCGGACCTGCTCGACAATCTCGCCCACGGCCAGCTCCTGGTGGTGGATGACGATATTGGCGATCAGCGATGGCATCGCGAACAGGTGAATGATGTTGTTGCGGTAGTAAGTCATCAGGATCGCCTGCTGGCGATTCAGTGACACCATTTCCCCCAGACTGTCACGCTCGACCACGAACTTGTCCATATCGATGGCATGTTTGACCATTGCCTTGGCATCTTCGTCCGGCACGGTGAACTGCTGTGAGTAAGGTACATTGCGCAATAGCTGCAGGTAGCAGTCGATTTGCTGCTCCAGATCTTCACGGCTCAACGCACGCTGGCGAGCGGCAAGCAGGGCAACTCCACACAGCGTCAGGGCATTAGTGGCCGCCGCGTCGTTGATGTGGGTCATCATCTTCACCGCCAGGTCGTTAACGACCGGGTTCAGCCATTGCGGACGCTGTGGCTCGATAGGATCGATATCCTTGTGCCACTCAGGAACATGCTCGTTGAGATAGTGGTTGAGCGGGATAGGTTCGCCGAAGTTGACATAGCCCTGGCCGAGGTTGCGCAGTTTGCGCAGGGTACGGATCACCTGGCCGACATTTTCCTTCTCCTTGCGCTTGCCGCGCAGCTCTTTGGCGTAGGTCGCCACTTCCATCACGTGCTCGTAACCAATGTAAACCGGTACCAGGGTCACCGGGCGGTTGAGGCCGCGCAGCATCGCCTGAATGGTCATCGACAGCATACCGGTTTTGGCCGGTAGCAAACGGCCAGTACGGGAGCGGCCGCCTTCACTGAAGTATTCCACCGAATAGCCTTTAGCAAATAGCTCGGCCAGGTATTCACGGAATACGGTGGAGTACAGGCGGTTGCCCTTGAAGCTGCGGCGGATAAAGAACGCGCCGCCACGGCGGAAGATAGGGCCGGCCGGGAAGAAGTTCAGGTTGATGCCCGCTGCAATGTGCGGTGGTACCAAGCCCTCCTGATACAGCACGTATGACAGCAGCAGGTAGTCCATGTGGCTACGATGACACGGCACATAGACAATCTCGTGGCCGTCTTGGGCCAGTTTACGCACCTGCTTGGCGTTGTGGATATTCAGTCCCTGGTAGAGCTTGTTCCACAGCCAGCCGAGGAATCGGTCGCCCCGCTTGATCAGTGAGTAGGAGAAATCAGCGGCAATTTCTTCCATCATATCGACGGCTTCTTTGCGTACCTTCTCGATCGGCACATCGCGGCTTGCGGCTTCTTCTGCCACCACTTTTTCAATGGCCTTGGAGTTAAGCAGGCGGTTGAACAGCACCTGGCGGTCCGGCAGTTTCGGGCCGGATGCGGCCAGCTGCTGGCGCGAGAAGTGGATACGCGCCACCCTTGCCAGTTTGTTGGCAATTGAATCGTCAGTACCGTGGTGATCGGCCATGTAGCGCAGGGATACTGCCGGGCTCAGGCGGACCATACAGTCGCGGCCATGGCCTAGGATGGTGAAAAACTTCTCCGGGCCATTGAGCGGACGCAGTACTGGCCGGTGGTTTTCTTCCTTGCCGGGTTTGCGGCCCCAGAGGATCGACGCCGGCACAACTTGGATATCCAGTTCACTGTCTTGCTTGTGGTGTTCAAGCAGGGCAGTGAACAGATCAATCGATTCCTGCGGCAGCTCGGTCTTATCGCCGAAGACACTGGGCCCGTCGGAAATGTAGACATAGCGGACAAACTGCTGTCCGTTGAGCTCTAGCGGCGACAGAGGATCAGGCAATCCCAGCCTCTGGGTGCTGCTGCGCAGTGTCATCAAATCGGTGTTTGAGCGGAACGGCAGGATGTAAACAATCGGGCGTTCCAGATCCAAATCCAGATCCGCGACCGGATCGGATGGAATAGAGTGGGTTTTAACCAGCAGAGAAAGCGGCAAATCCAGTATTTTTTGGTAGATTTTCTGCCAACTTGACATATCTTTTACTAGCCTCGAATTCTTAATGCGTGGCAAGGATAGCAGAAAAAGTTCGTATATAAGCAGCGAAATAGCACAGACTTGCGGTTATATGACATTTTTATTGATTTGCATACTGGCTTCGGCTGCTCTGCAGGGGGAAGATCAACACCTGCCGGGAGGGAGGAGGCCGTGCTGGTGAATTTACGCCATAATTGTTGTTTTCCTAAACAATAACCTTTTCAAGCGAGATAACACTGGATATACTCACAGTGAACTGTATAAAAAGACAGGGTGAGTGATGAAGCCGTTAACGCCGCGCCAACAAGAAGTCTTTGATTTGATCAAAGCAAAAATTGAAGATACTGGAATGCCGCCAACACGTGCTGAAATAGCCCGTGAACTCGGCTTCCGCTCTGCCAATGCAGCCGAAGAGCACCTAAAGGCATTGGCCCGTAAAGAAGTGATTGAAATTATTCCTGGCGCTTCGCGCGGGATCCGCCTGCTTGGTAGCAACGATGAACAAGAAAGCGGCCTGCCACTGATTGGCCAGGTTGCTGCCGGTGAGCCGATTCTGGCCCAGGAGCACGTTGAAACTCATTACGAGGTGGATCCGTCGCTGTTCAAGCCCCGTGCCGATTTTCTGCTGCGAGTCAACGGGATGAGTATGAAGGATATCGGGATCATGGACGGCGATTTACTCGCGGTGCACAAAACCCAGGATGTCCGCAACGGCCAGGTTGTAGTGGCCCGGGTTGAAGACGATGTGACAGTAAAGCGTCTCGAGCGCAAGGGGGCACAGGTTCTGCTGCATGCCGAGAATGAGGAGTTTGCGCCTATCGTGGTCGACCTCAACACCCAGCATCTGTCGATTGAAGGTATCGCCGTCGGGGTGATCCGCAACACCGACTGGATGTAACCTCACCGTATAATAAACAGCCATTACTACTTTACAAGTGCTAATGATAGTCATTATCATCTCATTATTGCAAGGAGATGATAATGACTGAGTCCGTCCGCCATGATATTCCCGCCGATCTGCTCCAGCCGCTGTGGCTCCGAAGCCGTGAAAGCCTAGCTGATGATCGCTTGATTTATGATCCCGTTGCCGCTGCTGCTTGCAGCCAATGCAGCCTCAAGCCCGAATGCCTCAAAGGCAATGTCCCCCAGCAGCAATTGCTGCACGTCAGTCTGGCACTTATTTGTGACCGCCAAATCCAACAGTTTCTGCGCCGCCATCCCGATGGCAGGATCATTAACCTTGGCAGTGGGCTCGATACCCGCTTTTACCGGGTAGATAATGGTCGCTGTCGCTGGTTTGATGTTGATGTGGGTGAAAACCTGCTGTGGCGCCAACGGCTGTTTCACCGTAGCGAACGCTATCGGATGCTACCTGGCTCAATCTCGGATTTGTCTTGGCTGCAGGCCTTGCCATCGATGTCTGGTGCACCGGTTATGGTGCTGTGTGACGAGGCGTTGCTGGCCTCAAGTGAGTCTGAGCTGGCTCAGGTTGTCCAGTCACTGGCCTGTCATTTTGGTCGCTTTGAGCTTTGCTTGGTGGTGGCCGGTGACTTGTGCCAGTCGTCGCTGGCCAGCAACATGGGCGTCGGAAAGCCTCTTGGTCACGCCTTGCGCGACCCGCAGCGCAAGATATTGCAGTGGTTGCCATGGGCAACTGCTGTGGGTCGTTACAGCCCGATGGACAGCACTTGCGCACGATGGCGAAGTTGGCAACGCTGGCTAGCCCGTATCCCTGGGTTGAAATTCCGTTTGCTGCCAGTTTTGCTGCATATTTATCTGTAAATCTCAGAGCTGGCATAGGTTTGCTGCTACGCACCTTCTATTTGGATCAAGCATGCAATATGCCAGGTTGGATTTTTTCTCTACTTTTCCTTGCTATTTTTTTGCGTAATCTCTCGATCCTGTCCTAAGTTAAAATGTAAACAAACTGTTAACCGTGTAACTGCGAATGGCAATTCATCCGCAGCGTCTGCAGGGAAGACTCTAATCATTTTGCGCTGTCCCCATGAACTAATTTGTGATCACGGGGGTATTTGATAGGAAAAGGATAGGAGGGAGCCGGGTGATGATTCGCCATCTGATGTGCTGTCTGTTTGTTTGGCTGGCTGTGCCAGCACAGGCAGAAGTCCAACCCATGCCACTGAACATGACTCAGGGAGTGACCGAGGTCAGCCAGCGGGTGTTTGATCTCCACATGACGATTTTCTACATCTGTGTAGCGATCGGTCTGGTGGTTTTCGGGGTGATGTTCTGGTCTATTATCCACCACCGCAAGTCAAAAGGGGCCGTTGCCGCCTCCTTCCACGAGAGCACCAAAGTAGAAATCCTCTGGACGGTGATCCCGTTCGTTATCCTTATCATCATGGCTGTGCCTGCTACTAAGACCCTGCTGGCGATGGAGGACACGACCCAGGCCGACATGACTATCCAGGTTACCGGCTCGCAATGGAAGTGGCACTACAGCTATTTCGGCGAAGAAGTTGAGTTCTTCTCCCTGCTGGCGACCAGTCCAGCCCAAATTGCCAACGAACGTGAAAAACGCAGTAACTACTTGCTGGAAGTGGATCGCCCGCTGGTACTGCCCGTCGGCAAGAAAGTGCGCTTTTTGATCACTTCACAAGATGTCATCCACTCTTGGTGGGTGCCGGATTTCGCGGTGAAGAAAGATGCCAACCCTGGGTTTATCAACGAAGCCTGGACCCGGATTGATGAGCCGGGGATCTACCGCGGCCAGTGTGCCGAACTATGCGGCAAAGATCATGGCTTTATGCCGGTGGTGGTGATTGCCAAGCCGCAGGCGGAATACGAGGAGTGGCTGCAAACCACCAAGGTTGCCCAGCAGCAGGCCCGTGAAGAAGAGCAGCGGTTGCTGGCGATGCAGATGGATATGGATGAGTTGATGACGCTGGGCGAGCAGGTTTATAACACCCGCTGTGCTATGTGCCACCAGGCGAATGGCCAGGGGATCCCTGGGGCCTTTCCGGGATTGGCAGGCCAAGGGTTATCGGTTGACCCCAGTGCCAAGCTCGAACACATCAGCATTGTGGTCCATGGCAAGCAGGGAACGGCAATGCAGGCCTTTGGCCCGCAGCTGAGCCTCAAGGAGTTGGCGGCAGTGATCACCTATGAGCGCAACGCCTGGGATAACAATACCGGAGACACCGTGCAGGCTGCCGAAGTGCAGGCTGTGATGGACGGTCAGGATCTATAAGGGAGAGAGTGACGATGACGGATATGTTGCGTGAGCAGACCGAGGTCGAGGAAACCCAGACCGAGCAGCATGAACATCACGAGCACCACCAGACCGGTCTCAAACGCTGGCTGTTTACTACCAACCACAAGGACATCGGCTCGCTGTACCTGATGTTCAGCTTTGCCATGTTCCTGATTGGTGGTGCGATGGCAATGGTGATCCGGGCCGAGCTGTTCCAGCCCGGGCTGCAGCTGGTCGACCCGAACTTCTTTAACCAAATGACCACTGTCCATGGCCTTATCATGGTCTTCGGCGCGGTCATGCCTGCCTTTACCGGCCTGGCCAACTGGATGGTGCCGCTGATGATAGGTGCTCCGGATATGGCATTGCCGCGGATGAACAACTGGAGCTTCTGGATCCTGCCTTTCGCTTTTGCCATGCTGCTGGCTTCATTGTTCATGGAAGGCGGTGGCCCTAACTTTGGCTGGACCTTCTATGCTCCGCTATCGACGACCTATAGCCCGGAAAGCACCGGCTTGTTTGTCTTCGCGATCCATATCATGGGGATCAGCTCGATTATGGGGGCGATCAATGTCATCGTCACCATCGTCAATATGCGCGCACCGGGTATGACCTACATGAAGATGCCGCTGTTTGTTTGGACCTGGCTGATCACTGCGTTTCTGCTGATTGCCGTGATGCCGGTACTGGCCGGGGCGGTGACCATGGTGCTGACCGATAAGTATTTTGGCACCAGCTTTTTTGATGCGGCTGGGGGGGGCGATCCGGTGATGTTCCAGCATATCTTCTGGTTCTTCGGTCATCCGGAAGTGTACATCATGATTTTGCCGAGTTTCGGTATTATTTCGGCGATCATTCCAGCATTTTCGCGCAAGCGGCTGTTCGGTTACAGCTCAATGGTGTATGCCACCGCGTCGATTGCTGGCTTGAGCTTCCTGGTCTGGGCCCACCATATGTTCACCACCGGGATGCCGGTAGCTGCCGAGCTGTTCTTTATGTACTGCACCATGCTGATCTCGGTGCCGACCGGGGTCAAGGTGTTCAACTGGGTGGCGACCATGTGGCGCGGCTCGCTGACGTTCGAAGTGCCGATGCTGTTCGCCATTGCCTTTATCGTGCTGTTTACCATCGGTGGTTTCTCCGGGCTGATGCTGGCAATCACACCGGCGGACTTCCAGTACCATGATACTTACTTTGTGGTGGCCCACTTCCACTATGTCCTGGTGTCCGGGGCGATATTCTCGATCATGGCGGCGGCCTATTACTGGCTGCCGAAATGGACCGGCCATATGTTCGACGAGAAGCTGGCTAAGTGGCATTTCTGGTGCTCGATCATTTCGGTCAACATCCTGTTCTTCCCGATGCACTTCCTTGGCCTTGCGGGGATGCCGCGCCGGATCCCTGATTATGCGTTGCAGTTCGCCGACATCAATGCGGTGGTCAGTATCGGCGGGTTCCTGTTCGGGTTGTCCCAGCTTATTTTCCTTGCGGTGGTAGTGAAGTGTGTTCGCGGCGGCGAGCAAGCAGCCGCCAAACCGTGGGATGGTGCGGAAGGGTTGGAGTGGACGGTAGCCTCACCCGCTCCTCACCATACGTTCTCGACCCCACCTAAAGTGGATTAACGGGAGGATGGCGATGGATAAGCCCCAGTTTGATCAAGCGCCAGACAAGCAGCCTGATTTACAGGATGGCATGGCGTCGGCGAAGAACATGGCGCCTGCAAAGAAAAAGCAGCGCTCTATCTGGTCACTGACCCTGATGGCGGTGGCGATGTTCGGCTTCGCGTTTGCCCTGGTGCCCCTGTACGACGTGTTCTGCGATATCACCGGTATCAACGGCAAAACGTCGGATACCCAGGCGGCGGCCAGCGAGCGGGTGGATACCAGCCGCGAGGTCACGGTGGAGTTTGTCTCGTACATCAACCCTGGTGTGCAATGGACGTTCGAGCCGGAGGTCAAGACACTGGTGGTTTATCCGGGCCAGACCCACACCATTACCTATAAGGCCAAGAACTTGACCGGGCAAGAGACAGTTGGTCAGGCCGTCCCTTCGGTCAGCCCGGGCCAGGGAGCCCGTTACCTCAATAAAATCGAATGTTTCTGTTTCAACCGCCAGCCGCTGGCAGCGGGCGAAACAGCCAGTTTGCCTCTGATTTTCTATGTCGACCCGGAGCTGCCAGAGGACATCAATACTTTGACCCTGGCCTACACCCTTTACAACGCCCAGCCGGATGCGCCGGCTCAAACGCAATGAGGTTGAATGATGGCGAATCCTTATTCTGAACATGATCAATCGGTGACTCCTGCGCACGAGAATTACTATGTGCCCGAGGCCAGTGGCTGGCCGATAGTCGGTGCGATAGCCTTGTTTCTTATCGCCATGGGGGCGGGGGCAACGGTCGGGGATCTCTTTGGTGGTCAGGGGCCGTGGATTTTACTGTCCGGGGTCGGTTTGTTGCTGATCATGTTGGTCGGCTGGTTTCGGGATGTCATTAGCGAGTCGATGGCCGGATTATATAGCCGTCAAATGGATCGCTCGTTTCGCCAGGGAATGAGCTGGTTCATCTTCTCCGAGGTAATGTTCTTCGCCGCCTTCTTCGGGGCGTTGTTCTATGCCCGGATGATAGCTGTGCCTTGGCTCGGTGGGGCAGGAAACAATGCCATGACCCATGAGGTGCTGTGGCCGGATTTTGTCGCCCAGTGGCCCTTGGTGATGACACCGGGCGGGGCGGAAACCAGCGCGATGGGGCCGATTGGCCTGCCGCTTTACAACACATTGATCCTGCTGGCGTCATCGATCACGGTCCATATTGCCCATACCGCTCTGGAGCAAGATAACCGGCCCAAGCTCAAACTCTTCTTGTTATTAACTGTGCTGCTGGGCTCGCTGTTTATTTACTTGCAAGGGGTGGAGTATGTCCATGCCTACCAGGATATGGGACTGACTCTGGATGCGGGGATCTACGGCAATACCTTCTTTATGCTGACCGGGTTCCACGGCCTGCATGTCACCCTTGGAACAATTATTCTGTTCATTGTCTGGCTGCGCGTATTGCGTGGCCATTTTACCCCCGAGAAGCACTTTGCCTTCCAGGCCGGGGCTTGGTATTGGCACTTTGTTGACGTGGTGTGGCTCGGGCTGTTTGTGTTCGTTTACATTCTGTAAGGCTAGAGGCGGCCTCTAGTATGGCCTAGGATTGGGGGTGATGTAGCCGCTGGCCAGCGCGATCAACAGCAGGGCAAACAGAAATACGGAGAATAATACTCGACGCCCTAGGTGGCGGGACATTGGCTGGTCCTGCTTGCCTTTGAGCATCACGGGCAAGGCACGGAACAGATTCAGCACGATAAAGATCAACAGGCAAACAATCAAGGCTTTCAGCAACATAGAGGTCTCCGGTCAGGACTGGGTGAATCATGCGTCGGATAGGTTTTATTCTTTTTACTGTGGCGGTACTGGCGACATTGGTCAAGTTGGGTTTTTGGCAAATGACCCGCGCCCAGGAAAAAGAACGCCTCGGCCATGCGCTGAAATTCCGCAGCGAGCAGACGTACTACAGTCTGGCCAGCCTACCCTCAGACCCCCGTTGGTACAGCCTGACCCTGCGTGGCAAATTTGATCACAGCAAGGCGGTATTGCTGGATAACCAACTTTATCAGGGCCGCCCGGGCTACCACGTACTGTATCCCTTTGCTGTTGATGACGGTTGGGTGTTGGTGAACTTGGGATGGATTGCAGCACCGGCCTACCGGGAGCAAATTCCTGTGTTGCCGGAGCATCATGGTGAGGTGTTGGTGAGCGGTATTATTGCGCCGCCCTCGGCATTGCTGGAGTTGGCTCCGGAGGTGATGGGGCAGGGATATCCGCTGAGGGTACAGAACATCAGCATGACTGATTTGGCCGACCACATGGAATTAGCCCTGCCTTCCTGGGTATTGCAGATTGATCCCGATAGCCCGTTGGCACTCAATCAAACCTGGATCCCGGTGGTCATGGGGCCGCAGAAACACTATGCCTATGCGCTGCAATGGTTTTTGATGGCGCTGGCGGTATCCGGCCTCGCTTTTTGGTGGCTGAGAAGGAGCAAATCATGAAGAAACAAGGAACGTTGCTGTTACTGCTGGCTGCCTTTGCGCTGCCGGTGATCCTGGCCAAGCTGGTGTTGGATCTCAACTGGTACCAGGGCGGAGTCACTAACCGTGGTGAGCTGCTGGATTCGCCTATGGCCTCAGAGTGGTTGGGGGAGAGTAATCAATGGCAGCTAATATACCTGTTGCCTGATGAGTGTGATGAGTTGTGCCTAGGAGCACTGTTTAACCTGCGACAGGTCCCGCAGGCCGTGGGGGCGGAGCATGACAGGCTGAGCAGTGTTCTGCTGATAGACGGCGATACGCTTGACGAGCAGCCTGCGGATGTTAAAAAGCAGCTGGCTGGCATCGAGCAGCGCCAGGTGCCTGAGAATGTGGTCAGCCAGCTAAAGACGCTGGAATACGGTGCTAAGGCTATTTATATCGCCGATCCGCTCGGCAATGTGATGATGGCTTATCCCTTGGTGAAGGGACAGGTGGCGGTATTGGCACAGGGTAAGGATGTGTTAAGGGATCTCAAGCGGCTGCTGAAGATTTCCAAAATAGGCTAAGGAGAGCATAGGATGAAACAAGATAACTACCGCACCTGGGTAGCCGTGACCTTCGCTTTGTCACTGTGCGTCATTGCGCTTGGTGCTTACACCCGCCTCACCGAAGCCGGTCTGGGCTGTCCGGACTGGCCTGGCTGTTATGGGTTCGCTGGGGTGCCGAAGGGGGAAGCCCAGCAGGCGCTGGCGGCTTCCCGCTTTCCTGATGCCCCGTTGGAAGCAGATAAGGCATGGAACGAAATGCTACACCGCTATGTTGCCGGTACCCTGGGCCTGATGATTTTGGCGCTTAATATCTTCGCGTGGCGCAAGCCGGCTCGACCCAGAGCCCTTCCTGCCTTACTGCTGGCGACCGTGATTTTCCAGGCCCTGCTCGGGATGTGGACCGTCACCATGGATTTGATGCCCGTTGTCGTGATGGGACATTTGCTGGGCGGCTTTACCACCGCCTCCTTACTTTTCCTGCTCTGGTTGCGGCTTGGCACCATATCATTCCCTCCTGCTCCGGTGGCTGCCAGCAGCGGGCTGCGGGCATTTGCACTATTTGGATTGCTGGTCGTCATCGGGCAAATCGCGCTTGGCGGCTGGACGGCGGCCAACTACGCAGCGGTGGTCTGTACCCAGCTGCCGCTGTGCGAAGTGGATTGGCGGCAGGGGTTCGATACATCGGCTTTCGCCTTGATCCAGCCTGAGCATGAGACCTACCAATACGGGGTGCTCGACTACCAGCAGCGGGTTACTATCCATGTGACCCACAGGATCGGTGCCATGGTCACAGCGCTGACACTGCTTGCACTTGCCTGTTTGCTGTGGCGGCAACGGGCGCTGAGGAGGGGGGCGGCGGTGATGCTGCTGGTGCTGGCAGGGCAAATCGGCCTTGGTATTACCAATATTGTGGCCAGTTTGCCGCTGTCGATCGCCGTGGCGCACAACGTGACCGGTGTCTTGTTGCTGCTGTCGCTGGTGGCGCTGAACCTGCAGGTATACCGGATGCGGTTGTCGGGTTGCAACCGGCAGCCCGGACGGGAAATGGATAGATATGTGGCATAGCCAAAGGAGGGCCTGAGCATGGCAAAGAGTCAGGTTGTAGCAAAGGGGGGCTATAAGCCCCTGTCATCGGTAAGGGTGTGGCAGGACTACCTGACCATGACCAAGCCCAAAGTGGTTGCCATGCTGTTGCTGACAGCATTGGTCGGGATGTGCTTGGCCGTGCCGGGGATCCCGCCACTTAAGGCGGTGGTGTTCGGGCTGGTGGGGATCGGCCTGCAGTCGGCCGCCGCCGCGGCCTTCAATCATGTGCTGGATCGCCGTTTTGATGCCAAGATGGCGAGGACTTACCATCGTCCGCTGGCGAAGGGGAGGGTCGAAACGCACAAGGCGGTGGCTTTTGCCTGTGTGTTGATGGTCGCCGGGTTTGTGGTACTGTGGCAGCTCAATGCCTTGACCGCCTGGCTGACGTTTGCCAGCCTGATCGGCTATGCCGTGGTCTATACCATCTGGCTGAAGCATGCCACGCCGCAGAACATTGTGATCGGCGGCCTGGCTGGCGCCGCCCCGCCCTTGCTCGGGTGGACCGCCGTTACCGGTGAGCTGCACTCCCACGCATTATTGCTGGTGATGCTGGTTTTCACCTGGACTCCTCCCCATTTCTGGGCTCTGGCTATCCACCGCCGGGATGATTATGCCAAGGCGGGGATCCCGATGCTGCCAGTCACCCACGGTATAGGCTATACCAAGACCATGGTGCTTCTTTACACCTTGATGCTGGCCTTGGTCGGGTTACTACCTTGGCTAACCGGGATGAGCGGCTGGCTATACCTGATAGGAAGCAGCGCGCTCAATCTTGGTTTCATCGGCTATGCCGTGAAGCTCAAGTTTGCCGATGAGCCCGGCCATGCATGGGCAACCTTCAAGTATTCGATCTGGCATTTGCTGGCACTGTTTGTGGTGTTGCTGGCCGATCATTGGCTGGCGGCCCTGCTGATTTAGTACGTGCCGTTTAGCGTTTGCAGGTTTTGGTGCTATGATCGGCTTTAGCAACGCCCGAAGATTGGATCGGGCCGCTGAACCGAATATTCCCAATCCTGCAGACTGGGAATGGCCCCTGTGGATTTTGTCCATGGGGGCTTTTTATTTGGCGCTCAACACCAGATAATCACGGGCTGGCTTTCGAAAGTTGAGGTTGTTGTGCTGCAAGCGTTGCGAGATAGAACATTGCACCGTCAGGTGTATGCCCTGGCTCTGCCGATGGTGTTGTCGAATATTACGGTTCCCCTGCTGGGGCTGGTTGATGCGGCAGTGATCGGGCACCTTGAGCATGCTTGGTACCTTGGCGGGGTCGCTGTCGGCGGGACCATGATCAACGTGACGTTCTGGCTGCTGGGCTTCTTGCGGATGGCAACTACCGGGCTCAGCGCCCAAGCTTACGGGGCATCGGATCGCGAGGCGCAGGCGACAGTCTTCATTCAAGGTATGGCCCTGGCCTGGTTGATGGCCTTGGTGCTGATGGTGTTCCACCAGCCTGTTGCCGAGCTGATTTTTCACTTCAGCTCAGCCAGCAGTGAAGTGAAAACCTATGCCGAGCAATATTTCTCTATTCGGATCTGGGGTGCACCGGCGGCACTGGCCAATTTTGTTATCATGGGCTGGCTGCTCGGTACCCAGAATGCCAAGCTGCCGATGTGGCTGCTGATCGTGACCAATCTGGTTAATATCGGTCTGGATGTGCTGTTTGTCCTTGGCTTTGGCTGGAAGGTCCAGGGGGCGGCAGCGGCATCGGTACTGGCGGAGTACAGTGGGCTGATCTTGGGATTGTGGTTTGTTTCCCGTCAGTGGCGAGCTCATGCGCTGCCGGTACTGCGCAGTAAGCTGGGGTGTGTGTGGCAGGGCATCGGTAGGCTGCTCAAACTCAACCGGGATATCTTCCTGCGCAGCCTGTGTCTGCAGTTGACTTTCACCTTCATGACTTTCCAGGGGGCTACGCTGGGCGATAATGTGGTGGCGGCCAATGCCGTACTGATGAGCTTCCTGATGCTGGTTTCGTATGCCATGGATGGGTTTGCCTATGCCATGGAGGCAATGGTCGGTAAGGCGATTGGGGCCCGAAACCGTGATGAATTAGGACGCAGCCTGGTGGGAACCACTTTCTGGAGCCTGGTGATCTCATTGGTACTGACCTTAGTGTTTGCGGTGTTCGGACGTGGCATTATCGGTTTGATTTCGGATATCCCGGCGGTACAGCACGAGGCGTCGCTGTATCTGCCATGGTTGGCCGCCGTCCCTCTGGTTGCCATGTGGTGCTTCTTGCTCGATGGCATCTTCATCGGCGCGACGCGGGGGCGCGAGATGCGTAATAGTATGTTTGTCGCAACCTGCTGTTATTTCATTATTTGGTGGCTGCTGTCCGGCCTTGGCAATCATGCCCTCTGGGGGGCGATGATCGGGTTTATGGCAATGCGCGGGGTCGGCCTGGCACTGATATTTGCTTACCAATGGAAAAAAAATATTTTCCTGCAAGTGGCTAATGCAAACAGATAGTTAGGATGACTTGACTTATTTTGCTCATTTATTCAACAAAAAATGCTGTCCAGGTGGCGGCTGGGTGGTTAAAATATAATCTTTTCGCCACCTTGGAGGATAAATGAAAAAAGCTGTACTAGTACTTTTTTTAGCCGTGATGACGATGAGCTGGCTCACGCCGGCGATGGCCGCTGTCCAGGGCAAGTCATACAAGGTCACGGCAACAGCCTACAACTCAGTTCGGGCCCAGACTAATTCCAACCCCACGATAGCAGCCTGGGGGGATCGGCTGAAACCGGGCATGAAGGCGATTGCGGTTTCCCGGGATCTGCTGGGACAGGGCTTCAAGCGCGGCACCGTGGTCAAGATCTCCGGCCTACCGGGTGAATATGTGGTGCTGGACAAGATGAATAAGCGATGGCGCAACAAGATTGATATCTACATGGGACAGGATGTCAAAGCCGCAAGGAACTGGGGCCGCCGCAACGTGACGATTACGGTTGTGAGATCATAAATAAACGTCAATAACCTGAAAACATAACTGTTCTTCTTACCAACTTATAGAACCGCTATTTTTTCAGATTCGAGATAAAAAAAGCGAGAGCCTCCGGGCTCTCGCTTTTTTTATGTGCGATGTTTGGCTGGGCTGCGGATCAGTAGTAAGAGTGCTCGCCACGGGCGTGTTCAGTCACATCACGTACGCCAGTAAGTTCGCCGGCGAACTGGGCCAGTAGCTCTTTTTCGATACCTTCTTTCAAGGTCACGTCAACCATCGAGCAGCCATTGCAGCCACCGCCGAACTGTAGGATCGCCACCCCATCTTCGGTGATTTCAGACAGTGATACGTGACCACCGTGGCCTGCAAGCTGTGGGTTGACCTGAGTTTGGATCACATAGTCGACACGCTCCATCAGCGATGCGTCATCAGCTACTTTGCGTACTTTGGCATTCGGTGCTTTAAGTGTTAGCTGCGAACCCATTTTGTCGGTGACAAAATCAATCTCGGCATCTTCAAGGAACGGTAGGCTCAGCTCATCGACGAAAGCAGAGAAAAGGTCGAATTTGATTTCGGTGTCACTGGCTTCCACAGCTTCCGGTGGACAGTAGGACACGCCGCACTCTGCATTTTGCGTACCTGGGTTTACCACGAATACACGGATGTTTGTCCCTTCTGGTTGTTGGGCCAGAAGTTTGCCGAAGTGCTGTTGAGCATTCTCAGAAATAGTAATCATAGACACGACGTAATACCTGACTTATTTAGTAAGATTAATTCTATTCTACTCTTTGCTGCCCTTTCTATCACCCATTATTCGTTGCAACTATGATTTCGGTACGGATCTCAGTGATTTTTCTGCACAATTTTACGGTGGGGTATAGCTGAGGCAGTAGATGTCGATCCGTGCGACGCCGTGTTGGCGCAGTAGGGTCGCCGCCTCTGCAACGGTAGCGCCGGTGGTGACGACATCATCGACGAGGGCGACATGGGGCGGCAGGGAGCATCTGCTGGTCAGGCGAAACGCGCTATCGAGGTTATGCTGGCGCTGTGCTCTGCTGAGTCGATGCTGGGGCGGGGTGTAGCGCTGGCGCCTGAGCAGCCGGGTATCGAGCCGGCTGCCGGTCTGCTGGGCCACGGCCTGGGCGATGAGGCTGCTCTGGTTGAAGCCCCGGCTCAGCCGGCGGAGTGGATGCAAGGGGATGGGCAGCAGTAGTGGGGCCGGATCGTCAATCTGTCTTGCCAGCAGTTCGCCCAGTGGCTGGGCCAACCAGAACTTGCGCTGGAATTTGAGCTGGTGGATCAGCTGGCGCAGCGGGAAGTGGTATTCGCCGGCACGGTAGAAGCGCTGCCAGGGATTGGCCCGGCCCAGGCACTGGCCGCAGTGGCTGGCGTGTGCCAGCAGGGTGTTGCCGCAATGGTGGCAGTAGGGCGGGCACGGAAAGCGAGCAAGGCAATGGCTGCACCACAGGGGATGGCCGCCGTCACTGGGCTGCTGACAAAGCTGGCAGCGATGGTAGCGGCGGAGAAGGTTGGTGAATTGGGTGAATAGCGATACCATCCGTGATATCCCGAGGCGTAAATACAGGAAATATAGATGACAGCACAGCTTCACTGGCAAACGGAAGGGCAAGGTTCCGATCTACTTCTCATTCATGGCTGGGGTATGAACGGAGCCGTGTGGCAGCAGGTCTTGCCAGTGCTTGCCCAGCATTACCGGGTGCATGTGGTGGATCTGCCGGGTTACGGCCATAGCCGCCACCATCCGGCTGCCGATGTCGACGAGATGGCCGATATGCTACTGGCGCAAGCCCCAGCGCAGGCGACTTGGCTCGGTTGGTCGCTGGGCGGCTTGGTTGCGACAGCTGCGGCATTGCAGGCTCCGGGCAGGGTACAGCAACTGGTAACCGTAGCGAGCTCGCCGCGGTTTGCAGCCGAAGAGACCTGGCGCGGGATCAAGCCTCAAGTGCTGGACGAGTTCCGCCGCCAGCTCGATCTCGATTTCAGAGCCACCATCGAGCGCTTTATGGCCCTGCAGGCAATGGGGAGCCGGACGGCCCGGCAGGATATCCGCCAGCTCAAGGAGGCGGTGCTGTCCCGTCCCGAACCCAACCCGGCTGCGCTGGCGCTTGGGTTGGATATCTTGGCCCGGGTCGATTTGCGCCCCGAACTGGCGGCAGTCTCGCCGCCGTGGCTGCGGCTCTACGGCCGGCTCGATAGCCTGGTACCGGCAAAGGTCGCCCGCGATCTAGACCAGCTCGCCCCGCAGTCACAGCGGCATGTGTTTGCGGGTGCTTCCCATGCGCCGTTTATCTCCCATCCTGATGAATTTATCGATACGCTAAAAGCGTTTACGGGGTAATATGAGTACAGCGGCCGAGCCCGGTCTGGCTAAACTTTTTCGTGCTTGGGCCGATAGCAGGGTGAGGGCGCGAATTCGAGGCTGTTACGGGTTTTGTGGCGAGGGTGGAGAGAGGGAAACCAACATGACAATCGGCACCAAGCGAAGTGGCTAGGAGAGAGGCTACGACATGCTAGTCACTCCCGTACAGGTGGGCGCGCCAGCCGTGGCCCCGACCATTAACCCGCCGACCGAGCAAACGGCGCGGGACAACCGTGTCCGTGAGAAAATCGTCCCGACCACCGAAATGCAGTCCTCTGCTCAGGAACGAGCCTTGAGCAGCGAAGAGAAACAACTCAAGAAGCCTTCCTGGGATCCCTCCGAACACCCCGATTACCAGCAGTCGGCCGTGGAAGACAAACACTACGGTTACCAGGATGCGATGGAAAGGCTGGTCAAAGCGCTGTCGGCCGACAGCTATATGGCGGGCGTCAGCGATCTGGGGTACTCGATGCATATCAAGCTGCCGCGAGAGTTGCTCGAGGCACTGGAGCAGATCAGCCTGTCTGAGCGCACCAAGGGGGTGGTGGCCCACAAGTATGCCCAGGCCACGGTGCCGAACCCGCCGACCGAGTATTTGGTGGTGTTGTAGTGTAAAAAAAGAGCCGGCACACGTGCCAGCTCTTTTTCGTTTATAGGTTTATAGCCGCTTTACTTCTTCTTGGCGTTGGCAAACGCGGCAGCAAAAGCCCCGCCCATCGCGCTGTTGCCCGACTGACGGTCTTGGCGCTGGCGAGACGATTGGTTGCGCGAGTTGCCCTGAGGACGGGTTTGCTGCGGTTTGCGGGCCGGCTTGCTGTCCTGGCCTGGCTCGTCGCCCAGGCGCATCGACATCCCGATTCGGTTGCGTTGCAGATCGACTTCCATCACCTTGACCTTGACGATATCACCGGCCTTGACCACTTCGCGCGGGTCAGACACGAACTTGTCCGACAGCGCGGAGATATGTACCAGGCCATCCTGATGGACACCGACATCGACAAAGGCCCCGAAGTTGGTGACGTTGGTGATCACCCCTTCCAGCACCATACCCGGGATCAGATCTTTAACCTCGTTGACCCCTTCGGCGAAGGTGGCAGTCTTGAATTCCGGGCGCGGATCGCGGCCCGGCTTGTCGAGCTCGCTGATGATATCGGTTACCGTCGGCAGACCGAATTTCTCATCGGTATAGTCAGCGGCCTTGATGCTGCGTAGGAACTCGGTGTTGCCGATAATGGCATCGAGCGCCTTGTCGTTGGCTGCGGCGATGTTCTTGACCACGGCATAGGACTCAGGGTGAACCGCCGAGCTATCAAGCGGGTTCTTGCCCCCCATGATACGCAGGAAACCGGCACACTGCTCGAATGCCTTCGGCCCGAGGCGCGCGACTTTCTTCAGCGTGGTGCGGCTGTCGAACCGGCCGTTCTCATCACGGTAGTTCACGATGTTCTGGGCGATGGTGCCGTTCAGGCCAGCCACGCGGGTTAGTAGCGCAGGGGATGCGGTATTCACATCAACGCCGACGGCGTTTACGCAGTCCTCGACCACGGCATCCAGGCGCTTGGCCAGCATGCTCTGGCTGACATCATGCTGGTACTGGCCCACACCGATGGATTTCGGATCGATCTTCACCAGCTCGGCCAGCGGGTCTTGCAGGCGGCGACCGATAGACACCGCGCCGCGCAGTGATACATCCAGTTGCGGGAATTCGTTGGCAGCCAGCTCTGACGCCGAGTAAACCGATGCGCCTGCTTCACTGACCATTACGCTCTGGATCTTGAGGTTGTTGTCCTTGAGCAGGGTGGCCACAAAGCTGTCTGTTTCACGTGAAGCAGTACCGTTACCGATCGCAATCAAATCAACGTTGTGCTTGTTCAGCAGTGCCAGCAAGGTGGCTTCGGCTTCGGCCACCCGGGCACGGGCGGTGTGCGGGTAGATTGTGGCGGTATCCAGCAGCTTGCCGGTCGCATCGACAACCGCCACCTTACAGCCGGTACGCAGGCCCGGGTCAAGCGCCAGCGTGACACGCGGGCCGGCAGGCGCGGCCATCAGTAAGTCTTTCAAGTTGTCGGCAAACACCTGCATGGCGCCGTCTTCGGCTTTTTCCCTCAGTGCTGCCATCAGCTCGGTTTCCAGGTGCATGGCAATCTTGATCCGCCATGCCCAGCTGATCACCTGCTTGCGCCAGGTATCAGCCGGCTGGGTACCCAGTTTCACACCGAGGTGGTCGGCAATCATCACTTCGCAGTAGGAGCCGCGCACGCCTTCTTCCTGGTTTGGATCGGCGTTGAGGCTGATCTGCAAAAAGCCTTCGTTGCGACCGCGGAACAAGGCCAAGGCGCGGTGGGAAGGAATATTCTTGAATAGTTCGTTGTACTCGAAATAGTCTTTGAACTTGGCGCCTTCTTGCTCCTTGCCTTCCACTACGCGCGAGGTCAGTTCGGCTTGGGAGAGTAGGTGGCGGCGGATTTTCTCCAGCAGGGTCGCATCTTCGGCAAAACGTTCCATCAAGATAGCGCGGGCACCGTCGAGCACGGCCTTGGTATCGGCAAAGCCCTTGTCGGCATCGACATAGGCAGCGGCACTGTCTTCCGGTATCTGGCTCGGATCGCTCCATAGCGAGTCGGCCAACGGCTCAATGCCTGCTTCAATGGCGATTTGCCCTTTGGTACGGCGCTTGGGCTTGTAGGGCAGATAGAGATCTTCAAGGCGGGTCTTGCTGTCGGCACCTTTGATCGCCGCTTCGAGCTCGGCGGTTAGCTTGCCCTGCTCGGTAATGGACTTGATGATCACCTGGCGACGGTCTTCGAGCTCGCGCAGGTAGCCGAGGCGAGATTCCAGGTTGCGGAGCTGGGTATCATCCAGCCCGCCGGTCACTTCCTTACGGTAACGGGCCACGAAAGGCACGGTATTACCGTCATCGAGCAAAGTGATTGCGGCCGTGACTTGTTCTTGGCGAACATTCAGCTCATTGGCAATCATCTGGTTGATCGTATTGCTCATCCGTTCATTTCTCTTGTTGTCTGGTATGGGCCCATTCTACGGGCGATTGGCAAGCAGGCAAGCCATCGCATGTTAGCGAACTGTCAGTAACGTGCGATGCCTCATACCTTGGGGTTATCGGTAGCGGATACTGTTGACGAACCATTCTTTTTTGCCCGCTGGCGTATTGACTTCGACGTCGTCATCGACTTCTTTTTTCAGCAGCGCCCGGGCCATGGGGGAGTCAATCGAAATATAGTCGTTGCGGCCGTAGATCTCATCCGGGCCGACAATGCGGAAAGATTTGGTTTCGCCTTCGTCGTTCTCGATTTCGACCCAGGCACCGAAGAACACCTTGCCGTCTTGCTGCGGTGAGTAGTCAACCACTTGTACTTGCTCGAGGCGTTTGCGCAGGTAGCGAACCCGGCGGTCGATTTCGCGCAGGCGCTTCTTGTTGTACTGGTATTAGTTCTACTCAAAAAAGCATACTAAAACTACACACATCAATACTATAGGTTAAACCAGGCTTGATAACTATGAAACTGGCATGCGTGAGAACTATAAACTATATACTAATTGGTATGTTAAGAAATCCTTAGTATTGGTTGAACTATGTGAACTCCGAAAGAGGTGCTGAAATGTCAGAATTTTTCTATAGCTTTGAGCAAGCTAGGAAGGCGGCAATTAATCTGAAGATAAAGTCAGTGAAAGAGTATAGAGAGTGCGTTACAAAAAAAACGAAAGATAAATCTTCCCTAAACATTGATGCGCGAAAAACGCGGAAATAAGTGTATTGAGGTGGACTATGAATTATAACAAGCGATGGACGAGTTGGAGTGAGTTTTTAGAGAGCTGTAGTCGATCCTCTGATAGTGATGAGCTGGAATGTAAAAAGGCGCAGCAGTTTAAGCATCTACCTATAAGCATGACTCGCTATTACACCAAAAATTGGTCTGGATGGCGTGACTACTTCGAAAAAGCAAAGAAATGAGTTTCGTGATAAAGCGAGGAGTGAACTACAAAGCTGGGAAAGGTCGGCCTTCGTTTCGCTTTCCGGCGCTTTTGACTGAGAGTGGTTTGCTGATTTCTCACTTGAGGTTTTTGCATGAGAATCGTTACAAGTCTCAATCATGGCTGGAGCGCAATACCTTTGCTGTAGAGCTTCTTTTAAAATTTTTAGAGCGCCAAGTATCAAGCTTTTCATCAGCCACAGAGTTATTAAGAGGGTTTGTTGAAGCATTACAGTTTGGAACAATTCAAGACGGAAAAGATAACTCTGGTTTGTTCTGGTCTCCTCGAAGAAATGAAGACGTTAATGTTCTCCTTCGTCATATTACTGATTATTGCGACTACTTAGACAGTATCCATGGAACTAATCTACCGAAGCTGAACCCTTTAAGAAAATCGACTTATGCAGAAGAACGTATGCAGTGGTGTGCTTACTACAGAAGGCATAGCCGTAGCTTTCTGAATCACTTAGTGAAACCATCGACACAACAGCTTTCACTTGCAAGAAAAATTCGCGGACCTGAAAGACATTTTGTTGATGTTGAAGCGGTATATCGCTTCCCTGAAGACCGAATTGAAGACTTACTTTTACATGGGTTTGTTTCTGCGTCAGGAGAGCCGGATTATGCTAGTCAGTTGATCGTAATGCTAATGCATTTCGGTGGGCTGCGAATGTCAGAGTGTTTCCACATATATACCGATGATATATCAATAGATCCCAAGTCAGGCTCTGCTCTTATATCTGTTTACCATCCAAGTAACGGAAAGTCTCCTGACGAACGTTTCAGTAAACGAAGAGAGTATTTAGCTCATAAATACCGACTTAAACCCCGAAATGAGTATTCGAGAAGTCATAGACTCTACGCTGGCTGGAAAGGACCTTTACTTACAAATATTAACCTGTCTTTTGATGTGATGTTTTATCCAGCAAGTAAAGCTGTTGAGTTTACTCTGTTACTACAAAAATATCTTTCGACTAGACCAGTTTCAGAATTTCCTTTCCTATTTGTTAACTCAAAAGGTAATCCAGAGAGTAAGAAAAATTTCCATCAAAAGCATAACAGAGCCGTTCAACGAATTGGGCTCGAGCCCTGCAAATCGTTAGGGACAACCCCACATGCACATCGCCATGCCTACGGCTATCGATTGGGGCAAGGAGGTTTTTCTCAGCTAGAAATTCAAAAAGCGATGCATCATAAAAGCCCTGATAGTTGTTTGGTCTACTTGAAACCTTCAGACGACGAGGTTCGTCAGCAAATGAGAAGCGCTCACTGATGAAAACATTCTACAAAACTGTAAACCAAGCAAGCAAAGCGGCGATAGGGTTAGGCATTCAATCGCTGCGGGAATATAAGCAGCGCTATAAAGAAGATGAGCGTCTTCCCTCGAATCCAGATAAGTTTTACACAGATGATTGGGTTGATTGGTTTAGCTTTCTGGATAAAGAGAAACGGTCTTTGTATCTGACATATGCAGAGGCAAGCAAAGCGGCGATAGGATTAGGCATTCAATTGTTGCAGGAATATAAGCAGCGCTACAAAGAAGATGAGCGTCTTCCCTCACGTCCAGATGTGGTCTTTGCCGATGATTGGGTTGATTGGTTTAGCTTTCTGGATAAAGAGAAGCGGTTTTTTTATCCGACATATGTAGAAGCAAGCAAAGCGGCGATAGGATTGGGCATTCAATCGCATCGAGAATATAAGCAGCGCTACCAAGACGATGAGCGTCTTCCCTCGAATCCAGATCAGGTTTATGCGGATGATTGGGTTGATTGGTTTAGCTTTCTGGATAAAGAGAAGCGGTTTTTGTATCTGACATATGCAGATGCAAGTAAAGCAGCGATAGGATTGGGCATTCAATCCCAGCCGGAATATAGGCAGCGCTACCAAGACGATGAGCGTCTTCCTTCGAATCCAAACCAGGTTTATGCGGATGATTGGGTGGATTGGATTAGCTTTCTGAATAAAGAGAAGCGGTCTTTGTATCTGACATATGCAGAGGTAAGCAAAGCGGCGATAGGTTTGGGCATTCAATCGCAGTCGGAATATAATCAGCGCTACAAAGAAGATGCGCGTCTTCCCTCACGTCCAGATGTGCTCTTTGCAGATGATTGGGTGGATTGGTTTAGTTTTCTGGATAAAGAGAAGCGGCCTTGGTATCTGACATATGCAGAGGCACGCAAAGCGGCGATAGGATTGGGCATTCAATTCCTGCCGGAATATAAACAGCGCTACAAAGAAGATGAGCGCCTTCCCTCGAGTCCACATCAGGTTTACGCCGATGATTGGGTGGATTGGTTCAGTTTTCTGGGTAGAGAGAAGCCTACTTGGTACCTGACATATATAGAGGCAAGCGAAGCGGCGATAGGAATGGGCATTCAATCCCAGCCGGAATATAAGCAGCGCTACAAAGAAGATGAGCGTCTTCCCTCGAGTCCAGAACAAGTTTATGCGGATGACTGGGTGGATTGGTTTAGTTTTCTGGATAAAGAGAAGCGCACTTTGTATCTAACATATGCAGAGGCAAGCAAAGCGGCGATAGCTTTGGGCCTTCAATCGCCCCAAGAATATAAACAGCGCTACAAAGAAGATAAATGTCTTCCCTCCAACCCAAGGACGTTTTATGGTGATGATTGGGTCGATTGGATTCATTTCTTATTGCCTAGCGACATATCTCATCTGAAACAGTTCAAAACAGCATGTGCGATTCTAAAAATAAAAAACTCGTCTCAATACAGAGTTACGCAAAAGAACTACCCTCAATTACCATCCAAACCCGAAAAAAGAATAACCAACTGGAGCAATTGGTATGACGCTCTCGATATTCCAAGACCTTATGAATATGACGAACTAGCTGCTTTGGTTCAAAGGAAAGGTATTTCGAGTTTCGCAGAGTATGCGAAACTTCGGGCTGAATCCAATGACCCTAGGATGCCAGCTAAGCCAGAAGAGCATTACCAAGGAAAGGGGTGGACTAATACTTATGACTTCTGGGGAACGAAGCGACCATATCAAGTTAAATACTTTACCGATGAATGGTCACTTTGGTCGGAGACGGTAAAAGAGTTTCTCAAGTCTGCACGTGGGGGAGATACCAAAGCAAAAGACTTATGTGAATTTGTTCGTGAATACATTGAGCCAAATGGCTTTGAAACATCCCCGCTGGAGTTTCTAACACGTGGCTCGACAAACATTCAACCAATGCTGAATCTGTTTGAACAAGTTCCAGTGACACGAAGAAAAAAATGGGTGTTCTCAATCAATGAATTCTTAGATTGGATTATCTCAAATTATCTTATTTTGGAAGACACAGAGACCGGAGAAATTACTCACATCAAGGACGCTAAAAACCCTTTCAGTCACGTTAACTTTAATGGAGAGGCTGAACCTCAAGTTGTAAATGAAACAGACAAGATGTCTCTGCCTTATCAATATGTAAAAGCGGGGCGAGAGTGGATATTTCCATTGGACTCTATAGAGAAAAAGCTAAGCTATCGAGATTTAGCTCATTTGCATCGTTTTTCATCAGATTGGATACAGATCAACGATAGCTCTCTCCTAGATAAGAATGACCCCGACTGCGTTTTCAAAGTTGAAAATGGAAAAACCTATCTTTGGTTTCCAGCATACTGGACCTATACGTACTCACTAATGCAACTCCCTGCTAGAGGGATACAAATCGTCTATTGCGACTCCGGAGAGGCTGATCAAGAACTCGCCGACTTTAAGAACAATAAAGTCGTTTGGAAGAAAAATAGGACTATGTTGGCTGGCCTAACCAATCGGCAGAGCATGGTGAGTAAGTCAGCGCAAGGAGAGTTCGGTGTTCATTACACGTCGAACAAAACTAAGTTTGATGGTTCGGGCTACACGATTCCCTTCATGCCGAGAGAGATGGCATATTGGTTGGTAAAGCTTAGAAAGTGGCAACAAAAATATAATCCACTTAAGGAGCCAACGAGATGGCTTGATTGTGAGCGCACCAATCTAAACGAAGTACAGCGTAAACAAAAAGGGGCTAATTGTTTCTTATTTAGAGACTATCTAGAAAAAGAGCCTGGCATATTTGGTGGCAGGTTAACGACGCGACTTGCTGCTGCGCTATATTTCTCTGGCAAGAATGATATTACAACGGCTACCTACAAAGGATTGAAATACAATCAATCGATTAAAGAGTTGGAAAATAGTCAAACGATACCGCTTTCACACTTCAAATCTCCTTACACTCCCCACTCAATGCGCGTCAGTCTGATTAACGCGTACGCCTTTGAATTTGGTATTCCTTTGGAAGTCATTATGAAATTGGTCGGTCACTCCAGCATTATGATGACAATCTACTATACCAAGAGCGGTAAAACAGGCGCCAACTTACGAGAGAAAATGGAGTTGGGAGAAAAAGAGGCAATGAGCAAAGCAACACAAACGCTCAAATCGTTTGTGGAACAGCAGAGAATTGAAGAGGTTAAATCACAGTTGGTAGGTTCATCTGTGGATCTACTAAATACACTAGGCAATGCTCGGCCGGCCTCCAGCTATCTTTGGAAAGATTTTGGCATCTGCCCTGTTGGAGGTGCTTTTTGTTCAGAAGGGGGCTGTCGAGTAGCCACAAAAGCTAACATATATCACCCAGTACCAGCGGGTTATTTGGGAGAGCAGAATTGCTTTCTGTGTCGATTCTTTATTACCGGCCCTGCTTTTTTGGTTGGACTTGCAGCCATGTTCAATGAGATAAGCCTAGCCGTAAACACTCAGTCTATACGTTACACTTCGCTTGGGCAGAAGCTTGATGATATTGCAGAAAAGATAGATGTCATTGATCACCAACTATACAAAATAAAAGTGGATAGCTCAGAGAAGTCGGCTTTGGAGTCTGATAGACGTGAGTTAGTTGGAGAGCGTATGCACTTGAACTCGGAAATTGAAACACGAGCGAAGAAGCTAGATCTGTACCTTTCGGACATGAACGCGATTCACCGCCATATACATAATTGTCAAACACTTATGAGTAACCCTAAAGAAAATACTGAGAATCACTGTCAGCTTATAGTTCCGCAAGAATTCGAAATAGGTTTTGAACTCGATGATGTCAGCTATTTTCATCAACTATCCGAAGTTTGCTCGAATGCAGAACTGTTTCACAGCTGTAGTGATGAACAAGCTGTAACGAGACGCTCACAGATGATCGACAAAATGATGGTCGAAAATGGTATTCAGCCGCAACTCTTCTTACTGTCAGAAGAAGAACAGCTTGCAGTGGGGAACCAGTTAACAGAGTTAATGCTGACAAGGTTGAAAGGCTGGGAGAACGTCGACCGTCTCATGGATGGGAGTTTGACCTTAAAGGACTTATCGATAGATAACCAGTTCGATGAAAAGATGATTCGTGAATTGTTTGAGAAGTCGAAACCACTAAAAAGGATCGGCTAGCATGTCAGAGATTACTCCTGAGCAAGTACTGAGTCAGCTAAAAAAGAAAGCTTCATCTCGAGTACAGAACTCGTTAGAGGCCGTGTTTACCATATGCAAGGAACAACAAGAGCGTGGATTGAATGACTTTAGTTATTCAACGATTGCCCGTCTTGGGACAGGTCGAGGGGTTCCAGCTGCACAGAGTATCCGAAACAAAACGGGTGAATCGTACCGAACTTTAATTGCCAGCTTCAACTCTTCAGCAAAAGACCTACCACGGCCAGCACGAAATACCTCAAAAGGTAAGATGTACGCTTGGATAGATGAGCTCGACGATCCGGTAGTTAAGCTTCAAGCTAACATTCTCTATTCTCAGAAAAAGGAAGCGGAGCGATTGCTAAATGAAGTAGTGCCCATCAATCAGGTTATTGAAGTGTTCGATAACGTCGATATCTCTGTTGCGTCGATCAAGCTCACTGAGCTGGAACGAAGCGCACTGGAGTACCTCATTTCTAGTGAGTTTTTGCGCAGACATCAATTGGAGCTTGGAAAAAATGGCAGTATAGTCTCGAGTGATACTCAAAAGTCTTTTTTCCATGTCGCGACCATAGATGCGATAAAGAAAGCATTACAGAATCTATAACAAAATCAGGAATTACTTAAGCGTGAAAACCAAGCTAATTACTCGAGAAGGCTATAACAAGCTTAAAGAAGAACATGACTACTTGTGGAATGTGAAGCGGCCTGAAATCACAAAGATAGTGACGTGGGCTGCTAGTCTTGGTGATCGTTCTGAAAATGCTGATTACACCTTCAATAAACGTATCTTGCGTCAAATAGATCGAAGAGTTCGCTTCTTACGAAAGTTCCTGCCTGATGTAACCGTTGTTGATTACTCACCTCAGCAAGAGGGGAGGGTTTTCTTTGGTGCTTGGGTAGAAATTGAGAACGAAGCCGGTGATGTTAAAAAGTTTCGCATCGTTGGTCCGGAAGAAATCTATGGTGATGCTAAAGATTACATCTCAATCGACTCTCCAATGGCCAGAGCATTACTCAAAAAAGAAGTTGATGATGAATTTGTTGTGAAAACGCCTGAAGGGGACAAGGAGTGGTTCATTAACTCCATTGAGTATGAAAAGGGCAGCTAAAGAGTGCCCTTTATCAATTCTTTGACTGCGGTTACTTCGCTTAATCACAGTCCTTTAATATCTTGTGTATAGTTATCAAAATTTGACCAAAGACGGTCATTAGCCCAATAGCAATGGTCTCTTTACCTGTTGAGGCTAGATGGAGTGCAAATGTAAGGGTTAGAAGTGCAATGATGACTGTTATATGGCGAAGAAAATTTGTCATAGCTATAGCTCCTATGACCACACTTGTTAGATGTAGCCGGCAGTCACTATAGATCCGAAAAAGCTCTTCACCGATAGTATTTTACGATTAGATTAAAATAGAGGTTCGTTGATTAATCTAGCGTATTGGCTGTTAATTAGTCAATGCCTTGATCGCGATTGGACAGTTGATTGATGAGTGTTTTCTTATCCGCATCACTCATACTCGAAATCAAACAAGCCAATTCCGCGGTTAATTCATCTTCACAAAAAAAGTAGTTCAAAGGCACGCCTAATTCATCTGCCATGTGAACCAAGAAGCATGGTTTTACACTATCGCTGAGGAGAGACTCTCACAATTCGCAGAAAGAGTTGGAGATGATTTGCCTGAAGGATATGAGATCGTAAATAAAATAGAGAGGGATAATTTTGAAGGGGTTTGCAACGTAAATTTAAAACTAGTCTGCAATATTAAAAATGGATTTAAAAGTATAAGTTAATATAGAGATGAAAGTATTGTTTCCATAAGAGAATCATGTCATATAGATATTGATGTTAAAATATCAGAGTTTAGGCAGAGAATTGTCAATGCACAATTCTCAACACTTCATTTAAATCAGTAGTTTTTCAATTTAATATTAATTATTCATCATTAAATTAATGATGAATAATTATATTTTACCTAACTGTTGCTCTAGAATGTTAGCTACATACCTGGCTGAAATTGTACAGCCAACATCATGATACATATCTCCTTTTGAACTGTCTCCCATATCTACAACAGCTTTTGCACCAAAACATAATGGGTTGCAAAGAGATTGAGCAGCAGCTTCATATAAAGCATACATTTCCATTTCTAGGCCTGCCATCTTTCTGTGTTGAAGGCCAATTCTTTTCATCATTTCATCATCAGCAATAACAGCAGAACCAGATGAGATTGGTGCAACTTTAATACTCATTTCTCCAAGCTCTGTCATGAATAAACCATTTCTAATTATATTCTTGAGTGATTCATTTTCAGTTGATTGTTCTAAATCAACTTGAAGTGGCCTATGTATGTCTACTTGATATGGCTCTTGTACAAATTCTCCATCTTTCCATTTTCCAGTTTGATATTCCCAGCAAGTCTTGCCAACGATTAAATCTAGATAATTAGATTCACCCTTAACACCAGCACAAATTCCACTCATTGTTACAATTTTAGGTTGGAATAACTCTATAGCTTTCGATGCAATAATAGCCATGTTTACAAGACCCATATTGTGAGGCTTTACAATGAAACCATTAAAGTTACCTATTGATATATCAGTACAGTCCATTCCAAAAATATTTTTTGCTTGACCAACAGTAAAGCCTGTAGATGAAAAAGCTTGTTTTTCTTTGGATAAAGCACAGAAAATCAAAAAATCACATCTAACCCTCTGAGATGCTCTATTTATTTTTTGTTTTAGAGCTGCTTTCCACCCATTAGAAGAGTCGTAAGAAACTAATGTTATTCCTACTTGATTAAAAGATTGAATATCTTCAATTTCGTTAATTTCAAATTGAGTTAGTGCTATAGCTTCAGATTGGTAGTTTTTACTCTCTGAAAAATCATTGATAAGTTCAAATGAACAATCTCTTTCTTGAGATACTTGATGAATATCTGGTAGGTACATATCAAAAATAACCAAGTCAAAAAGATCGCTATATAGCGAACGTCTGGCACTATTTAGATCTTTAGCATGTACAACCGAAGGCTTGTTAGCTGCATTACTGAGCTCGGTATTAATAACATACTCAATTGCTTGTTGTTTTTCGTTGTTATCTTCAATAAGTAAAATCTTCATTAATTATCTCAAGAATTTAGTTGTAACTTTTTTCCACTTTTCACTATGAATGTGATCATAATAGCAAGCTTCAATTTTTGTAAAGCCATATTCATATTTAAAAGCCTCAGCGGATTCTTCTACTGGAATTGGTTCTTCTTCAATTTCGATCTCTGGATATTGAGTTAGTATCAATATTGGAAGATCCGTTAAGCCATTTTGCATTAGTTCAAATAGTACCTCTATCCCCCCTGTCGGAAGAGGTACAGGGGTACCTTGTCCAGGTAGAGCCTTATGGCTAGGGAGTGACATATCAAGAACAATTTTACTTGGTATTGATTGTGTCAGAGAAATTACAGCATCCCTAACATTATCAACAATCTTCATATCTTGATTGATAAGATCTGTATTATTTAAAATCTCTACTATTTGAGATGATTTATGCTCATCATCCTCAACTATCAATATCATTGTATTTTCCTCTACTGCTTAACTCAAAGTAGAACTCAAAACAAAGCATGGTGTTTTCTTCATCGGTCATAAAGCTAATATTACTAATACTTCCTTCTTTTTCTAATTTTCGTAATTTTTTAAGACCACTTTTGCCTTCAATTATATGGGCATCATCATCGTTATCAGTTATTTTTAGCCCTTTCTCTATTTGCTCTTTTGCATGGTTTAATGCTTCGTATGAATCAACCTCTGACATTAAATTGATCTTGATTGCATTTCTATCTTCTGGCTTCGATACAGAGAACAGTATTTTCCCATCAGATTTACCATGACGAGCAGTATTATGAACTAAAACATATAAAGCATCATAAATTACATAGTATGTACCACCATTAACAGAGAAGTTACGATCATCTAAATCTATTACTGGATTGAAGTTACTGACACTATCTTTTACCTCTGATACTACAACATTAAAAAGAAGATAAATATCAGTACTAGGAGATGCATAATTTGGCTTATTGAACCATGATGCCATTAGACCAAACTTCTGGCCTGTTATTGAGTTCACTTCTTGAGTGAATTTTGAATATTGTCTTCTGAATTTATTGCTATAGTTTTTTGGTGTATAAGAGAATACACCATGAGAAGACTTCATCTCACTTAGTAATTTTTTTGTTCTTGTTAAATCATAATCAACAAGCTTCCAGCAACAATCAGTGATTAAACTTGGCAATCTAATCACACCGCTTCTTTTTGAATAAATATTCAAAATCTCAATAATTAACTGATCTGCAGCTGTGTTTTTTATAGGAGAGTCTATGGATGTTGTTATTAATCCATGCGGCTTACGTTTACTTTTAATTTGCAGATGAGTCTTCACTAAGTCCTCAATCATAGATTCATATTGAAGCATCCACTCATCAAACTTATTTTTAAAATCTTTATCTTCAAAAAGGTGCTGATATTCTTCCTTTTTAGGAAGGTTTTTAACTTCAGTTATAGCTGTACCTTTAAAAGTTCCATGCCTTATACGTCTACCAAGATAAGACGCAATGCCGAATACTTTATTTTCACAGAATTCTTTATAACAGTTTAAAATAGAATCAATAATTTCTTCTGAAGTACCTAGGCTTGCATTCTTTTTACTCCAGTCGAGCTTAACAAATTGACTACCTATAATTAGATTATCTAATGCCATGGTGAGTTTACTTACCATGTTATCTTCGAACCATTGAGTAAATTTTAATGGGTCAACATAGATCCTTGAATCGTCAATTGTTCCCCTTTCTTTATTAATTTGAATATCGATTCTAAGAGTTTTTGCTCTATCAATGTACCTCTCATCATCTGTCTTTTCACCAAACCAATGAAGCATGTCTGCTCTTAGTTGTAATGCGTCAACAGGTTTTTCAACTAATAAGAAAAGTGTACAGAGGAAAGTTTCATTACATGCTTGTAGTAAATGCTCAGCTACTGCTGGGGATACGTCATAGAGATATTTAAGTAACTCTATGAGGTCAGAATTGAATTCATTAATACAATAGTTTTGTATAGTTGAACGTAATTGATGCTCATTATATTGGCTGTTCTTATTAATTGTAATTAAGCATTGAGTAACCAGCTTTAATTGATTATCTTTTGCTGAGTTGGCGATTGATAAAAGGTAATCTGGATGGCAAATCTGTCCAACATCACGACTAAAAGACATTAGTTTTACAAAAAGGAGTTGCTCTTCTTCATCAAGATGTCCTTGCTTCTTGGTTAGTAAATGAATTAGAGCTGTTGAATTTTCTAACATGCCACATGTTGAAGATTCATATTTATCCCAATTGATATGGACTTCATTAAAGTTTGAACACTTAAGTTGATTTAAGCTATTTAATCCTAAAAAATATCGGTCAATTAGATTTTTCACATGAGAGATGGAAGAGTAATTATTTGAAAAGTCGGAATAATAATACCCATGAATAGTTAGAAACTCTAAAGCTTTTGGCTGCTCAACAAATAAAAAACACTCTCTTAAGTAATAATAACCACTGCTCTCATCTATAGACTCATACATAGTGTCTGGTAAAAAATCGATGCAAGTGATTTTTTCATATGCAGAACTTAATTCATCTTTTATTTCTAATTTAGTCAAGAAGGGAAGATCTTGACTAATAATCATCTTAAAGTACAAAAAAGCGTCAAATAGAGAGAATGAGTAGAATGCACTTAAGGTTTGATCAAACTCTTTTGAGTCTTGTGGTATTGGCTTAATAAATGATTTTGCTATATAACCATAAGGAAACGTTCCTGAAAAATCATTTATTCTCTTACAAATAGCAAGATGAGATGTCCGAAGATTACTTAATTGTGTTACAGCTTCTTCAACGAAAGAACACTTAGATAGTTGGATTTTTGATTTTAAGAAATCAATCTTACTTAAGACCTCATTGTCTTCATAACTTAATAGATTGTATCTATTAGTTATATAAGAGAGCATTCTTATGAGAAATATTGAAGTCCCTTTTAAGTCAACCATTTCATTACAAGCATTAAGAGCTGAAATAAGATCGTTATCTTTAAGGTATTTAACTATATCTTCAGCCTTTTCAGATATCTCTAATAATTTACTTGAATAACAATCTATCTGAAATGTTATTTCTCTTGGCGAAAACTCTACTAAACTTGGCATTCCTTTTGGACAATGCTCATTAAATAACTGTCCAATATCATTATTATCAAAGATAGGGCTTGTTTTAATATACTGTAGAGCTTTTTTATAATCTGAGTATTTACAGTTATGCTTTATCTTTTCTAGGGCTTTTTTCGTGCTTCTGTGGCTGGAAGGATCTATACCTCGGACGAGGTTTCTAGCTTTTTTAGATTTGATATCTTGGACTTGTATAGTGGATCTTGTTCGTGTTTTTGGCACCACTGAACGGATGAAGCTATTATCGATCGTATTAATCATATGCAGAACGCCATAGAGTAAGCTTACTTTAAGCAGCTTATCACTATATGAAACCCGTATAAATACTTGTTTTGTGATATGTATCAAACTGAGGTGTAACAGTTCTTAGTTTGATAAATAAACTATTTGATTTTTTTATTTTGAGCAGGTGTGTATTCAATAACCTGGCTAGACCAAGTCATGTTAGTTTTAGATATTATATCTGTAGTATATTTTATTAATAACTTGTCAGCCTCAGTATCAGGAATGTCGGAAAACTCTTCAACTTTGAACTGGTACTTAGCCCTCAAAACTTCTAGTTGTCTTTGAGCTGTTTTGTATGTTGTCCATAGAATTTGTGGCTTTCTAAGCTGTAACCAAGCTGTACAAAAAGCAGCCACCCCAGATAAAGCTGAAGGGATGACTTTAGAAAATATAAATGTTTCACCTAAGGCTAGAAACATTGGGGCAGAAATACTGCAAAACATAATAAGTCGAAAACACCACAATGATTCAAGTTTATTGTGGGCTGATTTACCTTTGAAGTGCGTAATCCACTCATCTGCGTAAGCAAGCTGATTATTTGTACTTTCCTTTGACATAAACAATTCGTTAGCTCTGAAGTACTATGTAAATAGTACGTAAAATTAGTACTGATACTGTATTTAAACATATTAGTATCAATGTATTAAGCTTTTTAGTACTGCTGTAGTAGATCTATAGGGTAATCGGCATTCTCCGAGCGGTCGCCGAGGCTGGCGGCCCAGGTTACCTTCTTGGTCACTTCGGGGCGCTCTTCTTTCCACAGGAAATCGAGCTCATTTTTCAGTTTGTCATAGCCCTCGCGGGTAATGAGGTTGGTTTTCATCGCAGGATCCGGTTTCTATCGGGTTGCTGGAAGCTGAATGTCTCTGTTATTGCCCATAGTCGTTCGGCACGGGGCACAGATCAAGTCTCAGCGACTCAGAATGCGTATTGTTTTGGATAGTTCCTTGAATTTAGGTTAGTTTAGAAGGTAGGTAAACAATCAATATTGTTGCGCTACCGGATAAATGCTGCCCATAAGCGGGCAGCTCTGACATAAACGGTAACAATTTAGTGGTTATTTTAGCGGCAAATTTCAGCTAACCGCTGGGTGTGTCGAGTAAAATACGCCCAAAGCACGATAATTTTGGTCGATGCAAGTAAGGTGAGATATGCAGGAAAATTATAAGATTCTAGTTGTTGATGATGACATGCGTCTGCGTGCGCTGCTGGAACGTTACCTCTCTGAGCAGGGCTTCCAAGTGCGTAGCGTGGCCAACGGTGAGCAAATGGACCGCTTATTGTCCCGTGAAACCTTCCACCTGATGGTCTTGGATCTGATGCTGCCGGGTGAAGATGGCCTCTCGATTTGCCGCCGTTTGCGTAATGCCAACAACATGCTGCCGATCCTGATGCTGACCGCCAAGGGGGACGAAGTCGATCGCATCGTCGGCTTGGAAGTCGGTGCCGACGACTACCTGCCTAAGCCATTCAACCCGCGTGAGCTGCTGGCACGCATCCGTGCTGTTTTGCGCCGCCAGACGGTTGAAGCGCCGGGTGCACCGAGTGTTGACAGCAAGATTATCGAGTTCGGCGAGTTCCGCCTGAACCTGGGTACCCGCGAAATGTTCCGTGGCGAGGAGTCGATGCCGCTGACATCAGGCGAATTTGCGGTATTGAAAGCCTTGGTCACCAATGCCCGTGAACCGATGTCCCGCGACAAGCTGATGAACATGGCCCGTGGCCGTGAATACTCGGCAATGGAGCGTTCAATTGACGTTCAGATCTCGCGTCTGCGCCGGATGATTGAAGAAGACCCAAGTCGCCCACGCTACATCCAGACCGTATGGGGACTGGGCTACGTATTCGTACCGGACGGCAGCGAGGCGTAAGCCATGCGACTGTCGCCACGCAGTACCTTTACCCGTACTCTGATCCTGCTGGCTGGCTTGCTGATAGCCAGCCAGATTTTCTCTTATCTGGCGGTACTTAACTACGCCTTGCTGCCGAGCCTGCAGCAGTTCAACCGGATCCTCGCCTACGAGGTGAAGTTGATGCTCAAGGAAGATGTTGAACTCGCCGACGGTAATACTTTCCATCTCGATACTCCGCTCAGGCGCCAGTTGCTCGAGCAGCTGGGGGTGACCCTGCATGCCGAGGACGGGACCGATCCTGCCCATGATGAAGAGCTGCAGGAGTTTGCCAAAGCCACGGTCATTGAATACCTCAGTGAGGAGATGACCCAGGAGCTGGCGTCGCCGACCGAGGTGCGTCTGGTACTAGGGGCGGACAGTTATGTGTTGTGGCTCAGAAGCGAATCGATACCGGGTTACCTGATGCGGATCCCGCTCTCGGAGTTGCAGGAAGATGACTTCTCACCGCTGTTCCATTACAGCCTGATCATCGCCTTTATGGTGATTGCAGGCGGTTGGCTGTTTATCCGGATCCAGAACCGTCCGCTGGTGGCCCTGGAGCAAGCAGCCCTTCAGGTGGCGAAGGGCGAGACACCACCGGTATTGCCCGAGCGCGGCGCGTCGGAAATTCGTGCGGTGACCAAGGCATTCAACCGGATGTCGGCAGGCATCAAGCAACTTGAAGACGACCGTGCCCTGCTGATGGCCGGTGTCAGCCATGACTTGCGTACGCCACTGACCCGTATCCGCCTGGCGACTGAGATGATGTCACCGGAAGATAGCTATTTGGCCGAGAGCATGATCAATGACACGGAAGAGTGCAACGAGATCATCAGCCAGTTCATGGACTATCTCAAGTCAACCAAGAAACAGGCGGAAGAAGAGCTTGAGCTTAACTACCTGCTCGAAGAGGTGGCCGAAGCGGAAGGCGGGTACGAGCGTCAGGTCGATTTGGCACTGTCTGATATTCCTGGGGTGATTATTGGTAACGGGGTCTCAATCAAGCGCTCGATCACCAACCTGGTGACCAATGCCCAGCGCTATGGTAACGGCTGGGTCCAGATTTCCAGTGGCACCGCCGCCGATCGCAAGAGCGCTTGGTTCTGTGTCGAGGACGATGGACCGGGTATTGATCCTGACCAAGTGGCAAAGATGTTCCAGCCGCTGACCAGGGGAGATACGGCGCGGGGGACGGATACCGAAGGGACCGGTTTGGGGCTGGCGATTGTCAAACGCATCATTGACCAGCACGAAGGGGTGATTCAGGTCTCCAACCGCCGCGAAGGCGGCCTGCGGGTGCAGATCAGCTTGCCACTGCAGGCCAAGAAGTAGCGTTCATACCCGTTGGCAAAGTCAAAAAAAGCGAGGATTTCCTCGCTTTTTTATTGCCAGCTGTTAGGTCATGGACCTGCTTTTAGGCATTGGAGTAGTTCTCCCGCTGGCCAAGCCAGCGTTCGATGATGGCCTTGGCATTGTCCGGGTAGTTGTCGTGCAGGTAGCGGGCCAGCTTCTGCACCTGCGGGATCAGGTGCTGGTCACGAACCAGATCGGCGACCTTGAAGTCGGCAATACCGGTCTGCTTGGTTCCGAGTAGCTCGCCGGGGCCGCGGATTTCCAAATCACGCTGGGCAATGACAAAGCCATCGCTGCTCTCGCGCAATACTCCCAGACGTTTTTGCGCCGTTTTCGATAGCGGTGCATGGTAGAGCAGCACGCAGTGGCTGGCAACGCTGCCCCGGCCAACCCGACCGCGCAACTGGTGCAGCTGGGCCAGACCGAGTCGCTCCGGGTTTTCAATCACCATCAGGCTGGCATTGGGTACGTCTACGCCGACTTCAATGACGGTGGTCGCAACCAGCAGGTGCAGTTCGCCATCCTTGAAGCGCTTCATCACTGCCTGCTTTTCCGCCGGTTTCATCCTGCCATGAACCAGCCCGATATTGAGCTCCGGCAGTTGCGCCGTCAGCTCGTCGGCGGTATCGGAGGCGGCCTGGGCTTCCAATACTTCAGACTCATCAATCAAGGTACAGACCCAATAGGCTTGGCGGCCTTCATTGAGGCAGGCCGAGCGGATGCGCTCGATGATCTCCTGGCGACGCGAGTCGGGTAGGGCCACAGTCTGGATCGGGGTGCGGCCGGGTGGTAGCTCGTCGATGACCGAGGTTTCCAAGTCCGCATAGGCGGTCATCGCCAACGTGCGTGGGATAGGGGTGGCGGTCATGATCAGCTGGTGCGGGTAGCAGCCGCCATTGGCCCCTTTCTCGCGCAACTCGAGGCGCTGGTGAACCCCGAAGCGGTGCTGCTCGTCGATGATCACCAATGCCAAGTTATTGAATACCACCTGCTCCTGGAACAGGGCGTGGGTACCGACCACCATCTTCGCCTCGCCACTCTCGATACGGGCCAGCTCCTTGTCACGGCCCTTGCCCTTGAGCTTGCCGGCCAGCCAGCCCACCTCAATGCCCAGCGGGTTGAGCCAGGCGGCAAAGTTGATCGCATGCTGTTCGGCCAGCAGCTCGGTCGGTGCCATCAGCGCGACTTGGTAGCCATGCTCAATAGCGCGCAAGGCAGCTAGCGCGGCAACCAGGGTTTTGCCCGAGCCGACATCGCCCTGTACCAGGCGCATCATCGGGTGCGGCACGGCAAGATCACGCTCGATATCGGCCACCACCCGCTGCTGGGCTCCGGTCGGGCTGAACGGCAGGCTGGCCAGCAGTTTGTCTTTGAGTGTATTGCTTGCGGCAAGCGGCCAGGCGGCATGGCGTTGGCTTTTGTGGCGCACGGCCAGCATCGACAGGTTCTGGGCCAGCAGCTCTTCGAGGATCAGGCGTTGTTGGGCCGGGTGCTTGCCTTCCTCGAGCTGGTCGAGGGAGACATCCGGTGTCGGCCGGTGCATCACATGCAGGGCCTGCGACAGGGTCATCTGGCGGTCGTACAATCCCTCGGGTAACAGCTCGCGCACCGCCGACTTGTCAAGCAGGCGCATGGCCTGATCGGTCAGGTTGCGCAGGGTCAGCTGACGCAGGCCATCGGTAGTTGGGTAAACCGGTGTCAGGGTTTCCTCGACACTGAGCTCGGTCGGCTCGGAGAAGACCTTGTAGTCGGGGTGGATGATCTCCAGTCCGTACTTGCCGCGCTTGATCTCGCCGTAGGCCTTGACCTGCTTGCCCTCGCTGAGGCTGTTTTTCATCGCGGCATTGAAGTTGAAAAAACGCAGGGTGGCGCTGCCGGTCTGGTCGCCGATTTTGACCGTCAGCATCCGGCGTTTGCCGAAAGTGATATTGCTGCTCAGTACCTCGCCCTGAATGGTCAGGTGCTGACCGGCCATGGCGCTGGCAATTGGCCAGATCCGGGTACGGTCTTCATAGCGGAGCGGAAGGTGGAAGAGGAGATCCTGCACGGTGTGCAGACCGATTTTTTCCAGTTTTTCTGCCATTTTGGCACCGACGCCCGACAGCTCGGTCAGGGCTATGGTATCGAGAACTTGTCCGCTCATCGCTACTTCCTTTTAAGGTAAGGCTTTTTTCTTTTTCGGCTCGGTGGCCTGCATGATGCTCCACCACTGCTCATCGGCAGCGATCTGGCCGTGTTCGTCCAGTGGCGGGTAGGGCAGTCCCTTGCGGCGGGCAACTTTGGCCAATACCGGGTGACCGCGTTCGAACAGGATGCGGTGGACCACCTCGTCCGACAGTAGGGTTTTCTCCCGGTTATACATACCGGCATTCTGGCGCTGGCGCTGTGCTTCGTAAAGGATCAGGGCACTGGCCACCGAAACATTCAATGACTGTACCATACCTACCATCGGGATGATGATATCCTGATCGGCCATTGCCAGCGCTTCAGCGGTGATCCCATTTTTCTCGCCGCCGAGGATAACCGCGGTCGGCTTGGTGTAATCTACCTCACGGAAATCAATCGCGGTGTCGGACAGGTTGGTGGCCAGCACCTGCATGCCCTGTGCCTTGAGCGCACCGACCGCATTGACCATCGAGTCGTGGGTTTCGAGCTCGACCCAGTTGCGGGCGCCGGCCGAGGTATTGCCCAGCATTCGCATGCCGTTGTTGGGCCATACCGCGTGCACTTTATGGATACCCACGGCATCGGCGGTGCGGACAATGGCCGAGACATTGTTGGGCTTGTGGACTTCTTCCATGCACACCGTCAAGTCTGGCTGGCGGGTGGCAAGGACCTCGTGGATACGTTGGAAGCGTTCTGGGCTCATGTTGTGTTACCTAAAGAAAACGCCCGCGAGCGGGCGTTTGTATTCAGTGACGGGCCAGTATGCGACTGGCGCGGTTTAGTTTTTCTGGCGTGAGACACGCACCACGTTCGGCATGACCCGGATCCGGCGCATAATGTTGGCCAGGTGGATACGTCCCTTGGTGGTCAGGCGCACGGTAATGGTATACAGGCGGCCGTCTTTCTCTTCCGTTGCCAGGCCCTGGATGTTCGATCCGGTCGCGGCAATGGTGTTGGTCAAATCGGCCAGTGCACCCTGGTGGTTTTGCATGTCGACCTTGAGTGAGGTGACAAACTCCTGCTCAAAGTCCTCGCTCCACTCCACCGCCATGTATTTATCCGGCTCTCTTTGGTAGCCGCGGATGTTGGCACATTCCTCGCGGTGGATCACCAGGCCTTTGCCCGGGCTGACGTGGGCCATGATCGGGTCACCGTGAATAGGATGACAGCAGTTGGCAAAGGTCAGCAAGATACCGTCGGCACCGCGGATCGGCAGGCGCTGATCGGATTCCTTCGGTGTCAGCTCATCGGCATTGCCCAACAGGCGGCGGGAGATCACTACGCTCATCAGCTCACCGAGGCCAATTTCGGCCAGCAGATCTTCGAGGCTGGTCAGCCGCAGATCGGTCAAAACCTGCTGCAGGTTATTCGCATCGATCTGGTCGATGTTGATAGCCCCGAGGGCGTGGTTGAGCAGGCGGCGGCCAAGGGTGATCGACTCTTCGCGGCGCATGGTCTTGAGCACCTGGCGGATCTTGGTGCGGGCGCGGGAAGTGACCACGTAGTTGAGCCAGGCGGCATTCGGGCGGGCACCCGGCGCACTGATGATCTCGATGGTCTGGCCGTTTTTCAGCGGTTTGCTCAGTGGGTAAGGCTGGCGCTCGACCCGGGCCCCGACACAGGCATTGCCGACATCGGTGTGTACCGCGTAGGCAAAGTCGACCGCCGTCGCTCCGACAGGCAGTTCAACTATCCGGCCTTTGGGCGTAAAGACGTAAATTTCGTCCGGGAACAGATCGGACTTAACGTTCTCGATAAACTCGAACGAGCTGCCGGCGCTTTGCTGCAGCTCCAGCAGGCTCTGCATCCAGCGTTGGGCCTTGACCTGCGCGGTGGTCCCGGAGCTTTCGCCATCTTTGTAGGCCCAGTGGGCGGCAACCCCTTTATCGGCCATCTGATCCATATCTTCGGTACGGATCTGGACTTCGACGGGCACCCCGTGCGGGCCGACCAGCGAGGTATGCAGTGACTGGTAGCCGTTGGCTTTCGGGATCGCGATATAGTCTTTCATCCGGCTCGGGCGCGGCTTGTACAGGTTATGGACCTGTCCCAGTACGCGGTAGCAGGTATCCAGATTACTGACCAGCACCCGGAAGGCGTAGATGTCCATGATCGAATGGAAGCGCTGCTCCTTGTTCTTCATCTTGTTGTAGATGGAGTACAGGTTCTTCTCGCGGCCTTGTACCGTGCCTTCGATCCCCGCGTCCTTGAGGCGGCCCTCAATCTCGGCGTGGATCTTGTTAATCATTTCTTTGCGGTTACCCCGTGCGGCAGCCACCACTTCCTTCAACACGCGGTAACGGTTCGGATACAGGGCTTCGAAACCCAGCTCTTCCAGTTCGGTCTTGATGTTGTGGATACCCAGGCGGTGCGCCAGTGGAGAGAAGATCTCCAGTGTCTCGCGGGCAATACGGCGGCGCTTGTCCGGACGCAGGGCACCCAAGGTGCGCATGTTGTGCGTACGGTCGGCCAGCTTGATGAGGATAACGCGGATGTCATGGGCCATGGCCATTATCATCTTGCGGAAGTTCTCGGCTTGCGCTTCTTTGCGATCGCGAAACTTCAGCTTGTCCAGCTTGGAGACCCCATCGACCAGCTCGGCCACGGTAGAGCCAAAGCGACTGTCGAGATCGTCTTTGGTGACCTCGGTATCTTCGATGACATCGTGGAGGAGGGCTGCCATCAAGGTTTCGTAGTCGAGGCGCATTTCGGCCAGGATACGGGCAACGGCAATAGGGTGGATGATGTAAGGTTCACCGCTGGAGCGGGTTTGCCCTTCGTGGGCATCACGCGCAACGAGATAGGCCTGCCTGAGCGCCTCGATTTGGGACTCAGGCAGGTATTCGATTGCGACTTCTTTCAGGCTATCAAAAAGATACAATTCGCCCGGTTCCCTGAATTAACGGTTGTCGCCGGCAATAGCGCTAACAGCTGCTAGCTCTGCTGCTTCTTGCTCTTGAAGTTCCTGACGCTCGCGAGCATCGAGGATATCTTTCGTGATCAGACCTTCTTCGATTTCACGAAGGGCGATAACGGTGTACTTGTCGTTTTCTTCCGGAACCAGTGGATCCTTACCGCCGGTTTGCATCTGACGAGCGCGGCGAGCAGCAATTTGGATTAGATCGAAACGGTTGCCAATTTTATCAACAGCGTCTTGAACGGTTACGCGTGCCATGGAGGACTCCAGTGGTTATATAAATAAAGATGGAAAATTGTACAAAAATACTTACTGTTCTGCCAGTAGAGCATTGAGCATGCTGTTATATTTAGCAGCTTGCTTGTCTTGCTTCAATCGTTCTGCGCGGATAATGGCTTTGAAATCCATCAGCGCGACGTCGAAATCATCGTTGACGATGACGTAGTCGTACTCGTTGTAATGCGAGATCTCCGAACGGGCTTCCTGCATGCGGCGGGCGATAACAGCATCGCTGTCCTGGCCACGGGCATTGAGGCGACGCTCCAACTCTTCTTTCGAAGGCGGCAGGATGAACAGGCTTTTTGCTTGTGGCATCTGCTTGCGGATCTGGCGGGCACCCTGCCAATCGATATCGAGGAATACATCGATACCCTTGTTCAGCTGCTGTTCGATCCATGGGCGAGATGTGCCGTAGTAGTTGCCGAAAACTTCAGCGTGCTCAAGGAATGCCCCTTGCTCTACTAGCTCTTGGAACTCTTCTACGCTAACGAAATTGTAATGAACACCGTGCTCTTCGCCCGGACGCATGCCACGGGTGGTGTGAGAGACGGATACTTTCATGTCATAGATCGGGTTGGTTTCCAACAGGGCGTTAATCAGACTGGATTTGCCTGCGCCGCTCGGGGCCGACACAATGTATAGAGTACCTTTGCTCATTGCCTATTTTCACTCAGTGATAGAAGGGCGCGCAGATTATCATGATCCGCGCGCAAAAGAAATTAGCTGGTTGCTTGAAAATTCAACTTTTTGCTCGAGTTAAAGTTAAGCCTAGTTGGAATTTATGATCATTTCATAACTGGTTGTCACTGGCGTAGGGGATTGCCTGGTTAGGGCTTGCCTGATCCCGGTCCATTGCCGGCCCGGGTGAACCCGCCATAGAGATCGAGCCGGCGGTGGCGCAGGTTGGTGACCGAGCCTTCGGTATTGAGGTACTTGAGCTTGTCGAGTTCGACATCGGCGAAGATGATCATTTCCGTGTTGGCGCTGGCTTCGGTAATGGTGGCGTCGTGGGGGAAATAGATATCGGATGGCGAAAAAACCGCTGACTGGGCATATTGGATATCGACGTTATTGACCCGTGGCAAGTTACCGACGCTGCCGCCGAGTGCCACGTAACATTCATTTTCGATAGCCCTTGCCTGGGCGCACAGCCTGACCCGCAAGTAGCCATTTTTGGTGTCTGTCCAAAAAGGCACAAACATGATTTGTACACCTTGCTCAGCCAGCATCCGTCCCAGTTCGGGGAATTCTGCATCGTAGCAGATGAGGATGCCGACCCGTCCGGCATCCGTCTCGAAGACCTTCACTTTGTCGCCGCCGTCAATGACCCAGTCTTTTTGCTCATGCGGGGTGATATGGATCTTGTACTGTTCGTCGATACAGCCATCACGGTGCAGCAGGTAGGAGACATTGTACAGGCGGTCATGTTCCAGTATCGGCATGCTGCCCGAGATGATGTTGATATTGTAGGTGACGGCCATTTGGGAAAAGCGCTGCTTGATGTCTTCGCTGAATTCGCTGAGAAACCGGATCGCCTCGACTGGGCTGAGCTCGGGCCTGAGCCCCATCAACGGGGCATTGAAGAACTCGGGGAAGAGCGCAAAGTCGGCCTGGTAGTTGGAGAGCGAGGAGACAAAGAATTCGGCCTGGTCGATCAGATCGTCCACCGACACCATCTTGCGCATTTGCCATTGGACAATCCCTATCCGGACGATTTTCTTCTCGGACTCGATGACCGACGGCATTTCCTCGTCGTAAAACACATTGTCCCATTCCAGCAAGGTCGCGTAGCCGCAGGACTTGGCATCTTCGGGTAAGTAATTCTTCATCAGTCGTTTGACGTCAAAATCATTGGCCAGCTGGAACGACAGGATGGGATCGTGGATTTCCTTGCGCTTGACCTTCTCGAGGTACTCGATAACCGTGAGCTGGTCTGCCACCTTGTGGTAGCCTGGGAGGCGCCCTCCTGCCAGGATAGCCTTGAGGTTGGTGCTGCGGCAGAGCTCCTTGCGGGCGTCGTAGAGACGCCGGCCCAAGCGAAGCCCGCGGTAATCGGGATGGACGAACACATCGAGGCCGTATAGCGCATCCCCGGTGACTTGATGCTGGATCACATTCTGCTCGCTGATGATGTCGGTGTAGGCGTGGTTTAGGGAGAAACGGTTGTAGTTAACCTTGATGGTGAGGGCGGCCCCGACTATCTTGCCGCTGTCTTCGATACAGATCTGGCCGTCGGGGAACTGGTGGATCAAATCCATGATCGTCATGCGCGGCCATGCGCCCCCGACATCGGCAAAGACCAAATCCATCAGGGCTGCCAGCTCGTCGTAATCACTGGGCTCGATTGCACGAAGGTTTAGCAAAGGGGTATTGGTATCCATTCTCACCATCTCTTATATCGGGTGACTCATCAGGGCCTGAGAGATTAGTGCGAGATACCGGACGCTGAGTGAGTCACTTGGCTGTTTGGTGTTACTTAAATGTAGTTATTATGTGTCTTTTGGGGCGGGTTGAGAATGTTTTTTGTTGTGGACTGGCAAAAAGAAGGGGCTAGCCATATAGAAATAAAGCCCTAAGGAGTAGGGCTTTATCGTCAGGTGCCAGGCTATACGCTGGGGGGGACGCGGGTCTTATTCGATGTTCTGGATCTGCTCGCGCATCTGCTCGATAAGCACTTTGAGCTCAACGGCTGCGGCAGTGATCTCGGTGTTGATCGATTTCGAGGCCAGGGTGTTCGACTCGCGGTTGAACTCCTGCATCATGAAATCAAGACGGCGGCCACAGGCCCCTCCCTTTTTCATGATCTTCTGGGTTTCCTTAACGTGTGAATCAAGGCGGTCCAGCTCTTCGGCGACATCGCTCTTCTGTGCCAGCATGATCAGCTCCTGCTCGACACGGTTGGCGTCCAGCTCGACCTTGGCTTCTTCCAGGCGGGTCATAATGCGCTCGCGCTGCCAGTTCAGGACTTCCGGCATCATGCTGCGTACCTTGGTTGCCTCGACAGAGATCGCTTCAAGGCGCTGCTCGATAAGGGCTTTCATGTTTTCGCCTTCGCTGGCGCGGGCGGCGATGAAGTCATCCACCGTGCTGTCGAACGCATCGAGCAGATCTTGGTTGATGGCATCGAGATCTTGCTCCGGCGCTTCCATCACACCCGGCCAGTTCAGAACCTGGAACGGGCCGACACTGCCTTCGCCGGCGGTCTCTTTGACCCACTTGGCGGCATTGATCACCTGCTTGGCCAGCCCTTCGTTGATTTTCAGCTCGGTATTGGCAGCCGGGTTCACCTCGAAGCGCAGGTTGCACTCAACCTTGCCGCGGGCCAGACGCTTGCGGAAACGCTCGCGCAGCACTGGCTCAAGGCTACGGAATTGCTCTGGCATACGCAGGTAAGTTTCTAGGTAACGCTGGTTAACCGAGCGGATTTCCCATACGGCAGTACCCCAATCGGCTTTGACTTCGCGACGGGCGTAGGCGGTCATGCTATGAATCATTGGCTAGTGGCCTCTAATAGTGGTGGTTGATAACTGCTTAGGGTGGGATGCCTGGGGCAAGCCACCGTCATCGAGGTGTCAGTGGTGCGCAGTTATCCGGGTGCCCTGATTATACTTAGCCTTAATAATAAAGGAAATGCAGCCGCTTGGTGGTGAGGTGGTGATTCTGCCAGCACTCAGTGCGGGAAATGCCATGCCGGTTGGGTTTCGCGTGCACAACCGGTTGGTTGTGGCTATAATCGCCGGTTAATGTCATCCAGCCAGAGGGAGCCGCCGATGCGTCCAAGCGGAAGAAGCAACAACCAAGTACGTCCAATTACCATTACCCGTAACTTTACTGCCCATGCCGAAGGCTCGGTACTGGTAGAGTTTGGCGATACCAAGGTAATTTGTACCGCGAGTGTGGAAGAGAATGTGCCTCGCTGGCTGAAAGGCAAAGGACAAGGTTGGGTAACGGCAGAATATGGCATGCTGCCGCGTGCAACTCACTCGCGCAACCGCCGTGAAGCTGCCGGTGGCAAGCAGGGTGGCCGTACCATGGAAATCCAGCGCCTGATCGCCCGCAGCCTGCGCGCCGCGGTTGACCTAGAAGCGTTGGGTGAGCAGATGATCACGGTTGACTGTGATGTTATCCAGGCTGATGGCGGGACTCGCACGGCATCTATTACCGGTGCGATGGTCGCTTTGGTCGATGCCATCAACTACATGCTGGAAAAAGGCATGCTCAAGGCCAGCCCGCTCAAAGGCATGGTAGCGGCGGTGTCGGTTGGTATCTACAACGGTGAAGCCATTTGCGATCTGGAGTATGTCGAGGACTCGGCAGCGGAAACGGACATGAACGTGGTCATGACCGAAGAAGGCAAGATGATCGAGATCCAGGGTACGGCGGAAGGCGAAGCCTTTAGCCACGAAGAGTTGCTGGCGATGCTGGCTCTGGCGAAAGACGGCATTGCCGACATCATTAGCGTGCAGAAGCAAGCGCTGGACAGTTAGTTTTTTGAAGCGGTTCCTATTGGAGCCGCTTTTTTTTGGCCTGGGTTTCGTGTTGCCTGGCAATGCGACTCAGCGCGTAGATTTGAATCGTGTAATCACAAGTTGCATCTATTAAGGAGAAACCATGAAAGCATATCAGCGTCAGTTCATCGAATTTGCCTTGGAGAAAGGGGTACTGAAGTTTGGTGAGTTCACACTGAAATCTGGCCGTAAGAGCCCGTACTTCTTCAACGCGGGTTTGTTCAACACAGGACGTGATCTTGCACGCCTAGGCCGTTTTTACGCTGAGGCTTTGGTAGATGCCGGTATCGAGTACGATGTATTGTTCGGCCCTGCGTACAAGGGGATCCCAATCGCAACGACAACCGCTGTTGCACTGGCTGATCAGCATGATGTGGATACCCCTTACTGCTTCAACCGCAAGGAAGCCAAAGACCACGGTGAGGGCGGCAACCTGGTCGGTAGCGCGCTGGAAGGCCGTATCATGCTAGTCGATGATGTTATCACTGCCGGTACGGCGATCCGCGAATCGATGGAAATCATCAAGGCCAACGGTGCCGACCTAGCCGGTGTGCTGGTGGCTATCGACCGCCAGGAAAAAGGCAAGGGCGAGCTGTCTGCTATCCAGGAAGTTGAGCGCGATTTCGGTTGTGCGGTGATTTCTATCGTGTCGCTGGGCGATGTGGTGAGCTACCTGGAAGAGCAGGACGGTATGGAACAGCACCTGGAAGCGGTGAAAGCTTACCGTGCGGAATATGGGGTATAAGGCTCGGGAGCCTAGAACCTAGTTCCTAGGAAGAGCAGAACCCAGAACCGTAAATAAAAAAGCGAGAAGCGTAAGCCTCTCGCTTTTTTATTTGTTTTTTCTATGAACTAGGAACCAGGATCTACCAACCTGTCCTAGTTTACCCTAGCTCTGCACTGAGCAGGTGCCAGTAGTCGTCGAAGTTGGCAGTCGGCTTGTACTTGAAGTTCGAGCGGACAAAGCGGTTGAGACTGCCTTCGACCTGGCCGAGTAGCTGGGCGGCCAGGATAGATTCGTCTACCGGGAAGCCTTTGCCCTCGCGCAGCTTGCGCTCGCGCAGGATTTGGCGCAGCTGGGTTTCGATGCGCTCGAACAGCTGGTTGATACGGGCCTGGAGACGGTCTTGCTCGAACATCAGTGCGTGGCCGGTCATGATGCGGGTCAGGCCCGGGTTGCGTTCGGCAAAGCCGAGGATCAGCTGCAGCACCATGCGCAGGCGTTGCAGGGTGTCTTTTTCGTCATCGAGGATGCGGTTGATACGGGTGGTGATAGCGTCTTCGATAAATTCGATCAGCCCCTCGAACATCCGCGCCTTGCTTGGGAAGTGGCGGTAGAGGGCGGCTTCTGAGACACCAACCTGGGCTGCCAGCTTGGCGGTAGTAATACGTTGGCTGCCCTGGGCAGATTCCAGCATTTGTGCCAGCGCTTGCAAAATTTCTTCGCGGCGGTTGTTTTTCTTGTTGCCAGCCATGAATAACCGTTCCTTTTCAAAATAAAACTGTCAATGGACAGGATGAAACCCGCATATCTTAGCGGCGTAACTCTGCCGTGAAAAGCATTGCCCGCCGATACTGATCTCTTTATCGACAAAAAAAGCCCAACCTGAAGTGTTGGGCTTTATATTTGATCTTATTCGGTTAATTCGTCAGCACCGGCGGCAGGGATTAATCTGGCTGCCCGGCCTTGAAGAGGGTGACAATTTCGTCGACCAGTTGGGCCCCAAGCGCGGCCTTGCTGGTTAGCGGTAGCGACTTGTCACCGGCTGGCCAATAGAGGTGCAGGGCATTCTGGTCGCTGTTGAAGCCCTGGCCTTCGTTTGACACATCGTTGGCGCAGATCAGATCCAGGTGCTTGCGGGCCAGTTTGCCGCGCGCATATTGCTCGACGTCCTGGGTCTCGGCGGCAAAGCCGACGGTAAACGGGCGCTGGGCCTCTAGTGCAGCAACGCTGGCGATAATATCCGGGTTTTTCACCAGTCGAATCACCATGTCATCCTCGCCGTCTTTCTTTTTCATCTTCTGCGCGGCGATGTCCGCCGGGCGGAAATCGGCCACGGCGGCACAGCCGATGAAAATATCACTGGCTGGTGCATGATCCAGCGCGGCTTGGTGCATCTGCTCGGCGCTGCAAATATCGAGGCGGGTAACGCCCGGAGGCGTCGCCAAATTGGTCGGGCCGCTGATAAGAGTGACGGTCGCACCGCGCTTGGCTGCGGCTTCCGCGATGGCGTAGCCCATTTTCCCGGAGCTGTGGTTGGTCAGGTAACGGACCGGATCTATTGCCTCGCGGGTTGGCCCCGCGGTAATGGTTAGCTTAAGGCCATCTAGATCGGCGGGCTTGAAGAAGTCTTCTGCCTGGTGAACCAACTGCATCGGCTCGAGCATCCGGCCCGGGCCGACATCGCCACAGGCCTGCTCACCGCTGGCCGGGCCCCAGATATGGCAACCGCGGCGGGCAAGGGTAGCAATGTTTTCCTGGGTCGCCACATGGCGGTACATCTGCTGGTTCATCGCTGGTGCAACGGCAACCGGGGCGTCGGTTGCCAGGCACAGGGTGGTGAGAAGGTCATTGCCCATGCCTGCGGCCATCCGGGCGATCAGGTCGGCGGTCGCTGGTGCCAGCAGAACCAAGTCGGCCCACTTGGCCAGCTCAATGTGTCCCATTGAGGCTTCTGCTGCTGGGTCTAGCAAGCTGTCGGAGACCGGTCTGCCGGATACCGCTTGCATGGTCAGCGGGGTGATGAACTCCTTGGCGGCCTTGGTCATGACCACTTGCACTTGTGCGCCGCGCTCAATCAGTCTGCGGGTGAGTTCTGCACATTTGTACGCCGCGATGCCGCCGCTGATCCCAAGGAGAATTTTTTTTCCTGCCAAAGTTTGCATCTTATTGCCTGCTCTCGATATCCGGAATGTTAATGCGCCACACCTTACCACCAAAAATTGCTTGTCACCAAAAAAAGCCCGCTTCCTTGCTTGGGATCAAGTTTGGTAGGGGCTGCTGGGGTGAGAAGGCAAGGGAGCAGGGATGCGAGCCGGTCGGCATTTTTGTGTGGGATGTAACGGCCTGGCTGGGGCTTTTTTGTGCCAGTGGTAGGAGAACGAGCAGGCCACCTTGCCAAGTTGATTGGGGCCGGCCTAGTTTGGTTGCAGGAGGAATATATGACACTTAAGCTATTACCGGTGCAGTCTCGGCCGAGGGAAAAACTGTTGGAGCGTGGTCCGGGTGCGTTATCCGATGCCGAGCTGCTGGCCATTTTCTTGCGTACCGGCATTGCCGGGATGAATGCGATAGAGCTGGCCACCGAGCTGCTGGACCAGTTTGGTTCGCTGCGGGCGTTGCTGGCCGCAGATAGGGCCACGTTTTGTCAATACAAAGGGTTGGGCCCGGCTAAATATGCCCAGCTTCAGGCCGTGCTGGAAATGAACCTGCGCCATCTGACAGAGACGCTCAAAAAGGAAGATGCGCTGACAAGTCCCTCCCATACAAGACGTTATCTTAGCCATGTGCTACGTGATCGTCACCGCGAAGCGTTTTATGTTCTGTTTCTCGATAACCAGCACAGGGTGCTCTGTGGCGAGGTGCTTTTCGAAGGAACAATCGATGCTGCGAGCGTTTATCCACGGGAAGTTGTAAAAAGATCGCTAGAACTTAATGCAGCCGCGCTCATTTTAGCGCATAATCACCCGTCAGGCGTGGCAGAGCCAAGTCAGGCAGATCGCCGAATTACCCGCCGAATCAGTGATGCACTGGCATTGGTGGATATTCGGGTTCTGGATCACTTTGTTGTCGGTGACGGAGACATCACTTCTTTTGCAGAGCGAGGATGGCTATAAAATAGTCATTTTTTGCTTAAAAAGTTGAGAAAGGACTGCTCGGGACTTGAGCAACTGGTTTTGACTTAGTATAATGCGCGACCTTTGATAGCTGTGGTTGTATGTGAGAATTCATTTTCCGCATTGAAATAGCCACGGTAGATATCGAGCTGAAACGATTTGGAGAAGACAGTAATGTCCCGAGTATGCCAAGTAACTGGTAAGCGTCCTGTAACGGGTAACAACCGTTCACACGCACGTAATGCCACCAAGCGTCGTTTTCTGCCGAACCTGCAAACTCATCGTTTCTGGGTAGAAAGCGAAAAACGCTTCGTTAAACTACGCCTTTCTGCGAAAGGTATGCGTATCATTGATAAGAAAGGTATCGACGCCGTTCTTACTGATATGCGTGCTCGCGGCGAGAACGTTTAAGAGGATTTGAACAATGGCTAAAGGCATTCGTGAGAAGATCCGTCTAGTATCATCTGCTGGTACAGGCCACTTCTACACTACCGACAAAAACAAGCGTAACATGCCAGGCAAATTCGAGATCAAAAAATTTGATCCTGTAGTTCGCAAGCACGTTATGTACAAAGAAGCAAAAATCAAGTAATTGGTTTTTCGCTTTTTTGATAAAAACCCAGTTTTTTAACTGGGTTTTTTTATACCCGCAATTTACGACTGTGCTCCCGCCTATCCTAAAAAACTGCAATCTCAAGGCCCGGGCGGTATAGTTGAGGTATCCCTAACTTTCATGGAGTAGCGTGATGAGGCTGTCCCGTCGTGGCTGGAACAATGTCATTATTATCGCGGTGGTGTGCTTTATTGCAGTGGTACAGCTTCCGGATCTCGTCAAGCAGCGCCTTGGCCACGAGCATTCGCCCCAAACGCCGGTGGAAATGACGATGCTATTGCCTTCCGACTCGACCATAGAGCAGTTGCACTTACCCCATACCAGTGTTCATCAGCAGGCGTTGGGTTGGCTGGCCAGCCCGCGGGTGGCGCTGCCGGCCGATTTGCTGATCAGCCACTGGCAGGCGCTGGGAGGAACCGCGGTCAGCGATGAGATGGTGGGGAAGCTCAAGCCAACCCTGCCGCCGCCTAACAGTGTCGAGATTTGGCTGGCGGGCCGGGAAGAGCCGATCAGGGTGACCGTCTATCAGCAGCCGCAATTTTGGCTCTTGCAAAACTGGCGGGGGGAGTGGCTGGCAGTTTCGGTGGAAGAGACCTATCTGTTTCCGCCGGTGTTATAGTGATCCCATAACTCTACCAATAGCAGAGAAAGTCATGCCTGAATTACCTGAAGTCGAAGTCAGCCGGATGGGTATCGCCCCCCATGTGACCAACCAGACCGTGACCGAGATTGTGGTCCGTAACCCTAAGTTGCGTTGGCCGGTGCCCGAAGAGATCCGCCACATCGAAGGGCAGGTGATCCGCCGGGTGAGTCGCCGGGCCAAATACTTGATGCTTGAGACAGACGCGGGCTATGCCATCATCCACCTCGGGATGTCGGGCAGCTTGCGGGTATTGCCGACGGGTATCCCGCCGGAAAAACATGACCATGTCGACTTGTGCCTGTCCAGTGGCGAAGTTCTGCGTTACAACGACCCCCGTCGCTTTGGGGCCTGGCTGTGGCAGCCGGATCAGGGTGAGCATCCCGTCTTGGCGAAACTCGGCCCGGAGCCACTGAGTGAGGGGTTTACCGCAGCGTACCTGCAAGAGAAGGCCAAGGGTAAACGTACCGCTGTGAAACAGTTCATCATGGATAACCACGTGGTGGTCGGCGTCGGTAATATTTATGCCAATGAGTCGCTGTTTGCCGCCGGGATTCACCCCAAGCGGGAGGTCGGCAAAATCTCCGCCCAGCGTCTTGCATTGCTGGTTGACGAAATTAAGTCGGTGCTGGCCTTTGCCATCGAGCAGGGCGGTACCACCTTGAAAGATTTCAAGAATGCGGACGGCAAACCGGGATATTTTGCCCAGGAGCTGCAGGTGTATGGCAAGGGGGGGGAGCCGTGCCCGCGGTGTGACAAGCCTCTGAGCGAAGTGAAAATTGGCCAGCGGTCCACGGTATATTGCAGTGCTTGCCAGACCTAGCCGGGTCGCATTTCTGCCGAGGCCCGAGGGGCGTGGTTAAGGCGGGCTTAACCGCCTTGTCAGTTTTATTGATGTGCCTTTTGCCTTGGTCTGCTACCGTCACCTGCGTTTGGATGCTATGATTTTTTTTACGCATCGTTATCCTAAATTTGGGATAGCGAGTACATTTTTTAAGGTCTATGCAGATGAAGAAGTATTTGGTTACCGGCGCAGCCGGCTTTATCGGAAGTGCCGTGGTGGAGCGGTTGTGTGCCATGGGGCACGAGGTGGTCGGGATTGATAATCTCAATGACTACTACGAGGTGTCGCTAAAAGACGCCCGGCTGGCCCGGATCACCCACCCGCACTTCACTTTCATTACCATGGATCTGGCAGATCGGGACGGGATCGCCAACCTGTTTGCCGAGCAGCAATTCGACCGGGTGATCCACCTAGCTGCCCAGGCTGGTGTGCGTTACTCGATCGACAACCCGATGGCGTATGCCGACAGCAATCTGGTGGGACACCTGACTATTCTAGAAGGCTGCCGTCACCATAAGATTGAGCACTTGGTGTATGCCTCGTCCAGTTCGGTCTATGGCCTCAACCAGAAAATGCCGTTTGATACTGCCGACAGTGTCGACCACCCGATTTCCCTGTATGCCGCGACCAAGAAGTCGAACGAGTTGATGGCGCATACCTATTCGCACCTGTACGGCGTGCCGACCACCGGCCTGCGCTTCTTTACTGTCTATGGTCCTTGGGGACGCCCGGATATGGCGCTGTTCAAGTTCACCAATGCGATTATCGAGGGGCGTGAAATCGATGTGTACAACAACGGCGATATGCGCCGTGATTTCACCTACATCGATGATATTGTCGAGGGGATCATCCGTATTCAGGATGTGATCCCTGAAAAGACCCAGGACTGGACCGTAGAAGCCGGTACGCCAGCGACCAGCTCGGCACCTTACCGGGTTTATAATATCGGCCATGGCAGCCCGGTCAAGCTGATGGATTTCATCGAGGCGCTGGAAGAGGCTCTGGGTATTGAGGCGAAGAAGAACTTCATGCCGATGCAGCCAGGTGATGTCTATGCGACCTATGCAGACACAACTGATTTGTTCGACGCAACGGGCTACAAGCCGGCAGTGAAGGTGAAGGAAGGCGTGAAGGCATTTGTTGACTGGTACCGTGAGTACTACCAGCGCTGAGGGGCACTGCAGCCTTGGGCGCAGCCTGAATAATGACTAAAAAGAAGGAGGCGGTTGCCTCCTTCTTTGTATTTGCCCATCGGTGTTATTTCTTATTGCCGAGCTTTTTCATCAGCGCGTCGCAGATCACTGGGTCGACAAACTGGCTGACATCCCCTTTATGCAGGGCAACTTCCTTGACGATAGTCGACGAGATGAAGGAGTTTTCTTCGGCCGGGGTCAGGAACACCGTCTCCAGCTCGGGCATCAGGCGGCGATTCATGTTGGCCAGCTGGAATTCGTACTCGAAATCCGAGACCGCGCGCAGGCCGCGGACCAACACGTTGGCTTGGTACTCTTTGGCAAAATCGACCAACAGGCCGGAAAAGCCGACAATCTCGACATTTGGCAGGTGCTGGGTGATTTTCTGGGCCAGCTCCACTCGTTCATTGAGATCAAACAAAGGCTTCTTGCTCGGGCTGTAGGCTATGCCGACTACCACGTGGTCAAACATGGCGGCTGCCCGCTCGATCAGGTCGAGATGGCCGTTGGTGATCGGATCAAACGTGCCAGGGTAGATAACGCGGGTTGTCATAATGAATACCAGTCAGTAAAAATCAAAAATTAAGAAATAAGTTGGTCCAAAATGGCGGTGACATCGTCCAGCTGGATGTCCTGCATCAGGGTATCGCCTTTGACCCGGGTGCCCCAAGGCAGCTCGGCCACCGGCTTGCCGTGCTGCTGCTCGGCATGTTGTTCATAGGCACTGGCGACATAGGCCAGGCTATTGTAAGGACCGGTGCGTTGCGGATTGCTGTGGGCATAGAGGCCGATCACCGGGGTCCCTTGGGTCGTTGCCAGGTGGGCCGGGCCGGTATCGGGGGCCACGACGACATCGGCGGCACCCAGTAGGGCCGTCAGCTGCTTGAGGCTGGTTTTGCCGATCAGATTGACCGGGGCATGCTGGCAGTGCTGGCTGATCGCCTCGCCCAACGCGACTTCTCGCGGAGCAGGCGAGCCACACAATATGACCTGCATGCCTTTCCCTGAGGCATAGTCGGCAAGCTGGGCATAGCGCTCAGTCAGCCAGTTTCGCTCATCTTTGCTCGCGGCCGGTGAAATGATGAGGGTTGGCTTGCCGCTGATCTGCTGCGCGGCGAAAGCTTTGTCATCGTCGCTCAGCGGGATATTCCACTGCGGGGCCTCGAAAGGGACGCCGAGATAGCGGGCGAAGTCGGCGAAGTTATCCAGCACATGGAAGCTTTCTGTGTTAGGCAAATGGCGGTTGGTAAACAGCCACTGGCCTTCTTTGGTGCGGTTTTTGCCAAAGCCGATACGATACTTCGCTTTGATCCCAAGCGACAGGGCACTGGCGCGCAGGGCGGCCTGCATATGGAGCAGGGCATCAAATTTCTGGCCCTTGAGCGCCTGCCATACAGCTTTCATCCCGGCCCAGCCGGCTTTTTTGTCAAATACCACAACCTTGATGCCGGGTAGATCGCCGATCAGCTGGGCTTCGATTTTCCCGGCAACCCAGGTGATCTCGGTTGACGGCCAATGGGCCTGGATAGCCTGCACAACAGAGATGGCATGGCAGACATCACCGATGGCAGAGAGCCGGAGAATACAAATCGAGCGTGGCGGGGTGGTAAATAACGCCATGACAAAATCCTGTTAATCAATCAGAGATGAAATTATGCAGTTCAGGTAAGTGATTGTAAAATACTCTGTCCCACAAGCTTGGAGATAAAGCGTGCAAGAAATAGCTAGCCGTAACCAGCGGATCTGGTTTGCCCCTGAATTATTGGCGGAAGACCCACACCAATGCTTCGACCCGGCTTTTTGGCAGCAGCACAACTTGGTTGTTGGTTCGGCCCAGGGCCGGGGGACGACCTGGTTTGTCAAAGGAGCCCATCTCGAGATGGCATTGCGCCACTATCGCCGCGGCGGGCTGTTCGGCAAGCTGGTAGAGGATGTTTACTGGTTTGCCGGCTGGGAGAAGACCCGCTCGGCCGAGGAGTTCCGGCTGCTGGATAAGCTGGCCCGTGGCGGGGTGAGGGTACCGCGCCCGGTAGCTGCCCGGGCGATCAAACACGGCCTGACCTACCGGGCTGATCTGCTGGTTGAAAAAGTCCCGGAGGCGAAGGATTTGGTTGCTGTGCTGGAAAAAGGCGCCTTGCCAGAGCAAAGCTGGCGCGCAATCGGGGCAATGATAAGAAAGATGCACGAGCTCCAGGTGTGCCATACCGATCTCAATAGCCACAATATTTTGCTAGATAGCAAGGGGCAGGTCTGGCTGATCGATTTTGACAAGTGCTTTGAAAAAGACGGGCAGGACTGGAAAGAGGGTAACCTGTCCCGCCTGCACCGCTCGTTTGTCAAAGAGCAGGGCAAGCGGGGGATCCATTTTGAGCCGCAATGCTGGCAGTGGCTACTGGACGGCTATCAGGCCAACTGAAGCGAGGGGCCTTAGTTTTTAGGCGCCAGCAGCTGGTCGACAACGGCCAGTGTTTTGGCCACTGCCCCTTGGTTTTGTCGCACCACCTCAATGGCCGCCTGGCCCATATGCCGGCACAGCGCGGGATCGCCGAGCAGGGCGACAAGGCGTAGGCCAATCTGCTCGGCGCTGCTACAAACCTCAAGCGCGCCGGCACCTTCGAGCTGCAGGGTGATATCGGTAAAGTTGTAGTAGCTTGGGCCGGTTAGTACCGGCTTGGCCAGGGCGGCGGGCTCGAGCATATTGTGGCCGCCGACCTTGTCGCCAATCAAGCTGCCGCCCATCACGGTAACATCTGCCGCGCCCATCAGTAGCAGCATTTCCCCCATGGTATCGGCGAGGTAGACATCGGTTGCGCCGTCGACGGCGACCCCTGTTGTACGGCGAACGCAGGTCAGCTGCTGCGCGAGGCATAACTCGGCAACGCTATCGAAGCGCTCCGGGTGGCGTGGCACTAGGATCAGCAGGCAGTCAGGGTGCTGCTTTTTCACCGCCTTAAAGGCCGCGAGGATTTGCTCGTCCTCCCCCTTGTGGGTACTGGCGGCAATCCATACCGGTCGCGTTTCACCCAACTGCTGGCGAAGCTGCTGGGATTGCTCGAGGAGCGTAGGCTCTATCTGGATATCGAATTTGACCGAACCGGTGACACTGAGTCTGTCTTTAGCTACGCCCAAGCGGACAAAGCGCTCGGCATCATCCTGATGAAGACACAAAAGGTGGTTGAGGTTGGCGGAAATCATATTGAAAACCGGTTGGAATTTGGCATACCGCTGGGCAGAGCGCGCTGACAGGCGCGCATTCATCACAATGACAGGTATGCCAGCCCGATGGACGGTAGCTAGGGTGTTGGGCCAGAGCTCGGTTTCCATGATCAGCATGGCTGAAGGGTTGGTAGCCTTGAGGAACCCCCGTACGCACCAGGCAAAGTCTATCGGCATGTAGCGGTGCACGACCAACTCGCCCAGTTTGCTGACTTGCTCCGCCCCGGTACTGGTAGTCGTAGTGACCACTATTGTTTGTTCTGGGTTTTTTGCTTTGATGGCTTTGATCACAGGAATCGCGGCAATCGACTCGCCAACAGATACCGCATGGATCCAGATCGGCTGGGCTTTTGGTAAGTCTGCAAGCGGTGGGGTAACACCGAAATGCTCTTTCCAGCGCGACCCGAAAGCCGGTTTGTTGGGGAGGCGGCGGTAGAGGCCGAAGAGCAGCAGCGGGGATAAGGCGGCCAGCAGCAAGGTGTACAGGGCTCGGATAAACATACAATAGGTTAGGGTTTTGGGTTATCGGCTCATTATAACGCTATCTTGTGTCGATAACAGGCAGGGAAATTTCCCAACACTGCTTATGATTGCGATAGAATGCACAGTAATTTTTGTAAATTGACGCCGAGGGTGGAGCCGTGAGCCAGCCGTGCAAACGCTATTTGATGTATGTTGCCCAGAACTATTCTTATGCCATGCTGCGCCCGCTGCAAGCGGCAATCCGTGAGCAGGGCGGCGAAGTTCGCTGGTTCGTCGAGGGTAATGAAGCCGACCCAGGCTATATCAAGCCGGATGAAACCTTGCTGACCTCGGTCGCGGCGGTAAAACAATGGCGGCCGGATGCGGTTTTTGTCCCCGGTAATGTCGTGCCTAGCTTCATCCCGGGGATCAAGGTAGGGGTTTTCCATGGTTTCAATGCTGGCAAGCTTAACCGCCGCGGCCGCGAGGACCATTTTGAGATCCGCGGCTGTTTTGATCTCTACTGCACTCAGGGGCCCGACACCACGGAGCGCTTTGAGCTGCTGGCAGCCGAGCACGGTTTTTTCCGCATCGCCCAGACGGGATGGCCGGCTTTGGATCCGCTATTTTCGCCAGCGGCTGATAACCCTTACCTGGCTCCGCGCGACGAGCGCCCGACAGTGCTGATGTGCTCGACGTTTTCCCGCAACCTGACCTGTGCGCCGATCCTTTACGATAAAATCAAGGCGCTGGCGGCGACCGGGAAATGGCGTTGGCTTATCCAGTTCCACCCGAAAATGGATCCGGTGATAGTCGAGCAGTACAAGCAGTTGCAAAGCGAGCACCTGCAGTTTGTCGAGACGGACAATGTGCTGCCGCTGCTGCAGGCGGCCGATGTGATGCTGTGTGACACGTCATCGGTGCTGCTGATGTTTCTGCTTCAGCGCAAACCGGTGGTGACATTTCGCAACCAGGCGCCGGCAAGCCACCTGCTCAACGTGACCGAGGTGGAGCAAGTAGAAGCGGCTCTGGAACAAGCCTTGCTGCGCCCGGCGGAATTGATGGCAGAAATCGAACAATACTGCCAGACCATCCATCCTTACACGGATGGACAATCTAGCCAGCGGGTGCTGGCTGCGACCAACCTGCTGGTGGAAGATGGTCGGGCTGGGTTAAAACCCAAGCCGCTGAACCTGCTGCGTCAATTTAAAATGCGCAAGAAGCTGGGCTACTGGAAACTATAGGATCTGCGCTGTCATATTGCAGCGCACTGAGGAATAGAAGGTCATCGTATGAGAAAGCACTCACTGTCAGTGATTGTGATCACCAAAAATGAAGCCGATAGAATTGAGGGTTGCCTGCGTTCTGTCGCCACGATCGCGGACGAGATCATTGTACTGGATAGCGGTTCGACCGATGAGACGGTCGAGATCTGCCATCGCTATACCGATAATGTCACCGTGACCGACTGGCCTGGATTTGGCAAGCAGAAGCAACGTGCGTTGGACAAGGCCAGCTGTGACTGGGTGCTATCCATTGATGCCGATGAGGCGCTTGATGACGAGATGAAGCAGGCGTTGGTTGCCATGCTGGAGCAAGATGTCATCGAGCATACCGCTTATCGCCTGCCGTGGGGGGTAACCCTGTACGGCAAGACCCTCAAGTACGGCCGCAGTGCCCGCTCGGTGTTGCGTTTGTTTAAGCGCGAGGGGGCGAAGTTTACCCTTGATGAGGTGCACGAGACGGTCGTTCCCGCGCCGGGTAGCAAGGGAGTGATGAAAGGCCTGCTGTTGCACTATACCCACCGTGATTACGGACATGGTCTAGACAAGGCGGCTAAATATGCTTGGCTTGGCTCGCAGAAATATCATCGTAAAGGCAAAAAGTCCCATGGTCTGTTCTTGGCGCTGTTGCGTGCCATCTGGACCTTCTTCCTCATCTACGTGATCCGCCGTGGCTTCTTGGATGGCAGTGTTGGATTTATCGTAGCCATGACCTATGCCCAGGTGAATTTCAATAAGTATGTTGGCCTGTGGTTGCTGGAGCAGGAAGAACAGTATCAGGAATAAGTCGGTTCAAGCTGGGAAGCTTATTTTTAATCGTTTTTGAGGCATTGCGTAAATGAAAGTTCTAGTATGTGCATCTTACCTGCATGCATGGAATAGTATTCGGCCTGAGGCTGAGATCTTTATTGAAATGGTCAGACAGGGACATGAAGTAACAGTGATGACACAGGGGGAGTCAGAGCATGTTACTAAATTGCAAGAAAATGGCGTAAAAGTGATAGATTGCTATCCAAAGCGTAAAATTTGTCTCCAGACCATAAAGCGTATCCGCCAGGAGTTAACTGAGGGCAGCTACGATATTTGCTATGCCTTTAACTCTAAAACTATCCCAAATGCAGCTTTTGCTTGTATTGGGTTTCCTGTCAAATTGGTAGTGTATCGAGGTACAACTGGTGGTTTGTACCGTCATGACCCTTCTGCATACTTAACCCAGCTCCATCCTCGTGTCGATGCGATCGTTTGTGTGTCAGAGGCGGTACGTAAAGATGTCGTTAAACGGGTATGGAAGAATCCGCAAAATGTCGTCACCATTTACAAAGGACATGAATTGCATTGGTACGATGTTGCGCCGACGGATCGGGCATCTCTGGGCCTTGGCGAAGAGGACATTGTGGCAATGTGTGCGGCTCATGTACGCCCGAGCAAAGGGATTTCTGTTTTGCTAAAGGCTACCCATGAGATTGAAAGCAAGAATTTTCATCTCGTGCTAGCGGGTCATGGTTTTGAACCTCATTTCCAAGAAATGAAAGATAGCCCGATGGCTGATCGCATTCACTATATTGGTCATCGAAAAGATGTGCCTTCACTGATGGCGATGGCGGATATTCAGGTCCAGCCGTCGATCAGTGGAGAAGGGTTGCCTAGAACTATTATTGAAGCAATGGCGAACGGAACGGCGTCTGTAGTAACGACAACTGGCGGTTCTCCTGAGCTGGTTGAAGATGGTTCTACTGGTTATATTGTTCCTACAAATGACGCATCAGCACTTGCCGCGGCTATCAACAAAATGGCAGCGGATAAACAGATCTGTAGAGATATGGGAGAAGCGGCTACAGTTCGTTTACAAAAGGAATTTAGCTCTAAGGTTACGGTGAAAAAGCACCTAGAACTCTTCAATAGAATCATGAATAGTTAGAGAAATACTTGAGTTTTTTATTAAAGTTTTGTTGGTTACCATGTTGGCTATAGAACTTATAGTCGTGTTAAATATGAGTTAATGGCATGAATTTGTATCTTTGCTCTACCATCCGGCATTTAATGTTGGCAGTGCTAAAATCTTTAGATGAACCTCAAGTAGCAGCGACAATTTTGTTGATAAAAGATCAGCAAAATTTACTTGAGGTGGACTTTGATATTGAAGCACTGCCAAAAAATATTGATATTCAGTTTGTCAACCGTAAGCAAATACTGTCCCGTGCATATTGTGGTTTGAGTGGATCCCTCTTGAAATTAGCCGCGGTAGCAGGGGTTAAGCCGACTTCTCGTTTACAATCTTACACCCGAAAGAAAGTTTTGCAGCAGATCTTGGGATTGCAGGATATATCGGGTCTTCAGCTCTTTCTTTTTAATGATAGAAATAGGCTTTCCCGATTATTAAAACTTTCGGTTAATCAATACTCAGTTATTGAGGATGGCCTGTCCAATTATTATGGGGTTCCGCTGAGTAAGTTTGATAAATTAAAGAAAATTTTCAGTGGTAACAAAAATACTCTTAGATATATCGGTGACAGCAGTCGTTGCCTTCGTATTTGGCTCTTAAACTCAGATAAGGCGCCAAGGGAAATTTCAGATAAAGTCCACAATATTGACTTTATTAATGCGAATAATGTAATCGAGTATGTCTATCCGCTGTTTAAGGTTACCGAAGGCTTAGATTTGACTGTCGATGCTATTGTTGCGACTCAGCCAATATCAGTAGGAAAATTAACAGCTTCCAACTTTGACTTGGAGGTGTATAGCGCATTGATTGAACAACTCAATAAACATCAACGGCGCTTTATATGTAAACTCCATCCTCGTGAGTCGATAGAGCGTTATCAGAGGGCTTTTCCTGAGTGTACTTTTCTTCAGGGAAAAATCCCGCTTGAATTGCTGATCTTCGGTGCGGATAAAAAGTTGGATATCTTGTCCATTTACTCCAGTGCAGGTATGGGATTTGAAAAATACTGTACACGCAAAACGCTTATCAGTGAAAATGAAGCAGAAACTATGGCAGAAGTGTTTGATAGTTGGAGAGCAGATCGCACCGAGCTTGAGAAAAGGTTAAATTATATTCTATGAAAAGAAAAGCGGTACTGGTTGTCTCGGCCCTGAGAGGGGGCGGCGCTGAGAAGTTTGTTCTCAATTTATATAAAGCTCTTGAGAAGTACGAAAACTATGAGTGCCATATTCTTGCGATAGAGAAAGCCGTTGAACATGATATTACCGGCTTTCGGGTCCATTTTGCCAGTGATATCTGCAATGTGTCAAAGAAAGGCTGGCGCAGACTTTTCTACAAGAAGAATGTCGCTAAGGCTATTGATGAATTCGTGATAAATAACATTGGTGAAGACGCTTTAGTTTTGTCAAATATGCTGCTTGCCGATAAGATCATGTCTCAAAGCAAGCTGAATGTCTATCACGTTATGCATAGCTCATATACAAGTGCTTTTCTTGCTAATAAAAAGGGGGTGGGGCGATTTAAAATTACCAGCAAAATAAATGGAATATATAAAAACCATCCTTTGATTTTTGTTTCTAAAGCCGCTGAACAAAACTACTTTATAAGTTTTCGAAGCAAATTTCAGTCTCGAGTTATTTATAACCCTGTTGATATTGAAGAGATCTGTTCACTCTCAAAGGGAGAGCATGTTGAGATTAACAGTGAATATCTCATACATATTGGAAGGTTCAACCGCGCAAAACGCCATGATCGGTTAATTAAGATATTTAGCCAAGTTCAAGATGACAATATTAAACTCTTACTACTAGGTGAGGGTAGTTTGAGGGCAGAAGTAGAAAAATCCATATCTAATTATGGGTTAGAGCAACGGGTTGAGATTATTGGCTTTAAGTCTAACCCATACCCTTACCTTAAGAATGCTAAAGGATTGGTTCTAACCTCTGATTATGAAGGTCTGCCAACCGTGATTCTGGAGGCCTTGGCATTGCAAGTTCCCGTTATTTCGACAAACTGCCCCGGAGGAATAACTGAAATATTAGGAAAAAACTCCAACTCATTATGTGAGTTAGATAACCAAGAGTTATTTTCAAAAAAAATTGATGATTTAATAGTTAGCTCTGATAAATACATGTCTACTATTAATGAACAGTTTCTTCCACAAAATGTGGCGAAGCAGTATAGCCAATTAGATTGATAAAAGGCCCTATGAATAGGGCCCTTTAATTATTTAAACTTAGCTCTCGGAATAAAAAAGTTAAGCAAAAGCAAAGGATACAACGTGAACGTTTGGCTGAATGGGGTATCTGTAATACAAGCAATAGTAAAAGCAAGCGTAAGTAAATAAACAAGTAATTTATTATAACGCTTGTGATCTTGGCTAGCTTTACTGCATTGATATGCAGGGAAATAGATAATTAATAAAAATAATGTAAGCCCAATTACGCCACTTTTGACGGCTTTATCTATAAACTGGTTGTGGTAGTGTCCTGGTGAAAATTTGGCGAGAGAGTATCTAATCTTACCATCATTATAAAGATTTTTTAGTGCTTGTTTATGTCCGTCACCAAGTCCAAAAACAGGGCTGATACTGATTAAATCAGGGCTAGCCTGCCACATTTGTAGTCTTAGCCCAATTGAGGTGTTGTAGTCACCCTTATTAATTGATTGTATTTCAGAAACCGTTTTATTTACCCTTGCCTCTACAAAGCCATAAGATAGAGTTAGTGTAAATATGAAACCAAGTAAAGAGGTTGTAATTAACTTTTTGAATTGGTTGCTTTCCTTTATTTTCACCAGCAGAAGTAATCCACTTGTGATAGATAATGGAAGAATAGCACCTCTTGTTTCTGTTATAAGAATGGTGACTGAAAATATAAAGAAAGCACAAAGAAGCACTTTCATTTTAGTTTCAAAGAATAAATAAAGGCTGACTATAGCAAATAAGCAAAGTGTAACTGCAAGTGGAATTGCATTTATTGGTTGCTTACTTCTTGGTATATCAAGGTATACACTGATATATAGTGTATAAATACAAGATATTATTGCTCCGAGCAGCAATAATAAAGGTAGACCTTGTAAGTTAATTCTCTCTTTAGGGAATGTAAGCAAGAAAAGTGATACAACAATAAGAGTTCTGATCTCTCCAGACCCGTACCCAATTGTTTCATATAGAGCTGAGCCATAAATAGCACTAATGATTAAGATCACCACATAGGGATCTTTATAGTTTTCTTTAATCGTATTAAGCCCATATTTACAGATAATAGCGATTATAGATACGGAGAAAAGGATCACTACTTTCTTGTCCCAACCTGGGATAACAAAAGCGGCTGTGAACAAACTGATTAAAGGCAGATACAGGATTGTATCAAACCAATTGAGTTTTAATTTAGTGCTCATTTTCTTATCTTGTAAGGATTTTCCCCGCCTTCCGGCCGGGTCTTCAACAAACGTAAAATCCACATGTACTGCTCAGGGCGCTCGGTCACGTACTGCTCGATACACTGGTTCATCAAACGGGCGTCTTGCTCCTCGGTGTCCAGCGGGAACGGAGAGAGCGGGGGATAGATGTCTATCTCGTACTTGCCGGTCTCGCTGTTGTAGATCGAGTACAAGGGTACGATCTTGGCGCGGCTCAGTTTCGCCAGGCGGCCCAGCCCGGCAATGGTGGCCTTGGTGGTGGCAAAGAAATCGACGAACACACTGTGCTCGGCCCCCAGGTCTTCATCCGGCAAATAGTAACCCAAGTAGCCCTCGCGGATGGACTTGATAAAGGGCTTGATCCCGCCACTGCGCTCATAAACACGGCCGCCGTATTGTACACGCTGTTTATGCATTAACCAGTCTGACACCTCATTTTTCTGCTTTTTCGCCATCGCCGATACCGGCAGGCCGCGCGATGCGAGCAAAACCGCTGGAATATCAATGGCCCAGGTGTGTGGCACCAGCAAGATGGCACTGTCGCCATTTTCCTTCAGCGCTGTCAGGTGTTCTTCACCCCGGACGATGGTGTTGTCTTCCAGCCACTGGCGATTGCGGACACTGAGGGCGGCAAAGCCCATCAGGAAACTGCCGGCGGTGATGTAGTTCTCCAGCAGCATGGCCTCGCGCTCGGCGTCGCTTTTATCGGGGAAGCACATTTTCAGGTTGACCCGGGCACGGCGGTTGGCCTTGCTGTTGAACTTCACGGCGCGTTTGGCGAACAGGCTGGCCATGGCACGGCGGGTACGGTGCGGCAGCAGGCACAGCAGGGCGGCAAAAGCAACAGCCAGCCAGGTCCCCCAGTATTTAGGGTGGAGAAAGGCCCAGCTGAATTCCGGGTTGTAGGCTTGTTTATCGTAATGGTCTTTCATCTAGTGTTTCGGTGTTGGGTTGATGGTTGCCATGTATTCGGCCACGCCTTCGGCGACGGACTTGAATGTGTCGGTGTAACCTGCGGCACGCAATTGGGTCAGATCGGCTTGGGTAAAGGCCTGGTAGCGGCCTTTGAGGTGGTCCGGGAAAGGAACCTCTTCAACCTGGCCTTTACCGTGGTGTTTGATCACCGCCTTGGCGACTTCGCTGAACGGCTCGGCCTTGCCGGTCCCGCAGTTGAAGATACCGGACACACCGTTTTGCCAGAACCACAGGTTGACCTTGCAGACATCGCCGACAAACACAAAATCACGCTTGAGGTTGTCCGAGCCTTCGAACAGTTTCGGATTGTCGCCCTGGTTGATCTGGTTGTTGAGGTGGAACGCCACCGAGGCCATGCTGCCTTTGTGCTGCTCGCGCGGGCCGTAGACATTGAAGTAGCGGAACCCGGTAACTTGCGACAGGGTTTCGCCGTGCTCCTCGGCATCTTGCCACAGACGGCGGACATAGTTGTCGAACAGCTGCTTGGAATAGCCGTAGACATTGAGTGCCCCTTCGTACTCGCGCGCTTCGATGAAGTCGTGGTCGCGGCCGCCGTAGGTAGCGGCAGAGGAGGCGTACAGGAACGGAATGGCACGCTCGAGGCAGTAATGCAGCAGCTCTTTGGAATACTCGTAGTTGTTGAGCATCATGTACTTGCCGTCCCACTCGGTGGTCGACGAGCAGGCCCCCTGGTGAAATACCGCATCGATCGGTCCGAAGTCGTCGCCCGCCATGATTTGGGTGATGAAGTCTTCCTTGTCCATGTAATCGGCAATATCCAGATCGACCAGATTGGCAAATTTGGTGCCGTCTTTGAGGTTGTCGACCACTAAAATATCGTTGCGGCCCTGCGCGTTGAGCGCTTTTACAAGATTGCTGCCGATCATCCCGGCACCACCAGTTACTATAATCATGGCTCTTCCAGTCAGTGGGTGGATAACAAGGGTTAGACCCGCTGTTATAGAATAGGTTTATGATAGTATTAGCAGATTGCCAATTTTTTTGGGCAGAGAAGTGAGAAGCAAATGAAAACCCGTGACAAAATCATCCTGGCTGCACTGGAGCTTTTCAACGAAAGCGGTGAGCCGAATATTACCACTAACCATATTGCTGCCCATCTAGGGATTAGCCCCGGTAACCTGTATTATCATTTCCGCAATAAGGAAGAGATTATACACAGTATTTTCGATCAATACGCGCATGATCTCAGTATTCACTTCCAACCCCTTGAGCATCAGCAAATAACGGCCGACGATCTGTTGGTATACCTGGATTCGGTATTCATGCTGATGTGGCGCTACCGTTTCTTCTATGCCAACCTGCCTGATATCTTGCAGCGTGATCCGGAGCTGCAGCAAAAATACCTGGCGGCACAGGAAGGGCTGCACAAGGACATCATGGCGATGATGGCCAGCTTCCGTAGCGGTGGGTTGCTGGATATCGAAGAAGAAGAGCTTGAGAACCTGGCGACGACCTTGAAGCTGGTTGCCTCGAGCTGGATCTCCTACCAGACCACCCAGGCCCCGGGAGCCAAGATCACCAAAGCGGTACTCTACCAGGGGGTGCTGCATATTCTCGGTATCGTCAGGCCGCTGACCACCGCCGAAGGCAAGGCACAAGTCCTGCAGTTAAAGGCGCATTACCGGGCGCAGATCGAGAAAGAGGCCTAATCAGTAGGACGGGGATAGCTCCGATAGCCGGACCAGCTGGATCCCTTGCGCTTCGAGCTGCGGGAGTGCCTGGCCCAAGACATCAAGGGTGACCGGGTAAGGATGGCCGATAGCGATGGCATAGCCGTTTGTCTTGGCCTGGCGGATGGCTCTTGAGAGCTGCTGGCTGATGAATTTTTCGGTACTGAGGTGGTCGAGAAAAACATGGCGGCGCAGGGCGGGAACATTCTGTCGCTCGGCCTGCTTGAGGGCGACTGACTTGGCGGTGGTGCGGCTGTCGAGGAAGAACAGCCCTTGCTCGGACAACACTTCCATCACCCAGCCCATCGCCTGTGGGTTTTGGGTCAGAGCGCTGCCCATGTGGTTGTTGACGGCAATGGCATCCGGTACCCGCGCCAGCCCACTGCGGAGTGTGCGCTGGAAGGTTTGCTGATCCATCTGGCGGGTCAGGGTAGCCATTTCCAGCGGGGCACGGTGCAGGGGTTCCATCGGCATATGGAGCAGCACATCGCGTCGCTGTCGGTGGGCCAATTGGCTGGTCGCTTGGTCATAGGGGGTGTCGGGCAGGATGGAGACGCTGATCTGTGCCGGCAGGGCCGAGAGGGCCTCGGGCATGGGCTGGTAGCCAAGGTCGTCGATCACAATGGCCAATTTGGCCGCAAAGGCCCCGCTGGGTGCGCCAAGACTGGCGAATACGAGGGCAAGGGCCCACTTCCTCAATACACGACTCTTTGCCAAAAGCGATTCCTTGCTTATCGGTTGCAGCGGAAAGTATTTGTCTGTGGTGTCAGCAAACGGCCTGTTATCTTGTCAGCCAGGCTCGCGGGTTGGTCGGCGAACCCTTGCGGCGGATTTCAAAGTACAGGGACGACTGTGCCTGACCGCCACTGTCGCCGATCAGGGCAATATTCTCGTTGGCCTGTACCGTATCACCGACCTTCTTGAGCAAGGTCTGGTTGTAGCCGTAAAAGCTCATGTCGCCCTTGCCGTGGTCGACAGCCAGCACCAAACCGTAACCTCGTAGCCAATCGGCAAATACCACCTTGCCAGGATAAATGGCTTTGACTGGGCTGCCGGCTGATTGGGCAATGACCATGCCTTTCCAGTGCAGTTCGCCTTGCTGGCTGGTGCCATAGCTATGCAGGATCTGACCTTTGACCGGCCACGGCAGTTTGCCTTTTTGTTTGGCCAAACCATCCATCGGCACCCGGCGAGCCGCTTCTGCCGCTGCCCGGGCCTTTTCGATTTCCTTGATCAGCCGCTGCTCGTTTTCTTTCAGTTCGGCCAGATACTGGTTATCGGTGGTCAGCTGGCTGCGCAGGTTGTTTACGGTTTTCTGCCGTTGGCTGCGCTCGGATTCCAGCTTGCGCTTTTGTTTCGTGAGCTTGGCCAGCAATGCCTGTTGCTCTTTTTGTTGCTCAGCCAACTGGTGTTGCTTGAGCTGCAATTCGGTAGTGGTTGCTGCCAGTTCATCAAGCGCATGGCTGCGGGCCTGGCTGAGGCGCTCGGCATAGACGGTAAAGCGGTCGAGTTGGCTGCTGTCTTCACCGCTGAGCATCAGGGCCAATTGACTCTGCTTGCCTTGCTTGTAGTGGGCGTTGAGTAATTCCTTGAGCAGCTCTTGCTGGCCGAGTTGCTGCTGGCGCAGCTGCTCGAGTTGTTGTCTCAGCGAGCGGATAGATGTTTCTAATTCGCCTGAGCGTTGTTCGGCTTGGTGGATCGCCTTGGCGGTTTCGGCAATACCGACTTCCTGCTGGCGCAGGCTTTTCTGGATCTGGTCAACCTTTTTGCGGTTGGTGGCGACCTGGTTTTGCTGGCGTGATATTTCCTGCTTGACCCCTTTGAGCTGGCCTTCATCGGCCAAGGCACTGGAGCCAAAGAGCAGGCATAGAAAAGCGCCAGTGCAAAATGCACTGGCGCGAAGACTATGGTGTAGGTGTTTGATAACTTCCCGCATGGGGGAGATTATTTCAGATCAAACAGCACCTGACCAGTCATCTCTGCAGGGATTTCCATATCTGTTAGGGCCAGCATAGTTGGCGCTAGATCAGACAGCTTACCGCCTTCTTTCAGCGTCAGCGCTTTGTCACCTACGTACACTAGCGGTACAGGTAGGCTGGTGTGCGCCGTGTGGATACCACCGGTTTCCGGGTTAACCATCATTTCTGCGTTACCGTGGTCGGCAGTGATCAGCAGCTGGCCGTCCATTTCACGGATAGCTTCCACCACGCGACCCAGGCAGCCGTCAACCGCTTCGGTTGCTTGCACGGCAGCGTCGTAAACGCCGGTGTGGCCAACCATATCCAGGTTAGGGTAGTTACAGATAATGGTATCGAACTCACCGCTCTTGATGGCCGCAACCAGTTTGTCAGTCAGCTCTGGTGCGCTCATTTCAGGCTGCAGATCGTAAGTCGCGACTTTCGGCGAAGCCACTAGCTGGCGCTCTTCGCCGTCAAACTCGTTCTCTACGCCGCCGTTGAAGAAGAAGGTCACGTGCGCGTACTTCTCAGTTTCGGAGATACGTAGCTGCTTCTTGCCTTTCTTCGATAGCCACTCACCTAGAGTGTTAACCAGGTCTGCTGGTGGGAAAGCGATAGGCAGGTTGATGTCAGCGGCGTACTGGGTCAGCATCACGACATCCGCAAGTGCCGGGAACTGGGCACGCTCAAAACCAGCGAAGTCAACTTCGAAGGCGCGGGTGATTTGGCGTGCACGGTCAGCACGGTAGTTCATGAAGATAACCGCGTCGCCATCTTCCATTGCCGCAACGTCCTGACCTTCGGCACGGATTTCAGTCGCTTTAACGAACTCGTCGTTCTCGTCACGGGCGTAAGCCGCTTGTAGGCCTTCCACGGCAGATGCCGCGTTGAACTCAGCGTTGGCTGCTGTCAGTAGGTTGTAGGCAACTTCAACGCGATCCCAGTTGTTGTCACGGTCCATCGCGTAGTAACGACCCACTAGAGAAGCAACGCGGCCTTTGCCTAGCTCAGCAAACAGGGCGTCGAAACGCTCAAGTGATGCCTGTGCGCTGCGAGGTGGCGTATCACGGCCGTCAAGGAAGCAGTGTAGGTAGATCTTCTCAGCACCGCGCTTGGCTGCCATTTCAACAGCGGCTGCGATGTGGTCTTCGTGGCTGTGAACACCGCCCGGAGACATCAGGCCCATGATGTGTACAGCTTTGCCTGCGTTAACGGCTTTGTCGATAGCGCCTGTCATCGCAGGGTTTTCGAAGAAGTCGCCGTCAGCAATTGATTTGGTGATGCGGGTTAGATCTTGGTAAACGATGCGGCCGGCACCGATGTTGGTGTGACCTACTTCAGAGTTACCCATCTGGCCGTCAGGCAGGCCAACATCCATACCTGATGCTGAGATCAGGGTATTTGCTTCGTTTGCCATCAGGCCGTCGATAACTGGCGTGTTGGCGTTAGCAATAGCGTTGTTGGCGTTGTCTTGGCGGTAACCCCAGCCATCTAGGATAACCAAAGCCAATGGCTTCTTAGCAGACATATGCTGTCCCTCGTATGTTAAAACCTGAAATGTAATTTCGATCAATTACCTAAGCCCTCATTGGCGGGGACTTAGGGAATTGATCGCAGCGGCCGTAATTTTACTACAGTTTATGGCGCAAACTGTAGGTCAAGATCAAACTATGCTGTAAATAGATTGTTATCTTCCTACGGAAATATATTCATTTCTGCCTTTCAGTGTAAGCCCTGAAGCACAGTTTTTTTCACTTTTTATTGTGCTGCAATAATGCTCAAGCCAGTTAAGACTTATACTGAGAGCGCCAAAGGCCAGTGAGCCGCCGCGCGGATTTATTGCATCCTGCTGTACAACTAGGCTGTCGCGGGTATACTCGGGGTCTTTGAATTTTGTTGACTCGAGCCTGGGTTACAGCAGGCTGGTATTAGGAATATAGAGCGAAGGTCATGCAGCAATACATTGATTTTGTAACAAGTAACCCAATGTTGTCATTGGTATGGGTTGGCTTGGTTGTGGCTATCATTACGTCTTACGTCAAGCAAAAGACGGCTGGCTACAAGATTGTCACCCCAAATGAAGCGACCGTGATGGTTAACCGTGAAGACGGCGTGTTTGTCGATATCCGTAGCCGCGATGAGTACCGTGGCGGCCATATTGCTGGCGCACTTCACATTTTGCCTAGCCAAATCAAAGAACAGAACTTGGCAGATCTTGAAAAATACAAGCAAGCCCCAATCATCGTAGTATGCAAGACAGGTCAAACGGCGCAAGAAAGTGCCAACCTGCTGAGCAAAGCCGGTTTCGAGAACGTGAACCTGCTCAAAGACGGCCTGATTTCTTGGAACGAGGCGAACCTGCCGCTGATCCGCAGTAAGTCAGGCAAGGCAAGAAAGTAATTCTGCCCTCCCGCGGCACACCTGGTTGGGCTGCGGGGACATACCGAATTTTGTGCAGTTGTGATAGTTATCATGGTTGCGATATTGATAGGCTCACTTCCGTGGGCATGAGAGAAAAAGGACTCTAACATGGCTGAAGCAGCAAACAACGAAGCACAGCAAAACTTCCAAATCCAGCGTATCTTCCTGAAAGATGTGTCTTTCGAAGCACCAAACTCACCACAGATGTTCCAGAAAGAGTGGAACCCAGACGTGAAACTGGATCTAGACACGCAGAGCCGCGAACTGGGTGAAGGTGTATTCGAGGTTGTTCTTCGTCTGACTGTAACGGTGAAGAATGAAGAAGAAACTGCATTCCTATGTGAAGTTCAGCAGGGCGGTATCTTCTCAGTTGCGGGTATGGAAGCACCACAGCTTGCCCACTGCCTAGGCGCATTCTGCCCGAACATCCTGTTCCCATATGCTCGCGAAACGATTTCAAGCCTAGTGGTTAAGGGTACATTCCCTCAGCTGAACCTAGCACCGGTTAATTTCGATGCACTGTTCATGAACTACCTGCAGAACCAGGCGCAAGCTAACCCAGAAAACACCGAAGCGTAAGCTTTAGGGTGGACACAATGAATCCAGGCTCAGAACAAGTAATTTCCATGGCGGTGCTAGGCGCCGGCTCATACGGTACCTCATTGGCTATTTCCTTGGCCCGTAACGGTGCCACTGTGATCCTGTGGGGCCACGAGCCGGAGCATATGGCGCAGCTGGAAATGGATCGTGCCAACGAGGCATTCCTGCCGGGTGTCGCTTTCCCCGATTCCCTGATTGTCACTGCCGACTTGGAGCAGGCCGTCAAGGCCAGCCGCGATCTGTTGGTGGTGGTGCCGAGCCATGTGTTCGGCGAGGTACTGGGCAATGTCAAGCCGCACTTGCGTGACGATTCCCGCGTCTGCTGGGCGACCAAGGGGCTGGAGCCGGAAACGGGCCGCCTGCTCAAAGACGTGGCCGTTGAGGCGCTGGGTGAAGATGTGCCGTTGGCGGTATTGTCAGGACCGACGTTTGCCAAGGAGCTTGCTGCAGGTATGCCGACAGCGATTTCCGTGGCGTCGCCGGATGACGAGTTTGTTCGCGATCTGCAGGACAAAATTCACTGCAGCAAAACCTTCCGGGTTTACAGCAATAGCGATTTTACCGGTATGCAGCTGGGCGGTGCGGTCAAGAACGTGATTGCGATTGGTGCGGGGATGTCGGATGGTATTGGCTTTGGTGCCAACGCCCGTACCGCATTGATCACCCGTGGTCTGGCCGAAATGTCACGCTTGGGTGCTGCATTGGGTGCTCAGCCTGAAACCTTTATGGGGATGGCTGGCCTTGGTGATTTGGTGCTGACTTGTACCGATAACCAATCTCGCAACCGCCGTTTCGGCTTGGCGCTGGGCCAAGGCAAAGACGTTGACCAGGCCCAGGAAGAAATTGGCCAGGTGGTCGAGGGCTATCGCAACACCAAGGAAGTCTGGGTTCTTTCTCAGCGGATGGGGGTCGAAATGCCGATCACCGAACAGATCTACCAAGTGCTGTACCAGGGCAAAGATGCCCGCGAAGCGGCCAAGGATCTGCTGGCCCGCGAGAAAAAAGACGAATAACAGTTTGGAGTCCTATGCATCCAATCTGTTCTACTTAAGATGCAACGCGGGCTGTTTTGGCCTGCGTTGTTTTTTTTTCAGAGCGCGTTAAAGTTAAAGCAAGCCGATACCAACAGTAATGATACCGAGGGTAATGTGAGGGAATGTCAACAATATGCCGTTTGGCAGGCTATCAAGCAGGAAGCAAGGCAGCAGTCAGAGCAGGAGCCAATGCTCGCGAGCTTTTACCATGCCACCATTATCAAGCACGATAACCTGGCTGCGGCACTGAGCTATATTTTGGCCAATAAGCTGGCTACGCCATCGATGCCAGCTATGGCGGTACGTGAAGTGATAGAAGAGGCTTTTGCTGCCGATTGTCTGATCACCGAGTCAGCAGCCTGTGATATCCGGGCTGTTGTCGAGCGGGATCCGGCGGTAGAGATGTTTTCTATCCCTTTGCTCTACCTCAAGGGCTTTCATGCCTTGCAGGGCTACCGGGTGGCTAACTGGCTGTGGAAGCAGAAACGTGTGGCGCTGGCGGTGTATTTGCAAAATCAAATTTCGGTCGCCTGCCAGGTGGATGTCCACCCGGCGGCACGCATCGGCCAAGGCATTATGTTCGACCATGCCACCGGGATTGTGATCGGTGAGACAGCAGTGATCGAGAATGACGTGTCTATCTTGCAGGACGTTACTCTGGGCGGTACCGGTAAGGAAGGGGGCGATCGCCACCCGAAAATCCGCGAAGGGGTGATGATCGGTGCCGGGGCCAAGATCCTGGGTAATATCGAAGTGGGCGAGGGCGCCAAGATCGGCTCCTGCTCGGTGGTGCTCAACCCGGTGCCGCCCCATACCACTGTCGCCGGGGTGCCGGCCAAGATCGTCGGCCGCCCGAGCAGCGACAAGCCGTCGATGGACATGGACCAGCAGTTCAACGGCACCAGCCAGACGTTTACGGCTGGGGATGGGATTTAAGATCAGGCCAGAGGCCATAGGCTTGAGGTACGAGGAAGAGCAATGCTCATGGTGTGATGGTGCCCCTGAGCCAATTTAAACACGTTCTTTAAACTAAAAAAGCGAGAGGAGTCCCTCTCGCTTTTTTATGGCAACAATCTTGACTAGCCACTAGCCACTAGCCACTAGCCACTAGCCACTAGCCTCATCTATATCGCCCCTTTGAAGCCAAGTTGGCGCCAGGCCTCGTAGCCAATGATTGCCGCGGCATTGGATAGGTTCAAGCTGCGGCTGTCCGGGTGCATTGGGATACGCAGGCGCTGCTCGAGCGGCAGGCTTTCGATCAGCTCGGCGGGTAGGCCGCGGGTTTCCGGGCCGAACAGCAGTACATCGCCTTCTTCGAACTTGGCGTTGGTGTGGAAGTTGGTGGTCTTGGTGGTGCAGGCGAAGATCCGGCGCTCGCCGATGTGGGCAAGAAAGGCCTCGAAATTGGCATGGCGGTGGACGTGGGCCAGATCGTGGTAGTCCAGGCCGGCACGGCGCAGCTTTTTCTCTTCCAGGTCGAAGCCCAGCGGTTCGATCAAGTGGAGGTTGGCCCCACAGTTAGCGCAGAGGCGGATGATGTTGCCGGTATTTGGGGCGATCTCCGGTTCGTAAAGGGCGATATCAAACATAGTAGACAATCCGTGGTGACAATCGCGCTATTGTACGGGAAAAGCGCAGCAGAAAAAATCGCCGGCAAGCGGCGACCTGGTTGCAGGCCGCTGTTTGCGTTGGTCATGGCGGCTAGCGCGATAGCGGCAGGGTGATGGTGACCTTGAGCCCGCCCAGCTCGCTGCGGCAGGCCTGGATGGTGCCGCTGTGCTGGCGGATGGCGCTTTCGGTGATGGCTAGCCCTAGCCCGGTGCCGCCGCTGCTGCGATCCCGTGCGGTTGAAACGCGGTAGAACGGGCGGAAAATATCGTCCAGCTCATTGTCGGGGACGCCTTCGCCGTTGTCTTCGACCATGATACAAAGGTGCTTTGTCTGGGCCTCAAAGCAGATCCGGATATGATCGTTACCGTATTTGATGGCATTGCGGACGACGTTCTCCAACGCGCTGATCAGCAAGTTGGGGTTACCGTGCAACGGCCACTCTTCCAGCGGGGTGTAGTCCAGCTGCTTGCCGCACTGCTCGGCCTCGAAGCGGGCATCTTCCAGCATGTCATACCACAGCGAGGTGGCATCGGTGTGCTCCCGCTGCTCGTGGCTGTTGACCTGCATCCGAGACAGCTCCAGCAACTCCGCAATCATGATTTCCAGCCGCTCGGCCTCGGTATCTATCCGTGTCAGCTCGTTGCTCTCGCCTTGTTTGCGCTTGGCCAGGGCGGTAGCCATTCGCAACCGGGTCAGCGGTGAGCGCAACTCATGGCTGATATCGGACAGCAAGCGCTGCTGGCCGCCAATCATATGGTTGATAGCCTGCACCATCTGGTTGAAGCTGGCGCCTGCCTGCTTGAATTCCTTCGAGCCGGACTCGAGCTGGGGATCGGCCTCGAACTCCCCTTTGGCTACCCGCTCGGCGGCATTTTGTAAGCGGCGGGCCGGTAGGGATATGGCCCAGGCCAACCACAGCAGCAACGGGGTACTGACCAGCATGGTCAGCAGCAGTAGCTGGAAAGGCCTGTCTAGGATCTGGATGAAAAACGGCGGCGGCTCTCTGACGATCCGGCCGACATACATCAATAAGGTGTCGCCCTTGTGCTGGACCTCAAACGGGCCGGCCATCATCCAGCGGCCATAGAGCTTCTGTTTGGGCTCACTGGGGCTGTCGGCCATGGTAATGAAGTTGCGCAGTGCCTTGTTGTTGCGCCGCGGGGAAATGACATTGCCATCTGTGGTGGTGAAGTAGAGCTGGAACCCTTTGTGACGGCTTTGGTCGGTAAAGCGGCTAAGTTTTTTCTCCAGCGAGCCGCCATCGCGGGCGATCTGGCTGGAAATACTGGCGGCCGACTCCTGGAATCGCTCTTGCTGCGGCTGAGGAATGGTGTGCTGGGTACGCGGGTCCAGGTTGGGCAGCAACAGCAGCACCAGGACTACCAGCAACAAAGTTAGCCAGAATACCGCAAAGATACGGCCATACAGGCTGGAAAAGCGCGGCAGCTTCATTACGCGTCCTCGACCAGCAGGTAGCCCTTGCCACGCAGGGTCTTGATCCATGGCTTGCCGTCATCGCGCTCGGGCAGCTTCTTGCGCAGGTTAGAAACATGCATGTCGATGGCACGGTCGAACGGGGCCAGCCGCTTGCCAAGGACCTCGAGGCTGAGTTCGTTCTTGGCAATGATCTTGCCCGGATGCTGGACAAAGTAGCTGAGTAGTGCCAGCTCGGTGCCGGTCATCTCGATAGGGTTGCCGTGGCAAAGTACTTCCTGCCGGCCTGGGTATATTTCGATCTCCTGATAGTTCAGGCACTCGGGCCCAGCCTTGGTGGCGGTATTCCGGTTTTGGGTCCGGCGCAGGATAGCGCGAATGCGGGCCAGCAGCTCCCGATCGCTAAAGGGCTTGGGCATATAGTCATCGGCGCCCAGCTCCAGCCCGAGTACCCGGTCTATTTCTTCGCCCTTGGCGGTCAGCATCAACACCGGGGTTTCATGCTTCTCACGCAGGCGACGCAGCATCTCGGTACCGTTCATGACCGGCATCATCACGTCGAGCAAGATCAGATCAATGCTGTCGTCGACCTTGGCCAATCCTTCCTCGCCATTATTGGCCTCGACAACCTCAAACCCTTCCATATCGAGAATGTCGGACAGCAAGGAGGTCAATTCGGTATCATCATCAACAAGCAGGATTTTGGCCATAGTCTCTACCTTTAAAAAGCAACAGCGATAAGGTAAGTATCCCTAATCGTTGCAGGGTCGCCAAGTAAAACTGGTTTGGCTTTACGCAGTTTTACGTTTACCAGACAGCCCTTTACCTTGTAGGGGGTAAGCTATATCCGTACCTGAGATTACGGCGCTGCAACAGCAGCCTCTAATGGAGAAGAACATAATGATGACTTTCAAAAAAACAATGGCGCTAGCAATTGCCCTTCCTCTAGCCCTTGGCTCTGCCTCTGCTCTGGCTTACGGTGGCGGCAAGCACCACAACGGCCAAGGCGGTAAAGGTGGCTGCGGCATGGATGACAGCCGGATGTTCCGCCAGTTGGATCTGACCGATGCGCAGAAGACCGAGCTGAAAGAGCTGCGCCAGACCAACAGGGACGCGATGCGCGGCACGATGGCTGAGCGCCATGCCGAGATGCAGGCACAACACCAGAAAATGCAACAGCTTATGCTGAGCGAAAACTTCGACGAAGCCCAGGTTCGCGCCCTGGCCGAAGAGATGTCCCAGCAGCAGGTTGAGCGCCGCGTTGCCATGCTCAAGCAGCGCCACGAAATGATGCAGGTGCTGACTGCCGATCAGAAGACCAAGCTGCAGGAGCTACAGGCTGAGCGTGCTGAAAAGTGCCAGGCCCGAATTGAGCAGCGCCTAGAGCGTAAGCAAGCGAACTAATCGCTGTCAGTTGATTTACCAAAGCCGCCAAAGCACTTGGCGGCTTTTTTATTGCTTGTAGCCCAAGGGGAGGCGTTGTAAAACATCGATTTGAATTAATTTGTTATTAATTTTCGTCATAAAAAAGCTATACTGCGGGGTATTGCCCAGCCCTGTGCATGATGTCAGGTGTGATAATCAAGGATGAGTTCACAATCACCCGCGGTCTTCCTCCTCACTTGGCACAACTGGAGGCTCTGGTGTCAGCCGTTATACTGAAGAAGTAGAGGTATGCCGGACAAGCGCAATGGCGCTTGCGGTACCAGTCCATAGGCGAGCTGTTTGTAGATCTCGATAGCGATATGAAGCGGCGATACTCCCCGCGTCATGGTGCAGTTGCAGGCTATCGTGATATGAATCAACAAATTTTTTTATCAAAATTGTAATACTCCTACATTAGTAGGAAAGTTACAGTTTTCATGAGGTGGGGTCGGTATTGGCCCTGGGTCGAGCGGGGGAACCTCGGCCACTCATGTCGGATTTGAATTTTCATTTCCCAAAGTCAGAGGGTAACCATGATTAAGAAGATTGGTGTATTGACCAGTGGTGGTGACGCACCTGGTATGAACGCGGCTGTTCGCGGTGTTGTTCGTGCAGCATTGTCTGAAGGCCTGGAAGTTTACGGTGTTTACGACGGCTATCAGGGCCTGCACCAGAACCGTATTGAAAAGCTGACTCGCTCAAGCGTATCAGACGTCATCAACAAAGGCGGTACATTCCTGGGTTCTGCTCGTTTTCCTGAGTTTAAGGAAGAGAAAGTTCGCCAGCAAGCGATCGAAAACCTGAAGATCCACGGTATCGACGCACTGGTTGTGATCGGTGGTGACGGTTCGTACATGGGTGCGAAGAAGCTGACTGAAATGGGCTACCCATGTATCGGTCTACCGGGCACAATTGATAACGACGTTGCAGGTACTGACTACACCATCGGTTACCTGACGGCGCTGAACACGGTTATCGATGCGATTGACCGCCTGCGTGACACGTCTTCTTCTCACCAGCGCATTTCGATTGTTGAGGTAATGGGCCGCCACTGTGGCGATCTGACCCTGATGTCTGCGATTGCCGGTGGTTGTGAGTACATCATTACACCAGAAACGGGCCTGAACAAAGAAGAGCTGCTAGCGAAGATCAAAGAAGGGATCTACAAAGGCAAGAAGCATGCGATTATCGCTCTTACCGAATTGATGACCGATGCCAACGAGCTGGCGAAGTACATCGAAGACGAAACCGGCCGCGAAACACGTGCAACTGTGCTGGGCCACATCCAGCGCGGTGGTCAGCCTACAGCCTTCGACCGTATCTTGGCATCACGCATGGGTGCCTACGCGGTGGATCTGCTGATGGAAGGTCACGGTGGCCGTTGTGTGGGAATCCAGAACGAGCAGATGGTACACCACGACATCATCGATGCTATCGAGAATATGAAGCGTCCAGTGCGCAAAGATCTGTACGAGTTGGCTGACAAGCTGTTCTAAGATCTGCTGTGATAGAAAAAGCCGGCCGAGTGCCGGTTTTTTTATGCCGCTGCCGTTGTGGCTGCAACAAAAAAGCTACCCGAGGGTAGCTTTTCTATTTGTTGTTCTTAGCCAAGAACAGGATTATTTCTTCGCTTCAGCTGCGGCTTTAGCGATTGCTGCGAAGCTGGCTGCGTCTAGCGCTGCACCGCCAACTAGCGCGCCGTCGATGTCTGGCTGTGCGAAGTAAGCGGCAGCGTTTTCTGGCTTAACTGAACCGCCGTACTGGATCACAACTTTCTTCGCTACTTCTTCGCTCTTCTCAGCGATGTGAGCACGGATAGCGGCGTGGATGCGCTGTGCGTCATCAGCGGTTGCTGCTTTACCGGTACCGATAGCCCAGATTGGTTCGTAAGCGATGATCGCACCTTCAAGCGCTTCAACACCTTGAGTGTTGATCACTGCGTCGATTTGACGAGCACAAACTGCAACTGTTTCGCCAGCTTCGTTCTGTGCTTCTGACTCACCGATACATAGTACAGGTGTTAGGCCGTGCTCTTTTAGGAACGCGAACTTCTTGGCAACGAACTCGTCAGACTCGTTGTGGTAGTCGCGACGCTCAGAGTGACCGATGATGATGTGGCTTGCACCAAAGTCTTTCAGCATCTCTGGAGAGATATCGCCAGTGAAAGCACCGCTCGCGTTAACGTCAACGTTCTGTGCACCTAGGATGATTTTGCTCTCAGCTTTGCCGATCAGTTGCTCAGCCAGGTCAAGGTACATAGCTGGTGGCGCAACGGCAACGTCTACACCTTCAAGACCCTTAAGTTCAGCATCAAGGCCCTTAAGAAGGTTAGATACCATTTCTTTGCTACCGTTAAGCTTCCAGTTACCCATAACCACAGGATGGCGCATAGCTTTTCTCCATATCAAATTGACTTAAAAAATACTCAATAGCTTAGCATACAGCCCGGGGGAGCTACCCGCCATTAGCGGTGCTAAACACTAGGCTATAGAGTATCACTGGACGGGGTTGCCTGCGGTCTTATCTGTTAACACCGAAAGCAGCGCCAACATTACCACAGCTTAGGAAATCAATTTCCTGTCCGAAATCATATCTGTGCTCGGTTGTACCCTTTTCCCCGCCAAAAGTGAACCGCTACGCGGGAATTTTTTTCACACTGGTGCGAATCGCACCATGGCGGGGAAAAAAAAGACAGTGATCCGTGATTGAAATATAGCCTGTATCTTTGGCGTCGTGGGATAAGATCCGCTAAGGTTGAGGCCCATTTTAGGATAAAGCTATGCGAAGTATAGCTTTTTCCGGTCAAAATAAGTGAAGTGTAAAGCGCAAGGAGGAGCGGATGCCTAACTTAGTGATGGAGTATGCTGAGCCCGTGGTCGAGCGGGTCAATATTCCGGGGCTTCTCGATGATCTACATACCATTTTGCTCGAGTGCGGTATCTTCGAGCCTGAGTCGGTGAAATCGCGCAGCTACCGCTGCCATAATTGGCTGGTGGGCGAGAGCCGCGATCTCGATACCTTCATCCATATCGAGCTGACCATGCTCTCCGGCCGCAGCGCCGAGGTCAAGCGCGAATTATCCCGCGCCCTGATGAGCGCTCTAGAACAGCATGCCAGTACCATCAATAGCCTGACGGTGGATATCCGCGATATGGACAGCGACTGTTTCCTCAAGGTTAGCTGTTAGGCTGATTTGTCTTGTGAGCCCGGCCGGGCAAAGGGCTTTATTTCGGCCTGATGTTCGGTCAGGGTCTGCGGTGCGTTGAGGGCTTGGGCAAACCGCTTGAGCTGCTGCTGCAGCTCTGCCATCAGCATGATATTGGTATGGTTAGGGTTCTTGCCTTTGGCGATCACCTGGTTGATATGGCTCATCTGAGCCCGCAGCCGGGGCTGCATCTCGCTGCTGGCATTGCGGATGATCTCCTCGCTCATTGCCAGCCGCAGGGCTTCGAGCTTCTCCGGCTCCTTCTCGGCCATGGTTCTCAATTCATCAAATGGTGGCAGTGTCTGCATCGTACTTCCCCTTACGCCAAAAACCGCGGTGCGTGGACTGGCGTGATGCCTATCCGCGCGGTTGCTATGCAATAAAGTTAGTTGTCAGCAGGGCGATAAACTGGCTCAGGAATGAGACACGGCAGCATTTTGTCGGGCAGGAAGAAGGGCAAGCCCGGCTGGCCGGGCCTGCCGTAGTTTACCAATAGTGTTCGGTGGTGATTTGACCGGGCTGGCGGCGCAGGTTTTTGCTAAATCCCTTTTGCTCCAATACCGCTTTGGTTTCCCGAACCATTTCAGGGTTACCACACAGCATGATTTGGCTTTGCTCAGGCGTGAGGGTGAGGCCGACATGGCGCTCTAGCATGCCGTCCGCGATGGCCTGGGGGATACGTCCCGGCAGAGCCGGGGGGGCCGGCTCCCGGCTGACGAAGGGCTGGACGATCAGCTGCTCCGGGTACAGCTCTTTAAGCGTATTGATCTCGGCCTGATAGCTCAGGTCAGCCGAAAAGCGTACCGCATGGACCAGCACGATTTTGCGAAATCGCTGCCAGGCCGCGGACTCGCGCAGGATGGAGAGGTATGGGCCGATGGCGGTACCGGTTGCCAGCAACCATAGGTGATCGCTGTCAGGAACCTCCTCCAAGGTGAAGAAGCCGTTGGCGCGGGCGGAGATGAATACCTGCTGGCCAGGCTTGAGGGCGTGGAGCCGGGGGGAGAGCAGGCCGTCGGCGACTCGGGTGGCATAGACTTCGATCTGATTGCTAGAGGGAGGGTTAACGAAGGAGTAGGCGCGCTGGATCATTTTGCCGTCGATCTCCAGCCCCAGCTTGGTAAACTGGCCAGCTTTGAACGGCTCGATATTGGCTTGCAGCACTAAGCTGAACAAGTCATTGTTCCAATGACGGTTTTTGATAACCTCTGCAGGGATCCAGTCAGCCATAATGTTCTCCTCGTTATGATTTTATTATTCGATATGCACAGCGCCTCTCTCCGGCAATGATGTGTTCCTGTCTGTTGACCTGGTATTCGCTGCCCAGCAGGCGTTGGAAAACTGCCAGCTCGGACTGGCACAGTGATGGGCAGCGTTGGGCCGCGTGGCATATCGGGCAGTGGTTTTCTATCAGCACGAAATCTTCACCGTCCTGATGAAGCTCGGCCATGTAACCTTCCCGCTCCCTGAGTGTAGTCAGGATTTGCAGTTTTTCTGCGATATTTTCCACCCCGGCCAGTTGGGCTTGGTATTGTTCAAAGGTTTGAGCCTCTCGCCGATCGACAACTTTGCTCAGCCCATCCAGGCCAAACAACTCTTCGACAGAATCAAGCATTTGAATAATAAGATCGCCATGGCGATCGGCAAAACGGCGATGGCCTTTTTGGGTCAGGCGCCAATGGCGGGTTGGCCGGCCGACTTTGGCTTTGATGTCTTCGAAGTCGACTAGGCCATCTTCTTCTAGCCCCTGAAGGTGTTGGCGCACTCCCATGGTGGTGAGCTGGAAGTCCTCGGCCAGCATCTTGGCGGTAACCGGGCCGTCACGCTTCATCCGGTAGAGTATTTTGTCGATGGTTTTCATGGCCACCCCAGGTAACAAGTTAGCATAGTTAATTATGTAGTCAGGTTGGTAAATAAAGCAACAACTTTACAAAGTCAAAACGCGGCAGGTGGTAAGTAGGGCAGCTGTGGGGGGGCGGAGACAAAAAAGCGCGCCGATTGGCGCGCTAGATAGAAGAAGAGCGATATCTTACAGGATGTGGCCCTTGATAGCGTCGTCTTTGCGATCCAGGTAGTGGGTCGACTTGATTCGACGGATAGTACGGCACTTGCCGCGGATCAGTAGGGTTTCCGTGGTCGCGATGTTGCCCTGGCGGCTGATGCCATCCAGCAGATCACCCTTGGTGATGCCAGTACCGGCGAAGATCACGTTATCGCTCTGTGCCATGTCTTCCATGCGCAGCACGGTGTTTGGCTCGATACCCATTTCACGGCAGCGGTCGATTTCCATCTGGCCGTGCTCGCGGTTTTCCGGTGTGTCGCCTTTGACTTCGTGGCGAGGAAGCAGGCGGCCGTGCATGTCACCGCCCAGCGCGCGGATTGCGGCGGCAGAGACCACCCCTTCTGGCGCGCCGCCGATGCAGTACATAATATCGACTTCGCTGTCAGGCATACAGGTCAGGATAGATGCCGCAACATCGCCGTCTGGTACGGCGTAGACGCGGATACCCATGGCTTGCATCTCGGCAATAACCGCATCGTGGCGCGGTTTCGCCAGCGTGATCACAACCAGGCTTTCCAGGGTCTTGCCCAGGGCTGCAGCCGTTGCTTCCAGGTTTTCTGCCAGCGGCTTGCTCAGATCAATCACGCCTTTGGCACCCGGGCCGACAACCAGCTTTTCCATGTACATGTCAGGCGCTTTGAGGAAAGAGCCTTTCTCGCCAGCGGCCAGTACCGCCAGGGCATTGTTCTGGCCCATCGCTGTCATGCGGGTCCCTTCGATTGGGTCTACCGCGATATCTACTGCATCACCGCCGGTACCGACCTTCTCGCCGATGTAAAGCATAGGCGCTTCATCAATTTCGCCTTCACCGATTACGATTTCACCTTCAATCTCGGTTTGGTTAAGCAGCGAGCGCATAACCTCAACCGCAGCACCGTCTGCTGCATTCTTGTCGCCACGGCCTAGCCATTTGTAGCCAGCCAGTGCAGCGCCTTCAGTGACACGAGAAAATGCCATCGCCAAATCGCGTTTCATGATTACTCCAGAAATAGAAATCAGTGGGCTAGGGCCTGTAGGCTACAGGCCCGAATAAATCTGGCGGCGATTCTAACACAGGTTGCAAGGAAACGTTTGCGTTAGCGCAAAAATGTTTATTTCTTGGTGGTTCGCCGCCAGTCGACGAAAAAAGGCCTGCTAGTGCAGGCCTTGATAGAAAACTTGGGTAACGCTTGAAGCGTGTACTACGGGACGGGAATTAGATGTCGTCTTCGACTGCCCAGCCCTTGGCACACTCGACTGCGCGCTTCCAGCCGTTGTAACGGCGGTTACGCTTGCCATCGTCGTTGCAGGCGACGAACTTGCGATCCAATACCGCTTTGTCTTTCAGTTCATCGATACTGCCCCAGAAGCCAACAGCCAGACCAGCGAGGTAGGCGGAGCCCAGTGCGGTGACTTCGGTAACCACGGGACGATGGACTTCGGTATCAAGGATGTCTGACTGGAACTGCATCAGGAAGTTATTGGCCACGGCACCACCGTCGACACGCAGGGTACCCAGCTTGATGCCGGAGTCAGCCTGCATCGCATCCAGTACGTCACGGGTCTGGTAGGCGACACTTTCCAGCGTTGCACGGATGATGTGGTTGCTGTTTACGCCACGAGTCAGGCCGACGATAGCACCACGGGCATATGGGTCCCAGTATGGGGCGCCAAGGCCGGTGAATGCAGGAACGACATAGACCCCATTGGCACTACCGACTTTTTCGGCGAAGTATTCGGAGTCTTTGGCGTCATCAAGCAATTTCACTTCATCGCGTAACCACTGGATAGAGGCGCCGCCCATAAATACCGCACCCTCAAGGGCGTAAGCCACTTCGCCTTTAGGGCCGCATGCCAGCGTGGTCAGCAGGCCGTTGTGCGAGGTCACTTTTTCCTTACCGGTATTCATCAGTAGGAAACAGCCCGTTCCGTAGGTGTTCTTGGCCTGGCCTGGTTCCACACACATCTGGCCGAATAGGGCTGCTTGCTGGTCACCGGCAATACCGGCGATTGGAATACGGGTACCGCCCTTACCACCGATGTTGGTTTCGCCGTAGACCTCAGACGACGATTTCACTTCCGGCATCATAGAAAGCGGAATATCCAGTGCTTTGAGAAGTTTTTCGTCCCACTCCAGGGTGTTGATGTTGAACACCATGGTGCGCGAAGCATTGGTGTAGTCGGTAACGTGGACGCGTCCCTGGGTCATCTTCCAGATCAACCAGGTATCCACGGTACCGAACAGCAAGTTACCGGCTTCGGCCTCTTCGCGGGCGCCTTCGACATTGTCGAGGATCCACTTGATTTTAGTGCCAGAGAAGTAAGGGTCGACCACCAGACCGGTGTTTTCGCGGATGTATTCTTCCAGGCCGGCTTTTTTCAGCTCTTCACAGGTATCTGCCGTACGGCGGCACTGCCATACAATGGCGTTGTAAACCGGCTTACCTGTGTTCTTGTTCCAGACAATGGTGGTTTCGCGCTGGTTGGTAATACCGATACCAGCGACTTGGTCCGAGCGGATCCCAGCTTTGGCCAGGGCTTCAACCAGTGTTGAGCTCTGGGTCGCATAGATTTCTAGAGGATCATGCTCGACCCATCCAGCCTTGGGGTAAATTTGGGTGAATTCACGCTGTGACGAGCACACAATGTTGGCGTTGTGATCAAGCACCACGGCACGGGAGCTGGTCGTACCCTGATCGAGTGCAACAATGTACTTTTGCTCAGTAGTCATAACGGTTTCCTCTCATTGTCATTATATAAGGGTAGTAGAGTGTGGTGTTCGGATCGGCCTGTGCGGAGGCAGGCCGATAATGTTCTCGCTTTATGAAGTTGTTACTAGGCGTTTGCGGCTTCTTCTGCCGTGTCTTCGCACTGGTTCGGCAGGGTGCAGCGGTTGCCTGGCAAGTAGGCACCGATGGCTTTCGGGTATAGCCAACCACCGAAGGCGGCACCCATGATAGGGGCAAGGATAGGTACAATCATGTACGGGATATCTTTACCACCGGTCAAAGCCATATCACCCCAGCCAGCTAGGAAGGCGAAGAATTTAGGGCCAAAGTCACGGGCCGGGTTCATCGCAAAACCGGTGAGTGGACCGAGTGAGCCACCGATAACCGCAATCAAGATACCGATCAGCAGCGGGCCCATTGCGCCACGTGGCGCGCCGTTTTTCTCATCACCAATTGCCAAGATGGCAAACATCAGTACCGCAGTGATCACAAACTCCACCGCGAAGGCACCGGCAAATGACAGTGCGGCATGCGGGTAGGTCGAGAATATGCCGGCAGTCGCCAGGCTAGCTTCGCTACCACGAACAATACCGTTGGCCGCTTCGAACTCGATGAACAGGTTGCTGTACAGGCTGTAGATCAGCGCCGCGGTGCAGAAAGCACCGAGTAGCTGGGCAGCAATGTATGGCAGGACTTTACGCTTATCGAAGCCGTGGAAAAGGGCAAGGGCAATGGTGACGGCTGGGTTGATATGGGCGCCGGAGACACCCGCGGTACAGTAGATGGCGATGGCCACACCAAGGCCCCACATAATACTGATCTCCCACTGGCCGAACTCGGCCCCTGTCAGCACCAGAGCGGCGACACAGCCGACGCCGAAGAAGATCAGCAGCCCAGTACCAATGAACTCGGCCAGGCATTCGCCGAGCAGGGTGTGTTGTTTTTGGGTAGTCATTGTTCAGTCCTTTTGTCTAATGTCGTAGGGGTATAGCTATTTTTGTATTTATGTGGGGCTAATGTACTCGAATCTACTAAGAATAAAATTGCCCTGCGCGAAAACTGTGCGTTCGAGCATAAAATGTTTTTTTGTTTTGCGCGTTCGCGCAAACGGTTGCCGTTTTGCGGGAAAATCCCCCATTGCTACTGGTTGCGTAGTTGCTCGGGCGGGGTAAAAATGTGCCTTGATGGTAGGTGTTTGTTTATATAATAAAAAATCCGACCTAAAAAGGTCGGATGTGCCAGAGGGGCAAATTCTTGGAAAATTCCAAGAGAGATACGATCAAGGTAAAAATTAGCATGCTGTTGGTGCATTAAAATAGAGTTTGATCGCAATTCTACGCATTTGGCTGTGTCGCAGGATGAAATTTGTACGGCTTGCTCATTTCTTTTGCCAAGCGGTAATAGCGAGGCGACAGTGGTATTGCAAACACATGGAAAGCAAGGATTTGATTAAATTCGTGCAAAATTTCCCCATTTACGACAAAGCATGGTATTTGTAGATGTCAGAAGGCGGTAGCCTCGTTAGAATAGGCGGTAATTAATCGTAAACGTGCCTGTGGGACGTTGCCTTAAACGGTTAGGGCAAACTGATAGGCTGAATACAGGTGGACAATATGTCATTAGAAATGTTGGAAAAGCTGGAAGCCAAAGTACAAATGGCTGTTGATACAATTTCTCTGCTACAGATGGAAATTGAAGAACTAAAAGAAAAAAATGATAGCCTGGCTGGCGAAGCGCAGGCACTGCGTTCTGGCCGCGAAGAGCTGGAGCAAGAGAATAACAAACTGCGCCATGACCACCAGGCATGGCAGGAGCGTGTTCGCGCGTTGCTGGGCAAAATGGAACACGTGGAATAAGCGTACTTTTGCTGGCAGCCGAAGTGTCTGCTACCAAAAATAAAAACAGAGCCGAAGGGCTCTGTTTTTTTATGTCTGTACAATAGGCGCAACTGGGATAAGCGCTAGTCGATATCCAGCGGCTCGGGGGACAGGATCACACCGGTATTGTCGGCATAGATATGATCTTCCGGCAGGAAGGTGACCCCACCGAAATTGACGGCGATATCCATTTCGCCGATGCCGTTTTCATCGGCGCCGACAGGGATTGAAGCCATGGCCTGAATCCCGATATCCAGCTCGTCGAGATCATCCACGTGGCGGACACAGCCATAAATGATCAACCCTTCCCACTGGTTATCGGCTGCCAGCTGGGCAAGCTCGGCATCGAGTAAAGCTCGGCGCAGCGATCCGCCGCCATCGACCAGCAATACTCGGCCGGCCCCCGGCTCTTGCAGCGCAGTGCGGAGCAGCCCGCAGTCCTCGAAGCATTTGACCGTGGTGACTTGGCCGCCGAAGGAGCTACGACCGCCATAGGAGCTGAACATGGGTTCGACGACGTCAACTTTGTCGAGATAGATATCGCATAACTCGGACGTATTGTATTCCATAATCGCGTTTCTTCTGTGGCAATTGAAAAGGGTTAGTTGGCCGCTGGCTGGCGCGGCCAAACTTAACTTGTTGAAAGTATAACTAGTTAATAAGCTTTCGCACAAGGAGATATCCTTGCCGCTAGCATGGTTACTTAGGCGGCAGCCAGCACCACCCCCGCGGCGAACAGCAAGTTGGTCAGCAAAGCGCATTTGACCATGGTCGCCATCATCGGGCGCAGGGCCGCACCGTCAGCCGATTGCAGTACCTGTTTGCCGTGTTTGAACAGCAGCGGGGCACTGAGGATAAACAGCCAGCCGAACGGCGAATGCAGCTCCAGCAAGGCAAACAGTGCCAGACACAGCACGCTGCCAACCAGCAAGAAAAGGTGGTACTTGCGGCCCCATTCCGGCCCCATGCGAACGGCCAGAGTCAGTTTTCCGCACTCGCGATCGTTGTCGATATCGCGCAGGTTGTTGATATTGAGCACGCCCACGGCCAGCAGGCCACAGGCCGTTGCCGGCAGCATAATGATCGAATCAATCTGTCCGGCCTGCAGGTAATAGGTGCCTGCGACACCTAGCCAACCGAAGAACATTAATACCGAAAGATCGCCCAAGCCACGGTAGCCGTAGGGCTTATTGCCTACGGTGTAGGCGATTGAGGCGACAATCGCCATCAGGCCGAGCAGCATGAAACCAACCATATCCTGCAGGTTGTTGGTGGCGATGAAGATCAGGCTCAAGCCGCTGATTGCCGTCAGGGCAATATTGAGCAGCATGGCCTTGCGCATGGCTCCTGGGGTGACCAGACCTGACTGCATGGCGCGCTGCGGTCCCAGCCGCTGGTCGTTATCCGTGCCTTTTACCGCGTCACCGTAGTCATTGGCGAGGTTGGAGAGAATTTGCAATAACAGAGCGGTCAACAGGGCCAGGCCTGCTATGACTGCGGAGAAACTTCCTTGCCATCCTGCTACTGCACTACCACAAACAATTGAGGCGATGGCCAGGGGCAGGGTCTTCGGCCTTGCCGCATCGAGCCAAATTGTGAGAGAAGATGATTTCATAATGTGATTTACCGATAACCGAGTAGGTGCTTATTATGGCGTAACTGTAGCAGGGGGCAACTTTATCGCCACTTTGTTTGTTTGAGAACAAAAAAACGGCACCCGCTGGGGGTGCCGTTTGTTGTCATGCGCTGGGATGGATCACAGGATGAAGCGGCTGAGATCTTCGTCTTCGACTAGCTCGCCCAGGCGTGATGTCACGTAGGTATCGTCGATCACAATCTTGTCGCCGGATTTCTCAGAAGCGTCGTAAGACAGCTCTTCCATCAGACGTTCCATCACCGTGTGCAGCCGGCGGGCACCGATATTCTCGGTACGTTCGTTCACCTGCCATGCCGCTTCGGCCAGCTTGTTGATCCCGCTCTCGGCAAACTCGATGTCCACCGACTCGGTTGCCATCAGGGCTTTGTACTGCTCGGTCAGAGACGCATTCGGCTCGGTCAGGATGCGCTTGAAGTCGTTGCTGGTCAGGGCTTCCAGCTCTACACGGATCGGCAGACGGCCCTGCAGCTCAGGGATCAGGTCTGATGGCTTGGCCACTTGGAAAGCACCAGAGGCCACGAACAGGATGTGGTCGGTACGTACCATGCCGTGCTTGGTTGAGACTGTGCTGCCTTCAACCAGCGGTAGCAGGTCGCGTTGGACACCTTCGCGCGATACATCCGGGCCGGAGGTGTCGCCGCGTTTACAGATCTTGTCAATTTCGTCGAGGAATACGATACCGTTGTTCTCGACCGCGAAGATCGCCTGCTCTTTGAGCTCTTCCTGGTTAACCAGCTTGGCGGCTTCTTCTTCGGTCGCGGCTTTCATCGCGTCCTTGATTTTCATTTTTCGCTTCTTGGTGGTGTTGCCCGCCAGGTTCTGGAACATGCCCTGAAGCTGGTTGGTCATCTCTTCCATGCCTGGAGGCGCCATGATCTCGACACCCATTTGCGGGGCGGCAACATCAATTTCGATTTCCTTGTCATCCAGCTTGCCTTCACGCAGCTTTTTGCGGAATGACTGGCGGGCCGAAGAGTTGTTGTCGGCTTCTTCGTTCTGGCCCCAGGCATCGCGTGCCGGCGGCAGCAGGATATCCAGGATACGGTCTTCGGCCAGTTCTTCGGCGCGGAAGCGCACTTTTTCCATCGCCTGTTGGTGGGTCATCTTCACTGCGACATCCGTCAGATCGCGAATGATGGTTTCGACTTCTTTACCCACGTAGCCCACTTCGGTGAACTTGGTGGCTTCGACCTTGATGAACGGCGCATTGGCCAGTTTGGCCAGGCGGCGGGCAATTTCGGTTTTACCGACACCGGTTGGGCCGATCATAAGAATATTCTTCGGGGTGACTTCGACACGCAGCTCTTCAGGGAGTTGCATGCGGCGCCAGCGGTTACGCAGGGCAATGGCCACTGCACGCTTAGCTTTGTCCTGACCGATAATGTGGCGGTCAAGCTCATGGACGATTTCGCGAGGAGTCATTTCAGACATAGCCCTTCCTTATTTCTCTTCAAGCTCTTCAATGGTGTGGAACTGGTTGGTGAAGACGCAGATATCACCGGCAATTTTCAGTGATTTCTCGGCGATTTCGCGGGCGCTGAGATCGGTGTTCTCCAGCAGGGCTGTTGCTGCGGCTTGGGCGAAGTTGCCGCCTGAGCCAATGGCGATCAGGTCGTTTTCAGGCTGAACCACATCACCGTTACCTGTGATGATCAGCGAGCCGGTCTCATCAGCGACGGCCAGCAGGGCTTCCAGTTTGCGTAGCATACGGTCGGTACGCCAGTCTTTTGCCAGTTCCACTGCCGCTTTTAGCAGGTGGCCTTGGTGCATTTCCAGCTTGCGCTCGAAACGCTCGAATAGGGTGAAGGCGTCCGCTGTACCGCCGGCAAAGCCAGCCAGCACTTTGTTGTTGTATAAACGGCGCACTTTGCGGGCGTTACCTTTCATAACGGTGTTGCCCAGGGATACCTGGCCATCACCAGCGATAACGACTTTACCGTTTCGACGAACAGATACGATAGTTGTCACGGTCTTACCTCTTTTGGTCTGCTCCGGCCAATTGCCGGTCTCGATATATTGCAGATCTGGGGACGGGGTGAAGAAGTTTCAAGGGGAAAAAGAAAAGGATGAAGGGTAAAGGCGGGAGTGGTTGTGATGCTTGTTGAACACAGAATTAAATTTCAAAGACGCATAAATACAATCCCTGTAGCTCTAACTCACCTTCCATGGTGAGTAAGCTTTGAAATTTAACCCTGTGAACAAGCTGAAAAAATAGGTTAATTTTCCATATCTTGCTGTTGCTTATTCCCAGAACCAGATCGCGCATGGCTCGATACCGGCACGGCGCAGCTGGTTGCGATCACTCTCCGCCTTGCGCTTTTGCGGGTACGGGCCGAGCACCACCCGGTACCAGTTGCCTTTTTCGCCCTGGCTGACCTTGACTTGGCTGGTCAACCCCTGGAAGGCAATCATCGCCTTGCGCTCTTCGGCTTGGCTCTCGCTGCGGTAGGCGCCGCACTGCATCAGGTACGGGCGGGTAGGAGCTTGCTCTTTCTTGGCTTCAACCTGGACTTCCTTGTTTTCCAGCTCTTCGATGTAACGCCACTTCTCCTCCGGCTTCGGCGGTAGCGGCTTGGTCGTTTTGGGCGTGGTCACAGGTTGCGGTTTGACCGGCTTGGCCGGCTCAGACTTGGCTGCCGGTGGGCTGGTTTTCGGCTGAGATTGGGGCGCCGGGTTGGCGGACAGGAAGTACAGTCCATAGCCCAAGGCACCGACCAAGCACAGGGCGACAGCGGCCCATTTGAACGGGAAACCATTACTTGGGGCTTGATTGCGGTTGCCACGGGGTTTCTTGGCGGCGGCTCGGCCGCGTTTGACGTAATCTTTGGTAGCCACGGTGTTGATCAGTTTAAGATGATTAGAATAAACCTATGGTACAAATTTGCGTCAGCTCTGACCAGACCTTGCGATGCATCCTGACTTTCAGGTTGCACCGTAAGGCATGGGTTTTGTGAGCTCGCCCTAAAAAAACAGCCAATACGGCCGGTTAGGGTTAATTGGCCGGTGGCGCGGCACTTTCCCTGATGACCAGCTTGGCATCGAGCAGGCGAGAGCCGGAGGCGATATCTTTGCCCTTGAGGATATCGAGCAGCATCAGCATCGACTGGCGGCCGATCTCATAGCGCGGCTGGGAGACTGTGGTCAGCGGCGGATCGCAGTATTCGGCAAACTGGATGTCATCGAAGCCGACAATCGACAGGTCTTGCGGTACCCGGAAGCCCAGTCGCTTGGCCTGCTGCATGGCACCAATGGCCATGACATCGTTGTGGCACAGCAGGGCGGTTGGCGGTTCCGGCAGCGACAGCAGCGCGGTCACGGCCCGGGCACCACCGGCAAAGCTGAAATCACTCTTGACGGTATACGCCGGATTCAACTCGGCCCCGGCGCGGCGCAGTGCCTGCTGGTAACCCTGCGAGCGGAACTGGCACAGGGCGGCACTGTCGGGACCGGCAATTTGGGCGATGTGCTTGTGGCCCATCTGGGTCAGGTAGTTGACGGCCTCGAAGGCTGCGGTCAGGTTATCGATATGGACGGTCGGCAGCTCGAGCTCCGGCGCAAATTCACACGCCATAACCATCGGCGGCAAGTTCTTCTGCTCGGGTTTGCTGACATCAAAGGGCAGGTCGGTGCCGAGCAGTAACATCCCGTCAGCTTGCTTGGTGAATACGAGGTTTACGAATGAATTCTCGCGGGTTTTCTGTTGCCCGCTATCGCCAAGCAGGACCAGGTAGCCATGCTCCATTGCCGCTTCTTCGATACCGCGAATGATTTCGGTGAAATAGGGATCACAGATATCGGGTACGATAGTGACGATGGTTTTTGATTCGTTGCGACGTAGATTCCTAGCCAGTGAATTGGGTGAATAGCCAGCATCCATGACAGCTTGCTCGACCTTTTTCCGGGTCGATGCTGACACTTTTTCCGGGTTCATCAGGGCACGGGAAACCGTGGCCGTCGAGACACCGGCGAGCTGGGCAACATCCTTCATTGTCGCCATAGTTAAGGTTCCTCTCTATTATTTTTCTCTCTTTTGCCGCTGGGGGATCATGGCCAAAACGGCCGATACCTGAGCCAGCGAGCTTGTTATTGTAGGCTGTCTGCCGGGGATTAAACATGCTTTAAACAGCATAAATTACATCCGATATGTGATGTACGTCGCATTGTTCATTTTAAGTTAAATCTTGCGGTTCGACATCAATTGACCAGCGGATCTTCTTGGCGAGGGGCAGCAGGGCAATCGCCGGCTTGGCGACCGACAGCCATTGCTGCAGCGCCCTGCGGCTCGGTGCTTGCAACAGCAGCTGCCAGCGGTAGCGCCCCGCCCGGCGAGCCAGTGGAGCCGGGTTGGGCCCCATCACCTGAGTATCCTGGCTGGCGACAGGGCTGGTCTCGAAAATCCCCCGTACCTGCTGCAGAAACTGTTCGACCAGCTCGCTCTGGTTGGCCTCGGCCCGAAGCAGGGCGAGGTAGGTAAAGGGCGGCAGCCAGGCCTGCTTGCGCTCGTTCAGGGCCTCGGCGGCAAAGTGGTCATAGCCCCTGTAGAGCAGCGATTGCAGTAGGGCATGTTCCGGGTGGTGGGTCTGCAGGACCACCTCTCCGGGCTTGCTGGCCCGGCCCGCGCGCCCGGCAACTTGGATAAACAGCTGCGCCAGGCGCTCGCTGGCCCTGAAATCGTTGCTGAACAATGCGCTGTCGACATCAAGCAGCGCAACCAGAGTGACATCGGGGAAATGGTGCCCCTTGGCCAGCATCTGGGTACCAATCAGGATTTGGTACTCGTTGTTGCGAATTGCCTCGAGGTAATTCTCTAGGCTGCCCTTGCGCCGGGTGCTGTCGCGGTCGATACGTACTGTCTTGAAGGTTGGAAAGAGCGTCTCGAGCTGCTGCTCGAGCTGCTCGGTACCGACCCCGACCGCGTTGAGCTGGGTCGAGCCACACTGGCCGCAATGGTGCATCATCGGCCGCTGGGTGGCGCAGTGGTGGCAGCGCAGTTCGCCGCTCTGCTGGTGGAAGGTGTAGTAGGCATCGCAGCGCTGGCATTCGGCCAGCCAGCCACAGTCATGGCAGATCACCGCCGGGGCGAAGCCGCGGCGGTTGAGAAACAGCATTACTTGGTTGCCGGCCTCGAGGTGCTGGCGCATCCGGGCGATCAGCGGGGCGGATAACCCGGCCTCGAGGAACTGTCCCTTGACGTCGAGCACGCCGTGGCGGGCGGCCTGCGCCGAGCCCGCCCGGCGCGACAGGATCAGGTGGTGGTACTTGCCGCTCTTGGCGTTGTGCAGGGTCTCCAGCGCCGGGGTGGCCGAGCCGAGGACTACGGGGATATTGGCCTGGCTGGCGCGCATTACCGCCAAGTCTCTGGCATGGTAGCGCAGGCTGTCTTGTTGCTTGTAGGAAGCGTCATGCTCCTCGTCGACAATAATGATGCCGAGGTTGGCAAACGGGGTGAACAGCGCCGAGCGGGTGCCGATGATGATTCCGGCCTGGTTGTCCCGGCCAGCGAGCCAGGCCGACAGGCGCTCGGTGTCGTTGAGCCCGGAGTGGATGGTTTCCAGCGGCACATTGAAGCGGCGGCGGAAGCGGTTGATGGTCTGCGGGGTCAGGCCTATCTCGGGGACCAGGATCAATGCCTGCTTGCCGGCGGCCAGCACCGGTTCGAGCAGGTTGAGATAGACCTCGGTCTTGCCCGAGCCGGTGACGCCTTCGAGCAGGTAGCAGCCGAAATCCGGGTTGGCGTTGACGCTGGCAATGGCCAGGGCCTGCTCTTCGTTGAGCCGGGGCTTCTCCTCGGTGACGGCAAACTGAGACAGCCAGTGGCGCAGGGCAGGGGTTTGCTCGATGGCTTCGATCCAGCCTTTATCGGCCAGTGCTTTAAGGGTCGCACTGCTAACCTCTTCGGCCAGCATGGCCTCGTGGCTCAGCGCGCCCTGGCGCAGCATGGTCAAGGCTTGGACCTGGCGCGGGGCGCGCTTGAGGGTGGTCAGCGGCTGATTGTGGCCACTTTCGGTCAGCTGCCACATTTTCAGTGCCGAGGGGGCGGCCTCGCGGCCTTTGCGCAGTAGGGCGGGCATGGCGTTGGCCAGGCTGTCGCCGAGCGGGTATTGGTAATATTGGCTGGCCCAGGTCAGCAGCTTGAACAAGCTCGGCTCCCACAGCGGAGCCGAATCTAGTACGGTGTGGATGGGCTTGAGCTGGTTGATGGCAAAGTCGGAGGTATCGGTCAGTGCCATTACGATTCCGACCAGTTGCTGGCGCCCGAACGGCACTTTGACCCGCCCGCCGACGACAGGCTGCTGGCCGGGCTTGACCAGGTAATCAAATTGCTTGTCTAGGGGAACAGGAAGGGCCACTCGGGCAATGTTGGGCGTCATATTTAACCGCTAAATCCGCATCTACTAAGATAGAGAAGTGTACCTTGCCCGGCGTCAGGCGGCAAAGCGGCGAAAAAAGGCGCATATCGGTTGATCTGGGCTGCGCGATTGATTACTATACGCCGCCTGAATTTGGCGTATTGGCAATGTCGCCGTTACGCTTGTTATTAACGACGTGTGGTGCCCGGCTTTGGATCGGGAGAGCGACACGGCCTTACTTTTGAGGTTATCCCATGAAACAAGGTATTCACCCAGAGTACACAGCAGTAAACGCACGTTGTTCTTGCGGCAACACTTTCGTATTTAACTCTACTATGGGTAAAGACATCAACCTTGATGTATGCGACAAGTGTCACCCATTCTACACTGGTAAGCAGCGTCAGGTTAGCTCTGGTGGTCGTATCGACAAATTCAACAAGCGTTTCGGTGCGCTTTCTAGCAAGTAATTGCCAGATGAATTTCGAAAAAAGGGATGCGCAAGCATCCCTTTTTTTATGCCCGTTTTTTATCCCACGTTTTACCCGCTTTATACCTAATCTGCATGTCTCGGCCCGTGGCGCTGGTAAATCACACCGAGAGTTATCCGTCAGGCCGCCATATTCCCCTCAGGTGTCGGGCATTCCGCCCGGGAATCATTGGATCGACCAGATGTTCGGTGCTAGGATTTCGTGCTGCCATAGAATATGATCTATGTCTAAATTCCAAAATAAAGTCACCTCCAGTCAGGATTTCGAACACTATGTCTGAAGATTTTCGCCAACAGGCCCTTCATTACCATGCTTACCCAGTACCCGGCAAAATTGCTGTAGAGCTGACCAAACCGGCCAATACCGTAGAGGATCTCGCGCTTGCCTACAGCCCGGGTGTTGCTGAGCCCGTGCGTGAAATCGCGCAAAACGCGGAAAATGTTTACAAGTACACCGGCAAGGGCAACATGGTTGCGGTGATCACCAACGGTACGGCAATTCTGGGTCTAGGCAACCTTGGCCCATTGGCTTCAAAACCTGTGATGGAAGGTAAGGCTTTGCTGTTCAAGCGTTTTGCTGGCCTTGACTCGATCGATATCGAAGTCAAGCACCGTACGATTGATGAGTTCGTCGATACGGTTGCCAATATTGCCGATACGTTCGGCGGTATCAACCTGGAAGATATCAAGGCGCCTGACTGTTTCGAAATCGAAAAACGCCTGATTGAGCGCTGCCACGTCCCGGTGTTCCATGATGATCAGCACGGTACGGCGATTGTGACTGCAGCGGGTATGCTCAATGCGCTGGAGCTCCAAGGCAAGAAGATCAGCGAAGCGGTGATTGTCTGCCTGGGTGCCGGTGCGGCGGCGGTGGCGTGTATGGAGCTGCTTATCAAGTGCGGTGCCCAGCGCGAGAAGATCTACATGCTTGACCGCAAGGGCGTGATCCATACCCGTCGTGACGACATCAACGAATACAAGCAGCTGTTCGCCAACAACACTGACAAGCGTACTTTGGAAGATGTGATCGAAGGGGCCGATATCTTTGTCGGGGTATCAGGCCCGGATCTGCTGGCACCGGAAGCGCTGAAGCTGATGGCAGACAAACCGGTGGTGTTTGCGTGTTCTAACCCGGACCCGGAAATCAAGCCTGAGCTGGCCCATGCGGTGCGCGATGATCTGATCATGGGGACCGGCCGTTCGGACTACCCGAACCAGGTTAACAATGTCATCTGCTTCCCGTTCATTTTCCGTGGTGCCCTGGATGTTCGTGCCAGCGAGATCAATGACGAGATGAAGCTGGCCGCGGTGGATGCTATCCGGGCGCTGGCCAAAGAGCCGGTACCGGCTGAGGTGATTGCCGCCGCCGGTGCTGACAAGCTGGAGTTTGGCCCGGATTACATCATTCCTAAGCCGATGGATCCTCGCCTTCTGCCACGCGTGGCCAAGGCCGTAGCCCAAGCCGCCGTGGAATCGGGCGTGGCCCAAATCGACATGCCAGCCGGTTATATGGAAGCGAAATAATTTTCGTACATTGCACCGTAAACGAAAAAACCAGCCGCAAGGCTGGTTTTTTTATCGTCAAAATACGGTGGCATTATTGACGCAGACGAATGCACATAGGCTTATTCGGTAATGTCTTCGTAGTTGATCCCCATCTCTTCCATCAGGGCCTTGGCTTCGGCCGGAAGGTCGTCTGGACGGTCTTTACGGATGTCGTCATCAGTAGGAAGCGGCTGTCCGGTGTAGGCGTGCAGGAAAGCCTCGCACAGCAGCTCACTGTTGGTAGCATGGCGTAAGTTATTGACTTGGCGGCGGGTACGCTCGTCGGTCAGAATTTTCAGTACCTTCAATGGAATCGAAACTGTAATTTTTTTTACTTGCTCGTTTTTCTTACCATGTTCCGCGTAAGGGCTGATGTATTCGCCATTCCACTCTGCCATTTTTTACCTTCTCAGCGATATAAAAGTGATGAAATATAGTATGCCTGAATTTTAGCGGGATTTACCGCCATAAGCAAAGACATATAGACGTCTAGAAGTGTTGACGTCCTCTTTGTTTGTGGTTATGTTGTTGCATAAAAGTTATTCACCAGGGCCGCCCTGACAAGGAAAGTAATTATGTGTGACAAGAAGCTAGCCACCGTCGCTGTTCGCACCGGCATCGAATCTGATACCCAGTACAATGCTGTGGTACCCCCTCTCTATTTGACCTCGACCTATAGTTTTGCGCAGTTGGGCGAGGTGCCACAGTATGATTACTCCCGCTCTGGCAACCCGACCCGCAATACGCTGGCCGATGCGCTGGCTGAGCTGGAAGGGGGGGCTGGTGCCGTCGTAACCAACTGCGGAACGGCGGCGATTAACCTGCTGGCTTCTGCATTGATCGGGCCGGATGATTTGATTGTTGCCCCCCATGATTGCTATGGCGGTACTTACCGCCTGTTCAATTCCCGGGCGGCGAAAGGCGATTTCAAAGTCCGCTTTGTCGACCAGACCGATCCGGCAGCCCTGGCCGATGCACTGGCGCTGCAGCCCAAGTTGATTTGGGTGGAAACCCCGTCGAACCCCCTGCTGCGTATTGTCGATGTGGCTGAGCTTTGTGCCGCGGCCAAGCAGGTTGGCGCGCTGGTCGCGGTCGACAACACTTTCCTGTCTCCTATCCTCCAGCAGCCTATTGCCCTTGGGGCAGATTTTGTTGTCCACTCCACCACCAAATACATCAACGGCCATTCGGATGTGGTCGGCGGTGTGCTGATCGCCAAGCAGCAAGAGCATGCCGAAGAGATCGCCTGGTGGGCGAACTGTATCGGTGCAACCGGGGCGCCGTTCGATGCCTATATGACCCTGCGGGGCCTGCGTACACTGGCGCCGAGAATGCGCATGCACGAAGAAAACAGCCGCCAGATCTTGGCCTACCTCCAGCAGCAGCCGATGGTGGGGACGATTTACCACCCGAGCCAGCCGGAGCACCCAGGCCATGCTATCGCCCTCAAGCAGCAGAAGGGCTTTGGGGCGATGCTGAGCTTTGAAATAGCGGGCAGCATGGCGCAGCTGGAGGTGTTTGTGAAGGCGCTAAACTGTTTCTCATTGGCTGAATCGCTCGGCGGGACCGAAAGCCTGATTTGCCACCCGGCCAGTATGACCCATCGTGCGATGTCAGATGAGGCCCAGGCCGAAGCGGGTTTGAAGCCGTCTCTGCTGCGGCTGTCGGTAGGGCTTGAAGATCCCGAGGACTTGATTGCCGATCTGGAACAAGCCTTCAACCTAGCGGCGGAGGGCGTGTAAATGAGCGTTTTGGAAACACGTCAGCTGCATAAGTTCGGGGGGAGCAGCCTGGCTGATCCGCAGTGCTACCTGCGGGTCGCGGAGATCTTGCGCGAGTATTCGAGCGCGAGTGATTTAGTGGTGGTGTCGGCGGCCGGCAAGACCACTAACCGTTTGATTGAGTGGCTTGAGCTGTTGGAGAAAGACGGCCGTCGGGCTCACGAGGCGTTGCAGTCGCTGCGTAAGTTCCAGCAGGAACTGATAGAGTCGCTGCTCGAGGGGGAGGCAGCCGATGCGTTGTTGACCCAGCTGCACCTTGAGTTGGGGGGGCTGTCCGCCATGGCGGAAAAGCCGCTGACCGAGGCGGAGCAGTCCTGGGTGCTGGGCCACGGCGAGCAGTGGTCGGCGCGGTTGTTGGCCGCGTTGTTGAACAAGCAGCAGCTGCCGGCTGTCAGCCTCGACTCGCGCTGCTTTCTGCGCGCCGAGCGGGCAGCCCAGCCGGAAGTCGACCGCGCCCTGTCTTGGCCGCTGCTCAAGGAGCAGTTGGCCCAGTACAGCCATCAACGGGTGGTGATCACCGGATTCATGGCCCAAAACGGGAGCGGCGAGACGGTGCTGCTCGGCCGCAACGGCTCTGACTATTCGGCCACCGTGATCGGAGCGCTGGCGGATGTCGAGCGGGTCACGATTTGGAGTGACGTCGCCGGTGTCTACAGCGCCGACCCGCGCAAGGTTGCCGATGCCTGCCTGCTGCCACTGCTGCGCCTTGATGAGGCCAGTGAGCTGGCGCGCTTGGCGGCACCGGTATTGCATAGCCGTACCTTGCAGCCGGTGGCACAGAGTGCCATTGATCTGACCCTGCGTTGCAGCCACCAGCCGGAGCAGGGCTCGACCCGGGTTGAGCGAGTCCTCGCCTCGGGACGCGGCGCCAAGATCATCACCTCGCTCGATGACGTGTGCCTGATTGAACTGTCGGTGACCCGAGCCCATGACTTCGCACCGATTGCCACCGATATCGAGCGCTTCCTGCAGCGTACCCAGCTGCAGCCGCTTGCCAGCAGCGTTGAGCCGGACAAAGGCCGGGTGCAGCTGGCTTATACCGCCGAAGTGGTCAATAGTGTGCTGGCCCAGCTGCAAGATAGCGGCATCGTGGCGGAGCTAAGGTTGCGCGAGGGCTTCTCGCTGGTGGCGGCAGTGGGGGCCGGGGTGGTGAACAATGCTGTGCATTGCTACGGCTTCTACCAGCAGCTCAAAGGCCAGGCGCTGGAGTTTATCGCTGAGTCGGAATCGGGTCTGAGCTTGGTCGCGGTGCTGCGCAAAGCCGATACCGATAGCCTGATCCAGGGGATCCACCAGAGCTTGTTCCAGGCCCAGAAGCGTATTGGCCTGGTGCTGTGTGGCAAGGGCAATATCGGTAGCCGCTGGCTCGAGTTGTTCGGGGCCGAGAAGGCGACGCTGGAAAAGCGTCACGGAATGAGCTTTACCCTGGTTGGGGTGGTTGACAGCCGTCGTCACTGGATTGACTTTGACGGCATCGATGCCGGCCGAGCCCAGCATGCCTTTGATGACGAAGCGGTGGAATATGAAGGTAGCGAGTGGCTGTCGGTGCTGGCCAGCCACACCTATGATGACGTGATCGTGCTGGATGTGACCGCCAGCAGCGAGCTGGCTGCGCGCTATCCGCAGGTGGCCGAAGCGGGGCTGCATCTGATTTCGGCCAACAAGGTGGCAGGCTCTGCCTCGGGTGATGATTACCATCAGGTGATCGATGCGTTCGCCAAGAGCAGCCGGTTCTGGCTCTACAACGCGACCGTCGGGGCCGGCCTGCCGGTCAACCATACGGTGCGTGATCTGCGCGAGAGCGGCGATGTAATCATTGCCTTGTCGGGGATCTTCTCCGGAACCTTGTCGTGGCTGTTCCAGCAGTATGATGGCTCGGTGCCTTTCTCGCAGCTGGTCGAGCAGGCCTGGCAGCAGGGGCTGACCGAGCCAGATCCGCGCCATGACCTGGACGGCAGCGATGTGATGCGCAAGCTGGTGATCTTGGCTCGAGAATCCGGTCTGTCATTGGAGCCTGAGCAGGTCAGGGTGGAAACCTTGGTGCCTGAGTCGCTGGCTGCTCTTGGGGTCGATGACTTTTTCGAACAGTCCGTAGAGTTGGATGAGCTGCTCTATGAGCGGCTGGGCAAGGCCCAGAAAGAGGAGAAAGTCCTGCGCTATATTGCCCGGCTTGATCGCCACGGAAAGGCGGCGGTGGGGATCGAGGCGTTGCCGCGCGAGCATGCTCTGGCTAACTTGCTGCCTTGCGATAACATCTTTGCGATTGAAAGCCGCTGGTACCGCGATAATCCGTTGGTGATCCGTGGACCGGGGGCGGGCCGTGATGTGACGGCCGGGGCGCTGCTGTCGGATATCAACCGCCTGGCGTCGATGTTGTAATCAGGCTGCCAACTACCGCCTCTCGTCAGTGAAATTCACTGGCTAAAGGAAGGTGATCCAGTGCAATGGTCTGGGTGGTTGAGCTTGCCTAGCTCAAGTGTCCATGACTATCGTTTATGACCGACAAGCCCGCTGTTTGCGGGCTTTTTAGTGGCCGGGCAATGTTGAAGATCCTGCAATTTGAAGTTGAGAAATATTCATGATCATCGTGTTGACATTAAATTGGTTACAAGACATTCTGTAGACATATAGACGTCTAAACGGTTATTTGGATGACGTCAGTTTTAGGGAGCGGCCGCGTGCCAACAAGAGTAAGGAATGGATTATGGGGTATTCATACGCAAGCCACTTGGATTCACTGAACCAGAATATTGCTGACATTGACGGCAACATCAATGTGTCGTTCGAATTCTTTCCGCCAAGCAGCGAGCAGATGGAGCAGACGCTGTGGAATTCCATTCACCGCCTGAAAACGCTGCAACCTAAGTTCGTCTCGGTGACTTACGGGGCTAACTCGGGTGAGCGTGACCGTACCCACTCGATTATCAAAGACATCAAGGAGCAGACCGGCTTGGTGGCGGCACCGCACTTGACCTGTATCGATGCGACCCGCGATGAACTGCGCAGCATTGCCCGCGACTACTGGAACAACGGTATCCGCGATATCGTTGCCCTGCGCGGCGATTTGCCGGCCCAGGGGGTCAAGCCGGATATGTATGCGGCGGACTTGGTTGAGCTGCTGCGCTCGGAAGCCGACTTCGATATCTCGGTGGCAGCGTACCCGGAAGTGCATCCTGAAGCCAAGAGTGCCCAGGCCGACCTGATCAACCTCAAGCGCAAGGTCGATGCCGGTGCCTGCCGTGCCATCACCCAGTTCTTCTTTGACGTTGAAAGCTACCTGCGCTTCCGTGACCGCTGCGTGGCGGCGGGGATCGATGTTGAAATCGTACCGGGGATCCTGCCGGTTTCCAACATGAAGCAGGCCAAGCGCTTTGCCAACGCCAATAACGTCAAGATCCCGGGCTGGCTGGAGAAGCAGTACGAAGGGCTGGACGACGATTTGCTCAGCCGCCAGATGGTAGGGGCCAGCAATGCGATCGATATGGTGCGGGTACTGAGCCGCGAAGGGGTGAAGGACTTCCACTTCTATACCCTTAACCGCGCCGAACTGACCTATGCCATCTGCCATACGCTGGGGGTGCGTGCCAAGGCCTGATGCGAGAAGGCCGGCACCAAGTGATAAATAAAAGAAAAGCCGCTCGGAGCGGCTTTTTTATGTTCTTCGCTGAAGTTAAAACTTACAGGGCAACAGGGCTGCCAGCGGAGTCCATGTCTTTCAGCTCAGCCAGTACTTCTTCGGCCCAGTCAATCCATGCCTGACGGTTGTGGATCGCTCGGCGAAGGGTTAGACGGTCAAGACGGGATTGGCGATCGAGGTTCTTGTGGTCAGCAAAATGGATTTTCTCCATTTCGTTGTAATGGTTGATTAGTGTGTGTGACTCTTCGATCAGGCCTTCAAGCTGCTGCTGCATCGGCTCTGAATTGTGGACACCGCACACGACCAGCTTGGCAGAAAATTCATCGCGGATGGTTGGGTTTCGGGCTGGCTCTTGGAACCACTCAAACAGTGCCTGACGGCCCAGATCGGTAATGGAATAGACCTTGCGATCGGGTTTGCCTTCTTGCGGCTCCAGTTTGCAGGTTACCTGGTCATTGCCGGCCATCTTGTTCAGCTCGCGGTATACTTGCTGGTGGCTGGCTTTCCAGAAGTAGCCAATACTGTGGGAAAACTCTTTGGTGATATCGTAACCGGTGGCATCTCGGTTACTCAACACAGTCAAAATAACGTGTGGTAGTGACATCTCTTCTATCCGTTAAAATACTACAAAAAAATAACTCAATCGGCATGGCCTGAGACGGCCGCAACGTACCCATCGCTCATTGGCGTTTTTATAATCGTGCTGTTGCAGTGCCTGATCAAGATCACGTAGCATACACATCAATGAGCTAATTTTCGACATCAGAGCGTGATATCGACGAAAACTGGTGCAACCAATTGCCCGTCTTGTGATGCTGGTCTATATATTGCCTGTTATTTGCTATTCATTCTTTGATGCAAATTGTTTTGCATCAAACAATTTCACTGCGTGTGGTTTAGTTTAGTTAAACCCGTGTTGGCAGTACTGTCTCAATAGTGAGGCGATGTGAAGTTGTGGAGAAAAGAAAAGGCTAGCGCATCAGGCGCTAGCCTTTTATGTCGAATATGTCGCGTGCCGGTTAGCCGGTGTTTCGCATACCGGTCGCGATACCAGCAATGGTGACCATCAGTGCTTCTTCCAGCATCGGCGATGGCGTCTCCTGGCGGCGGGTACGGTAGAGCAACTCGGCCTGCAGCATATTCAGCGGCTCGACATAGATGTTACGCAGGCGGATTGACTCGGCACCCCATGGGTTTTGTTCCATCAGGTGGGCACTGTTTTCCACGTTCAGCACCGCCTTGATGTCTTTTTGCAGTTGCTCACGTAGCTTCTGTCCCATAGGCCACAGTGACTTGTCGGTCAGGCGCTGGTCGTAGTATTCCGCAATGCCGATATTGGTCTTGGTAAATACCATTTCCAGCATCCCCAGGCGGGTTGAGAAGAATGGCCACTCGCGGCACATTTCCTCAAGCTGAGCGGCATGGCCCTTGTCAATCGAGAACTGGATGGCCTCACCGGCACCCAACCAAGCTGGCAGGATCAGGCGGTTCTGGCTCCAGGCGAAGATCCATGGGATCGCGCGCAAGCTTTCCACACCGCCTTTCGGGTTACGCTTGGCTGGACGTGAGCCCAACGGCAATTTGCCCAACTCGAGCTCAGGGGTTGCCGCACGGAAGTACGGGACAAACTCCGGATTGCCACGCACCACATCGCGGTAAGCGTCGCAGGACACTTCAGACAGCACATCCATCAGCTCGCGCCATTCTTGCTTCGGCTGCGGAGGCGGCATCAGGTTCGCTTCCAAAATTGCGCTGGCGTACAGGCTCAGGCTGTTTACCGCTACTTCTGGTAGACCCAGTTTGAAGCGGATCATTTCGCCTTGCTCTGTCACACGCAAGCCGCCTTTCAGGCTACGTGGTGGTTGAGACAACAGGGCCGCGTGCGCTGGCGCGCCACCTCGGCCGATAGAGCCGCCACGGCCGTGGAACAGGGTCAGCTCGACGCCAGCTTCCTCACACACCTCAACCAGCGACTCCATCGCATGGTACTGGGCCCAGCCTGCGGCCATGACGCCGGCATCTTTGGCGGAGTCGGAGTAACCGATCATTACCATCTGGTGGTTCTGGATATAGCCACGGTACCAGTCGATGTTCATCAACTGCTTGATCACGCCCTCGGCATTGTTGAGATCGTCCAGGGTTTCAAACAGCGGGCAAACATCCATACGGAACTTGCAACCGGCTTCTTGCAATAGCAAGTGAACAGCCAGGACATCAGATGCGGTGCGGGCCATGGAAATCACATACGCGCCCAAGGCTTCGCGAGGCTGGTCGGCAATGGCCTTGCAGGTTTCGATCACTTCTTTGACTTCGTCAGAAGGTGCCCAGTCGCGCGGTAGCAACGGACGTTTGGAAGACAGTTCGCGCACCAGGAAGGCGACTTTGTCCTGCTCGCTCCATTGGTCGTAGTCGCCGAGGCCAAGGTAGCGGGTTAGCTCGGAAATCACGTTGGAGTGACGGGTGCTCTCTTGGCGGATGTCCAGACGAACCAGGTGGACACCGAAACACTTGATGCGGCGCAGTACGTCGAGCAACAGGCCATCGGCGATGATCCCCATGTCACAGTCGTGGAGTGAGCGGTAGCAGGCGTAAAGCGGATCCCACAGCTGGCTGATATCGTCGATGATACCGTAGCTTGGCGCGTCGAGGCCTTTGATCTTGGCATCTAGCACATCACGGGTATTGGTCAGCTTGGCACGCAGATCTTTCAAGATGGCACGGTAAGGTTCATGCTCGTCACCGGCAAGATCGCGGACCTCGTCGTTGCACTTGACCATCGACAGCTCGCTGACCAGCTCCTTGACGTCCTGTAGGTAGAGATCGGCAGCTTTCCAGCGCGAGAGCAGCAGTACTTCACGGGTCACTTCAGAGGTCACAAACGGGTTACCGTCACGGTCACCACCCATCCAGGATGAGAAGGTGACCGGGGCTGCGTCGATTGGCAGGCCTTCGCCCAGATGAGCCGTTAGCTTCTCGTCAAACTGGCGCAGGAACTCCGGCACCGCTTGCCATAGCGAGTTTTCAACCACCGCAAAGCCCCACTTGGCTTCATCAAGCGGTGTCGGGCGTTGCTTGCGGATCACATCGGAATGCCATGCCTGGGCGATCAGCTGTTCAAGGCGGCGTTCGACGCGCTGGCGCTCGCTGGTGGACAGTTCGCTCAATTCCAGTTTGGACAGGCATTTATTGATCTGTACCAGCTTGTGGATCATGGTCCGGCGGGCAATTTCCGTCGGGTGGGCCGTGAGTACCAGGTCAATGTTGAGATCGCGTACTGCCTGGATCGAGTCGAATTGGCTGATGTCCTGCTCATCCAGCTTGGCGAACAGGGCATCAATAGAGTCTGGGCTGCAGATATGTTCTTCGCTGTGGCGGGAAACCGTGTGGTACTGCTCGGCAATATTGGTCAGGTTCAGGAACTGGCTGAAGGCCCGGGCTACAGGCAGCAGCTGGTCATCCGGCAGGTTCTGCAGCTCGTCGATCAGCTTGGCACGATCGTCCTGGTTTCCTGCGCGGGCAGATTTGGACAGTTTGCGGATGGTCTCTACTTTGCTCAGTAGCTCCTCACCATGCGCTTCCTTGATTGTCGTCCCCAGCATGTGGCCGAGCATACTGACGTTGCTTCTAAGCGCGCTGTACTTTTCGTTCATATCGCATCCATCTCGTAAATTTATTACATCCGATTAACTCAATAGACAACAATCTAGCCGTGTTCAGGCTTTGAGGTCAACATTGTTCGGCAGAACCGGTAAGAAAACGACAGTGCATTGATTTTTATCATGTTATGAAAGCAGATTTGTAACAAAGTATTCTGAAATACGGTGTGATAAAGCACAAAATCTGTGTGCTTGTTGTGCAATATGTCGATAAAGGTGGCATTTGGGCGGTAATTTAGTGCTTTGTGCTGTGGTTTGCAGGGGAGGGGCCAACCGAGCCGGGGCCCTCCTGATTGATTTGCGTTTTTTCCTCTCCAGGGAGTTGACAGCGATAGGAAATATCGGTAAACATATTAATTCAAAAGATGTGAATAAAAATATTCACGCCGCGTCAGGGTTAACATGCAAGGAATGTTAACCGAATGGCATCAGATATTGTAACGGCACTGAAATAGGTACGAAGCCCCATGAACCAAGCGACTAGCCAATCACAACACGCCCTCCGACGACGCTGAGTTTCGCTTGGTGCCTCTGCGCACCCCATCTCGAGGCAGCCTGGCTGCTAGCTCCACCCTCTAAACCAAAGCACCCACAAACCAAAAGACACGGATTGATTATGTTGAACACCCATATTATCGGTGCCAGCGGCTACACCGGCGCAGAGCTGGCCAAAATGGTACACCTACATCCACACCTCAAGCTGGCAGGTTTATATGTGTCAGCCAACAGCCTCGATGCTAACAAGCCGATCAGTGAACTCCACGGTCAGCTAAAAGGCGTTGTCGACTTGCCGTTACAGCCGCTTTGTTCACCACAGGATGTCGCCCAGGCAGGAGATATCGTTCTGCTGGCAACCGCCCATGAAGTGAGTCATGACTTGGCGCCGATTTTTTTGGTGCGTGGCTGTCAGGTGTTTGATTTGTCAGGGGCATTTCGGGTGCAGGGTGACACTTTCTATACCCAGTACTATGGCTTTGAGCACCAGTTCCCGACGTGGCTGGAGAAAGCGGTTTATGGCCTTGCCGAGTGGAACCATGATGCTATTGCCAGCGCCCAGCTCGTTGCTGTGCCGGGCTGTTACCCAACCGCTTCGCAGTTGGCTTTAAAACCACTACTTGAAAGTGAGCTATTGGATACCCAGCAGTGGCCGGTGATCAACGCAGTCAGTGGTGTGTCCGGGGCAGGCCGCAAGGCATCAATGACCAACAGCTTTTGCGAAGTCAGCCTGCAGGCCTACGGTATTTTCAGCCACCGCCACCAGCCTGAAATCGCCACCCACCTCGGCCAGCAGGTGATCTTTACTCCCCATCTCGGCAACTTCAAGCGAGGGATCTTGGCGACCATCACTGCCAAGCTGGTCGACGGTGTCACCACTGAGCAGGTTGAAGCTGCGATGCAAGCTGCCTATGCCGCTGACGGCGACAAGCATGCCGTTCGTTTGCTGGGCCAGCAGGCGGCGAAGCTGCAGAGTGTGGTCGGCACCTGCTTCTGTGATATCGGTTGGCAGATACAGGATAGACACATAATTTTAACGTCTGCGATTGACAACTTGCTCAAGGGCGCGTCATCGCAAGCGATGCAGTGCATAAATATTCGAAATGGTTTTCCACAGCTTACAGCGTTGGTCTAACGGTCAGGAGAGTAGCAATGAGTCAGGTTCCTTTGGTGATAAAGCTAGGCGGTGCAGTGCTGTCTTGCGGTGAAACCCTAGAAAAATTATTTGGTGCGATCGGTACCTACCAGCAGCAGGCGCAGCGCCCGCTGGTTCTGGTGCATGGCGGCGGCTACCTGGTCGATGATCTGATGGCCAAGTTGCAGCTGGACACGGTGAAAAAAGAAGGCCTGCGGGTCACGCCGGTTGAGCAGATCCCTTTCATCGCCGGAGCATTGGCTGGTACTGCCAACAAGCTGCTGCAGGGGCAGGCAAAGAAAGCGGGTGTTGCTGCGGTCGGCCTGAGCTTGGCCGATGGTGGCCTGTGTAACGTGACCGAGCTGGATCCTGAGCTGGGCGCGGTGGGCAAGGCCGAGCCGGGGGACAGCAGTCTGGTGAGTCAAATCATGCAGGCGGGGTTCTTGCCGATTGTCAGCTCGATTGGCCTTGATGGCACCGGCCAGCTGATGAATGTCAATGCCGATCAGGCTGCGGTGGCCGTCGCGGCAGCCCTGGACGGTGAGCTGGTACTGCTGTCGGATGTCAGCGGGGTACTGGATGGCAAAGGCAAGCTGATCAGCGAGCTGACCGAGACACAGGCTGAAACACTGATCGCTCAGGCGGTGATCACCGATGGCATGGTCGTCAAAGTGCGCGCCGCCTTTGAAGCCGCCAATGCCCTAGGGCGCTCGATTGAAGTGGCGACCTGGCGCTACCCGGACAAACTGGCGGCGCTGTTTGATGGCCAGAGCATCGGGACCAAATTTTCTCCGCAGGCGTAATGCCTACGGTAAAGAACACAGTTAAGACACACATTAGTACATATGGATTGAGATAACGCCTGAGCGGGAAGACCGTCGAACAGGCATCAGGAGAGAGTTATGAGCAAAGTAAATAAAGTGGTATTGGCTTATTCCGGCGGTCTGGACACCTCGGCAATCATTCCTTGGTTGAAAGAAAACTATGACTGCGAAGTGGTGGCATTCGTGGCCGATGTCGGCCAGGGTGAGGAAGAGCTGGAAGGCATCGAAGAGAAAGCCTTGGCTTCTGGTGCATCGGCCTGCTACATCGCCGATCTGAAAGAAGAGATGGTCAAGGATTACATCTACCCAAGCTTGAAGACCGGTGCGGTTTACGAGGGCAAGTACCTGCTGGGTACTTCGATGGCCCGTCCAATTATTGCCAAGGCGCAGGTTGAGTGTGCGCTGGAAGTCGGTGCTGATGCCCTTTGCCATGGCTGTACCGGTAAAGGTAATGATCAGGTCCGTTTCGAAAGTGCCTATGCGGCGCTGGCACCGCAGCTAGAAGTGATTGCACCGTGGCGTGAATGGGATCTGCGCAGCCGTGAAGCCCTGCTGGATTACCTGGCCGAGCGCGATATCCCTTGTTCTGCCTCGCTGGAAAAAATCTACTCCCGTGATGCCAATGCTTGGCATATCTCTACTGAAGGTGGTGTTTTGGAAGAGACGTGGAACCAGCCGAATGAACTGTGCTGGGTATGGACCAAGGATCCTGAAGCGGCGCCGGATAAACCTGAGCTAGTTTCGATCCTGGTTGAGAAGGGCGAAATTGTCGCGGTGGACGGTGAAGCCATGTCGCCATACAACGCGCTGGTTTACCTCAACGAGAAAGGTGCCGAGCACGGCATTGGCCGTATCGACATCGTCGAGAACCGCCTGGTCGGCATCAAATCCCGTGGCTGTTACGAAACCCCGGGCGGCACCATTATGAATGAAGCCCTGCGTGCGGTAGAGCAGCTGGTACTGGACAAAGACTCCTTTGAGTTCCGTGAAAGCATTGGCCTCAAAGCGTCCCACCTGATCTACGATGGCCGTTGGTTCACGCCGCTTTGCAAGTCTTTGCTGGCTGCCGCACAAGAGCTGTCACAAGATGTGAGCGGTGAGGTTGTTGTCAAACTGTATAAAGGCCAAGCTACGGTAGTACAGAAGCGTTCGGCCAATAGCCTGTATTCCGAAGAGTTCGCCACCTTCGGTGAGGACGAGGTATACGACCACAGCCATGCTGGTGGTTTCATCCGCCTTTACTCGCTGGCAAGTCGTATCCGTGCGCTGAACGAACAGAAGAAATAACCCAGACCACGACATTATAAATAACGAGCAAGTCGAGCAAGATACACAGGAGAAAGGCCATGGCACTATGGGGCGGACGGTTCAGTCAGGCGGCTGACACACGGTTTAAGCAGTTCAACGATTCATTGCGTTTTGATTACCGTTTGGCGGAGCAGGACATCGTCGGCTCGATCGCCTGGTCGAAGGCGCTGCGCCAGGTCAATGTGCTGACCGACGAGGAGCAGCAGCGCCTCGAGCTGGCACTCAACGAGCTGAAGCTGGCTGTAATGGAAGATCCGGAGCAGATTTTGCGTTCTGATGCTGAGGATATCCATAGTTGGGTTGAGCAGCAGTTGATCGGTAAGGTCGGTGACCTGGGCAAGAAGCTCCATACCGGGCGTTCGCGTAATGATCAGGTAGCGACCGATCTCAAGTTGTGGTGTCGCCAGCAGGGACAGCAGTTGCTGTTGATGCTGGATCAGCTGCAGAACCAGCTGGTAACGGTGGCTCGCCAGCACCAAGCGACAGTCTTGCCGGGCTACACCCACTTGCAGCGGGCCCAGCCGGTCACTTTTGCCCATTGGTGCTTGGCTTATGTCGAGATGTTCGAACGTGACTACTCGCGTTTGTCTGATGCGCTGAACAGGTTGGATACCTGCCCGCTGGGCTCCGGCGCGCTGGCTGGTACCGCTTACCCGATTGACCGTGAGGTGCTGGCCCATAGCTTGGGTTTCCAGCGAGCGACCCGCAACAGTCTTGATTCGGTGTCGGATCGCGACCATGTGATGGAGCTGCTGTCGACCGCATCGATTTCGATGTTGCACCTGTCGCGGATGGCAGAAGATCTGATCTTCTACAACTCCGGTGAATCAAACTTCATCGAGCTGGCCGATACCGTCACCTCCGGCTCGTCCCTGATGCCGCAGAAGAAGAATCCGGATGCCCTGGAGCTGATCCGTGGCAAATGCGGCCGGGTTTACGGCGCGATGACCGGCATGATGATGACAGTCAAGGCGCTGCCATTGGCCTACAACAAAGACATGCAGGAAGACAAAGAGGGGCTCTTCGATGCACTCGACAGCTGGTATGAGTGCATGGAAATGGCAGCACTGTGCTTTGAAGGCATCAAGGTCAACAAGGAGCGGACGCTGGAAGCGGCGATGCAGGGCTATTCCAATGCCACTGAGCTGGCAGATTATCTGGTCGCCAAGGGGATCCCGTTCCGTGAGGCCCACCATATTGTCGGTGTCGCCGTCGTTGCGGCGATCGAGAAAGGCTGTGCGCTTGAAGAGCTGTCGCTGGCCGAGATGAAGGCCTTCTCCGAGGTCATTGACGAGGACGTATATCCAATCCTCACCATTGAGTCTTGCTTGGAGAAGCGCTGCGCCTTGGGCGGTGTGGCACCGAATCAGGTCGACTTTGCCATTGGTCAAGCAGAGAAGCGTCTCGAGAAACGCTACTCGCCTGGGGTGAAAGTAAGGGGGGCGCGTCTGACCGATCTTGATGCGCTCGAGGGGATGGTTGCTTACTGGGCCGGCCTTGGCGAGAACCTGCCGCGGATGCGCAATGAACTGGTGCGTGATATCGGCTCGTTCGCCGTTGCTGAGCATCATGGAACGGTTACCGGTTGTGCATCCTTGTATGTCTACGATTCAGGCTTGGCCGAAATTCGTTCGCTGGGCGTGGAAGCGGGCTGGCAGCAGCAGGGGCAGGGCAAGGCGATAGTCGAGTACCTGATTGAGAAAGCTGGGCAGATGGCGATCAAAAAAGTGTTCGTGCTGACCCGGGTACCGGAATTCTTCATGAAGCAAGGTTTTGTACCGACGTCGAAATCGCTGTTGCCTGAGAAGGTGATGAAAGACTGTGACCGCTGTCCGCGCCAACATGCCTGTGACGAAGTGGCGCTGGAAGTTCGCATGGATCAGGAGCAGGTTATCCCGACGATCAATGTGGCCTGAGCCTTAGCGCCAGCATGATACGATTCTCTTAGTCTATTTGCCCGGCAATTATGTCGGGCTTTTTTTATCTACCGACTTTGCTCGAGTAGCCTTTACGCGCAGTTGCCACGCGCGAATGCCATGGGCCAGCAGTAGCAAGGTCGTACTGCTGGCGGCAACAAAGACGGTGATGGCTTCGATGGTGGCCGGCTGGTGGCGGTAGAAGGTAAGCCAGATGAACCAGCCAAACGGGCTTAATACTGATAACTGGCGAATACAACGTCGGCAGCGTCCGAGTTTGTGCCAGAATTCAGAGCGAGTGCAGGCTTGGCATCCCATGTGGTTATTCTCCTTTATTTACTCGAGCCAGTTTATCTTTGATGACAGCTGCCGGAAACAAAAAAAGCCCTCACAAGGAGGGCGGTTCGGTAATGCAAGGGAGAGTTCTGTTCAGTCTGGTCTTGGTCTTAACAACCCGGGCCACAGTCTAGACAATGCTTGATCATTTCAGGGCCTAAGTGCAATTTGGCGTTCAGATCGCGCAGCGCAGTACGGACACCTTCTTCGATAACCGGGTGGTAAAACGGCATATCCAGCATGTCGGCAATCGTCATCTTGTTCTGGTGTGCCCAGGCCAGCAGGTGTGCCAGGTGCTCGGCATTCGGGCCCATCATCTCTGCACCCAGGAAGCGGCCGGTGCCTTGCTCACCGTAGACATGCAGGATGCCTTTGTTGCGTAGCATCACACGGGAGCGGCCCTGGTTTTCGAACGACACTTCACCGGTCTCGAAGCAGCCGCATAGACCCAGGCGCTCGGTAATTTCTTTGTAGGTCTCGCCGACCATGGCAATCTGCGGGTCCGAGAACACCGCTGAAATCTTCGAGCGGCGGTGGCCAGCTCGGATATCCGGGAAGCGGCCTGCATTGTCACCGGCGATACGACCCTGATCTGCGGCTTCGTGCAGCAGCGGAATTTGGTTGCTGGCATCACCGGCGACGAAAATCGAGTCAACCGAGGTCTGCATGGTGTAGTAATCGGCGACCGGTACTCCGCGGGCATCCAACTCCATGGTGGTGTTGTCGATATCCAGCTTGTCGACGTTAGGGCGGCGTCCGGTCGCGGCCAGCACGTACTCGACGTTGATCACTTGCAGCGCCCCTTCTTGGTCGAGGTATTGGATCTCAACCTCGTCACCGATACGCTTCATGCTCTCGATGCGTACGTCTGCATCGAGGTAAAATTCTTCATTGAAAGTCTTGTTGGCGTAGGCCATGACTTCCGGGTCGGTCAGCGGGCCGACTTGGCCACCCAGGCCGAACATTACCACTTCCACACCTAGGCGTTTCAGTGACTGGCCGAGCTCAAGGCCGATAACACCCGGGCCGAAAACCGCCACCGCTTTTGGCAGATCATCCCAGTTGAACACGTCATCGTTGATGATCAGGCGGTCACCCAACTCGTTCCACACCTCAGGGTAGGCCGGGCGTGAACCGGTGGCAATCACAATGCGTTTGGCATGGATGGTGGTATAACCGTCAACAACCAGGGTGTTGTTGTCGATAAACTTGGCATAGCCGGCAATTTTGTCTCCGGCTGGGATCTCGTCCACCCCTTCCAGAACAAAGCCAACGAAGCGGTCGCGCTCGCGCTTCACACGGTCCATGACTTCGCGACCGTTGATCACGATTTCACCTTGTGGGTGGATACCGAAACCAGGAGCTTTTTCGATCTGGTGAACGCTTTCTGCCGCAGCAATCAGCAGTTTAGATGGCATGCAGCCGACGCGGGCACAAGTGGTGCCGTAAGGGCCGCCTTCGATTATCACAACGCTGTCGGTATGGGCTTTGGCTGCACGGTAAGCGCCAAGTCCTGCGGTACCGCCGCCGATCACTGCAACATCAACATTCAGGGTTTTCATATCTTCTTCTCTTCAATCAAGCTGGGCCAGAAACGCTCTTGCCGTCAAGCCCTGCAATATTTTTTGCCGGTCTGGGCCCGCCTGGCGGGCCCTTTGTCGGTAGGTGGCGGATTAGCCTAGGTAGGCTTCCAGTTCTTCGCTGCCACCGATGTGTTGACCGCCGATGAATACCTGAGGGACCGTACTGCGACCTGAGATAGCGCGCAGGCTAACGGTGGTGGCATCTTTGCCCAGTACCACCTCTTCGTAGTTCAGGCCTTTGTCGATCAGGTTCTGCTTCGCTTTGGCACAAAAAGGGCAGCCTGGCTTAGTGAAGACGGTGATTGACTCCTGTAGCTTATGCTCAGGGGCAATGTAGCTCAGCATGGTGTCCGCATCAGACACCTTGAACGGGTCGCCCGGCTCGTCGTTTTCGATGAACATTTTTTCAACCAAACCGTTTCTCACCAGCATGCTGTAGCGCCATGAGCGGGCACCGAAGCCGAGATCTTCCTTGCCGACCAGCATACCCATGCCTTGCGAGAACTCGCCGTTGCCGTCCGGAATGAACGTAATGTTCTCTGCTTCCTGATCCGCCTGCCATGCGTTCATCACGAAGGTGTCATTGACTGATACACACAGAATGTCGTCAACACCGTGCTCGGCAAAGACCGAAGCCAACTCGTTGTAGCGAGGCAGGTGGCTGGATGAGCATGTTGGGGTAAATGCACCTGGGAGGCTAAATACAATCACCGTCTTGTTGGCAAACAGCTCTTGTGTCGTAACATCGACCCATTGGTCGCCCTGACGAGTGTGGAAAGTTACCTGAGGGATTGCTTGGCCTTCTTTAGATGCGAACATGATTATTTCCTTTGAATTTTAATGCGTTGTTTGTTGCAACCGGAGCCTTGTCTTCGTTGCTCCCTGTTGATGTGATGATTATGCAATTTTGACATTGATAGCTCTAATCGTTTGGTGCTATGGTTTTGATAGTTAATTTCTATCAAAGTGGTAACTGATGAATATCCGTGATCTCGAATATCTGGTGGCGCTGTCCGAGCACAAGCATTTCCGCAAGGCGGCCGAAGCCTGCTTTGTCAGCCAACCGACCTTGAGCGGACAGATCCGCAAGCTGGAAGAAGAGCTGGGCGTGGCCTTGCTGGAGCGTACCAGCCGCAAGGTGCTGTTTACCGATGCCGGTTTGGCGCTGGTGGCGCAGGCGCAAAAGGTACTGCTGGAGGTCAAGGTGCTGACCGAGTTGGCCAGTGAGCAGGGGGGCAGCATGTCTGGGCCTTTGCATATCGGGTTTATCCCGACGGTCGGGCCGTACCTGCTGCCGCATATTATTCCCAAGATAAAAGCCAGCTTTCCCGAGCTGGAGCTGTTTCTTCATGAGGCGCAAACCCATCAACTGGTACAGCAGCTGGAAGACGGTAAGCTGGACTGCATCATTCTGGCTGCGGTGAAAGAAAGTGAGCCGTTTATCGAGTTGCCGCTCTACCACGAGCCGATGGTACTGGCGGTGCCAGAAGACCATCCTTGGTCGCAACGCCAGTCGCTGCCGATGGAAGAGTTGCATGGCCATACATTGCTGATGCTGGGGGACGGCCATTGCTTGCGGGATCAGGCGATGGGATTTTGTTTTGCCGCCGGGGCACAGGAAGACGGTAGTTTCAAAGCGACCAGTTTGGAAACCCTGCGCAATATGGTCGCGGCGGGCAGCGGGATCACCCTGATGCCCAAGCTGGCGACCCCGAAAGAGCAGCGCCGGGACGGGGTCTGCTATATTGCAGCCGAAGATCCGGTCCCGAGCCGGTTGATCACCTTGGCCTATCGTCCAGGCTCGCCGCTAAAAGGGCGCTATGAAAAATTGGCGGCGTTGATCCAGGGTCACCTGGAAGCGCAGTTGCCTGCCTGATATTGGAAAGGCAAATAAAAAACAGAGCGCCGAGGCGCTCTGTTTGGTTTTGACTGCTAGCTGTGGATTGACGAGGTTTAGAACAGCTCGTCAGAGCTATCTGATTCGAAAATGCCTTCTGAAACCGAGTCGCTGACCGACTCCGTTGGCTCGGTGCCTTCCTCGAAATATTCGAACATCGAGGTGTAGTCGTTCTGGTTGCTTAGCTTCCCGCTGTCACGGTCGATACGGACCTGGATAATGTGCTCCGGTAGCTGCTTGCGCTGTACCGGGACATCTTCCAGGGCATTTTTCATAAACTCGATCCAAGCTGGCTGGGCGGTTTTTGCACCCGCTTCAGCGCCTGAGATCTGGTTTTTGTCATCGTTATTGTTCCAGGCTGTACGGCCAAGGTTGCGGCTGTGATCATCGAAGCCGACCCAGGCTGTGGCGACAATACCCGGGGCAAAACCAGAGTACCAAGCATCTTTTGAGTCGTTGGTGGTGCCCGTTTTGCCACCGATATCGCGGCGTTTGAGCACCTGGCCACGCCAACCCGTACCGTTCCAGCCCGTGCCGTGGCGCCAGTCACCGCCACCCCAGATATTGCTTTCCAGCATCTCGCGGACCAAGAAGGCATTCTGCTCTGAGATCACTTGCTGGGCGTAATGGGGCCCAGCCTGCTGAGGCTCGTCAACCAGCACTTCTTCACTGAGTGCAATGTCGTCGAGGATCGGGTTAGAGGTTGGCTGCGCAGATGCTACGCCTTGCTGGTACTGGCACTCCTCGCTGCAGACGACTGTTGGACTGGCTTGGTACACCACGTTGCCATTCGGGTCTTCAACACGATCGATGAAGTGTGGCTCGACGTAGTAGCCGCCGTTAGCAAACACGGCAAAGCCTTGTGCGACTTCCAGCGGGGTCAGGCTACCGGCACCCAGAGCCAGAGGCTCGGCGCGAGGTAGATCTTGCTTTTTAAAGCCGAAACGGGTCAGGAAATCGATGGTTTCGTCCAGGCCGACATTCTGCAGCACGCGAACGGCCATTACGTTCTTAGACTGTGCCAGACCAATACGCAGGCGGGTAGGGCCGTTGTAGGTTGGTGGTGAGTTCTTCGGACGCCACGCGGTCCCCATACTCTGGTCCCAGCGGTTGATCGGGGCATCGTTGACCAGGCTTGCCAAGGTCATACCGTTGTCCAGTGCAGCCGAATAGATGAACGGTTTGATGGCCGAGCCGACCTGGCGAACCGACTGGGTGGCGCGGTTGAATTTGCTGTGGACGAAGTTGAAACCGCCGACCATGGCTTTGACCGCACCGTCTTGTGGTGAAACTGCGACGAAAGCCGTATTGGCATCAGGCACCTGGCTCAGTACCCAGTTTTCACCGCGCTGCTGGATCCAGATCTGCTGGCCGGAAGCCAAAATATCATCGGCGCTGCTCGGAGCTGGCCCCTGACGGTCATCGGTAATGAACTTGCGGGCCCACTTCATGCCTTCCCAGCCAAGAGTGCGCTGTTCGCCGCCTTTAGCCAGTACGGTAGCCGTTTTGCCCTCCACCTGCGTTACCACGGCTGGGACGAGCTGGCCATAAGTTGGCTGCTTGGTAAGGTGGTCGTTGATTTGCTCGTCTGACCATGCCGTTTGCCCCGATTTCCACAGTGTTTCAACCGCCCCGCGGAAGCCGTGGCGTTGGTCATAACCTAGCAGGTTATCAATGGCTGCCTGCTGGGCTGCAGTCTGCAGCTTAGGATCGGCCGTGGTAAAGACACGCATGCCTGAGGTGTAAGCATCTTCACCGTAGCGGTTGATCATCCAGGCGCGAGCTTGCTCGGCAAAGTATGGAGCGCTGAGCTCGATTTCGGCGGTGTGATAGCGGGCGACGACGGGCTCAGCGCGGGCTTGGTCAAACTCTGCCTGGGTAATGTGGTTTTCAGCCAGCATACGGCCCAGCACCACATTACGGCGGGCCGTGGCACGGCTCACCGAGTAGAGTGGGTTCATGGTCGATGGGGCTTTTGGTAGGCCGGCAATCACCGCAATTTCGCTCAGAGTCAGCTGGCTGACGTCTTTGCCATAGTACACCTGTGCCGCAGCACCCACCCCGTAGGCTCGGTAACCCAAGTAGATTTTGTTCAGGTATAGCTCGAGGATTTCATCTTTACTGAGCAGCTGCTCGATGTGGATGGCAATGAAAATCTCTTTGACCTTACGCATGATCTTCTTCTCGTTGGAGAGGAAGAAGTTACGCGCAAGCTGCTGGGTGATGGTACTCGCCCCCTGCTTGGCCGATCCAGAGGTGGCGACCACGAATGCCGCTCGGGCGATACCAATCGGGTCGATGCCCGGGTGATCGTAGTAGCGGCTATCTTCTGTTGCGAGAACCGCATTGATCATCTGCGGTGGGATTTCATCAAGCGTTAGCGGGATCCGGCGTTGTTCGCCAAACTGGGAAATCAGTTTGCCGTCGGCGCTGAATACCTGCATAGGTGTTTGTAATTCAACATTTTTCAGGGTGGCAACATCAGGCAGTTCTGGTTTTACGTAAAGGTAAAAACCAAAAATTGTAGTGACTCCAAGAATTATGCAAATGATTGCAAATATGAGTAATCGCTTTATGAACTTCACTTGAGATTTCCCGTTACACCAACATTCATGCGTTTCATCGGTTTCCACTAATAGTATAAGGGTAACTAATGGAAAATTAACGCTAAATTGCCGGTGTTTGTTTTAAATAAGTAATTTGCTTTTCTGTCTAAGAGGGAGCATAGCACGGTATGTTTCGGAACCCACTAACAATTGGGATTGATATCGGCCATCACAGCATTAAAGCCGTGGCCTTACGACAGAAAAAGTCAGAGCTCGAGCTGGTTGCCTTTGCCGAAGTGGAATTGCCCACCCCAGTGTTAAACAACCAGGGTAGCGTAAATGCCCCTGCGTTGTTGTCAGCAGTGCGTAAATTAAAGAAGGGGCTGCCCTTTGGCGCGCGGCGGGCGGTGCTGGCCCTGCCCGATAGCGCGATCATCAGCAAGGTGATCCAGCTTGATAGCCATCTCACGGAAGAGGAGTCAGTGTTTGCAGTTGAGCAGGCGATCAGCGCCTCGTCGCCGTTCCCTGTCGAAGAGCTCAGGCTGGATTTCTTTCCTATCCCCGCGGAGTCATTTGGCGAACCGGCACAGACCCACCCGGTTCAGGTTTATGCAGCCCGTCGGGAAAACGTCGATAGCCGGGTGGACGCGCTGCGCCAAGTCCGGCTCTCCCCAACCGTGGTGGAACTGCAAACCCATGCCTTGGTATGGCTTGAGCAGTATCTGGCCGAGCGGCAAGGCCGCGATGGCGACTGGGGGGTGGTCGATATTGGCCAGACAGCGACGGCTATTGGGATCCGGGGACCGACCGGTTCGGTTTATCGGCGGGAGCTGGCAATGGGGTGTGAGGCAATGGCGCAGATAGCGCAGAGCCTGCCCGTAGGCGGCGGTAACGCCAGCCGGGCCGAACTGTTTACCAAGCAGTTGGCGGACCAGCTGAAGCGGCAATTGCAGCTCTATAGCACCACCTATCCTCGCTCTCCTCTTCAGGGGATTTGGTTGTCGGGCGGTGGGCAGCACCATGTTATCGAGGAAATGCTGGCAAGGATGCTGTCGATATCTGTTCGCAGGATAGAGCCGCTGTTTGGATTTCGTCGTTCGGCCAAGCTGGATCTTATGCTCGAAGGCGGCTCCTTCGGTCAATTTGCCGTGGCTGCGGGGCTGGCTATCAGAGGGTGTCGCGAATGATAGCAAAAGTCAATTTACTCCCTTGGCGGGAAGAGGGGCAAAAGCGCTACCGGCAGCGCTTCGGCTTGATGCTGGGCGGGGCTGTTGTGGTGGCGGTCTTGCTGGTTGGCTCGGGCGGCTGGTTGTTCGAGATGCAACTCGATATTCAGTCGGGGCGCAATACTCGGATACAACAGGAAATCAGTGTGCTTGAAAACAAGCTCTCGCTGCTGCCGGAGATGGATACCCAGCGAGAAGCCCTGCTCAAGCGGCTGAGCGTGATCACCGATATCCAAAAAGGCCGCAACCATATCACTCAGTTGCTCGGATTGCTGCCCGGTTTGGTGCCGCAGGGGGTGTATCTCGATGATATCTCGCTGACTGGCGAACAGGTCAGGTTCAGTGGCAAAGGGGAATCGAACGGGCATCTGGCGACTCTGCTGGCCAATGCCGAACAATCAAAGTGGGTACGGGATGTCACCATGCACTCGATAGTCCGCGACCATGACAAAGAAGCCTTGATCCAGTTTAAGGCGTCGTTTGTGCTGGCCTCATCGCCGGCCAGCAGCGATGGAAGGAGCCGCAATGATTGATTGGCAAGACTTGGAACTTGATGAAATGCCCGATTGGCCGTTGACGGCCCAGGCACTGGTTGTCCTTATCGTTGCTGGTGTCGTGGCATTGGCTGGGTACTGGTATTGGGTTTCTCCCCGGCTCGACAGCCTGGCAGAGCTAAAGTCCCAAGAGCAGGAGCTGCGGCTGCAGCTTGTCCGGCGGGCCAACCAGGTGGCGGCGTTGCCGAAAGTCCGTAGACAGGTGGATATGTTGCATGCTCGCTACCTGCAAGTGGTGGAGCAGTTGCCCGAAGAGGATGAGCTATCGAGTCTGCTGGCCAGTGTGAATGATATCGGAGTGCGCAATGGGCTTGAGTTTCAGCGTATTGAGTGGGCTGCTCGGGTTGAACACCCGCTGTTTTTCGAATTGCCACTCCATATCAATGTGGTGGGCCGCTATGAGGATATTGGCCGCTTTGCTGCCGATATTGCTCAACTGCCACGCATTGTCTCGCTGAAGGATATCGATTTGCGCCGGAGCCAGTCCCGGCCGGGAGTGCTTCAGCTTAAGGTGGCGGCAACGACCTATCGCTTCAAGGCACCGTCAATGGAGGGAGCATGACGATCAAGCCAATTATTGTCCTCGGGCTCTGGCTGGGACTGATGGGATGCCAAGCCAATGATGACTCAGTCGAGCTGTTTATCAACCAGGCATATCAGCAGGCGGTTGCCCGGGTTGAACCGCTGGATGAGCAACCGGTTTTTGTGGCGCAGGTGTTTACGATGAGTAGCGAGCGTTCTCCCTTCCAACGACCTCTTCATGAGTCAGGCATCCCCGGAAGGGAAGCAGGAAAGGCGTGCTGGCAGCCGAGACAGAGGGAGCGAACATCGCCATTGGAGGGGTTTTCGCTTGATCAGCTCAGTATGCGTGGCGTGATAGGTGGTGGGACTAGTGAGTGGGCGTTGATCCATACCCCCGATGGCGCATTGGTCAGGGTGCGGGAAGGAAGTTATGTCGGTAGAAACCATGGCCGGGTACTGGCCGTTAAGGCCGATCAGGTGGCTATAGAGCAAATTATGCCAGACGGGGACGGCTGTTGGTTGAAGATCCCCGCCACATTGAAGCTGGCATCGCAAGCATTACCAGAATAGAGATAGAACGGATGACAAGGAATTGGTTGCAGGCCCTGCGGTTGAGATGGGCAAAGGGAGTAGCACGGGGTGGCTGGAGGGTCTTGCTTGGTGTGGCGTTGCTGCATGGCCATGCGGTTGCCGCCACCGCGGTTACGCAGATCAGCAATATCGACTTCTCCCGTAATGTTAAGGGGGGCGGCGTGTTGGAGGTGGTATTGTCGAGCGGGGCCATTGAGGTCGGTGCTCGGCGGCTGGATAAGCAACTGGTGATCGAGTTGCCGCAGGTAGAGCTGCCCGAGGAGTTGGTCTATGTGCTGGATGTCAAGGAATTCGGCACCCCGGTGCTTGCCGTTGAAACCTTCCAGATGGCCAGCGGTAGCCGGTTGGTACTGGCCGTTGAAGGGGATTACCGTTACGACTACACCACCCGGGATACGGCTGGGAGCGCGTCACTGTTAGTGACGGTACAGCCGACCGTGCAGCCGCAGGGAGGAAGAGGTGGCAAAGCGGGGATCCGCTACGATAGCAAGCCGATTTCGATTAACTTCCAAGATGTGCCGGTGCGCAATGTGCTGCAGCTGATCGCCGAGTATAACGACTTCAACTTGGTGGTTTCGGACTCGGTGCAGGGTAACCTGACCTTGCGTCTCGACGAGGTACCCTGGCAGCAGGTACTGGACATCATTCTGCGGGCTAAGGGGCTGGACAAGCGCGAGCAGGGTTCGGTATTGATGGTGGCCCCCAAGGAGGAGCTTGCACGCAGCGAGCAGCAGGTGTTGGAATCGAAGCGTAAAGCCGAGGAGCTGGCCTCCCTGCGTTCGGAAATCTTCAAGATCAATTACGCCAATGCGCTTGAACTCGGAGGGCTGCTGCAGGGGGCCGATGACGGGATCAGCATGCTATCGGCCCGTGGCTCGCTGCATATCGATGAGCGCACCAACTCTCTGATCATCAATGATATTCCAGACAGCCTGGCTAATATCCGTGACATTGTGGCGGCGCTCGACATCCCGGTACAGCAGGTCGAAATCGAAGCCAGGATTGTTACCATCAACGAGGGGGATATCGATGAACTGGGCGTCCGCTGGGGGATCCTCAAGACCAATGGCAGCTCGACACTAGGTGGCTCGATTGAAGGGAATTTGGCGTCGGCCGGGTTGTTGGATATCACCGATGGCGAGAAGGCGGTGGAGAACTTCCTCAATGTCAACCTGGGGGCAACCTCTCCCGGTGCCTCGAGCATTGCCTTCCAGGTCGCCAAAATGGGCGATATCTTGCTCGACCTGGAGCTCTCGGCCCTGCAGTCGGAACAGAAGGCCGAAGTGATCTCCAGTCCGAGGTTGGTGACCACCAACAAGAAAATGGCCTACATCGAGCAGGGGACTGAAATTCCCTACCTCGAGGCGGCTTCCAGCGGTGCCGTTTCGGTCAGCTTCAAGAAAGCGGTGCTGAGTCTGATGGTGACCCCGCAAATTACCTCGGACGGAAACTTGGTGCTGGATCTGGTGGTGACCCAGGACAAAAAAGGTAAGGTGGTGCAAACCGGAACGGGCGAAGCGGTGGCCATCGACACCCAGCGTATCGGTACCCAGGTGCTGGTGGCAAACGGCGAGACGGTGGTGCTCGGCGGGATCTACCAGCATGCCATCACTAATGCGGTACGCAAGGTGCCGCTGCTGGGGGATTTGCCCGTGCTGGGGGCACTGTTCCGCCATCGGCTGGAAGAGCTGGGCAAGAAGGAGCTGCTGATTTTTGTCACGCCCAAAATTGTCTACCAGTGATGAATTTGGCCGCGCGCTGGGACAATAATCGTCCCAGCATTGCGCCAGAACGGAATTAATCCCCACCTAGCTATTGCCAACAGCGGCCTTGTCCTGAGATAATTTTCGATCTTATCACGAATTAAATGTGAGGAAGTTGGCGCCTCGGGCTTGATTTATCGAAGCCTGCGGGCGGTGTCGTTTTATTAACCGCGCGTAAATATTGCTAAAAATGGCTGAAAAACGAAATATTTTCCTGGTCGGCCCAATGGGTGCCGGCAAAAGTACTATCGGTAGACACCTTGCACAGCAGCTGCATATGGAGTTCTTTGATTCAGATACTGTGATTGAAGAGCGTACCGGTGCTGACATTAGCTGGGTATTCGATGTTGAAGGTGAAGACGGTTTCCGTACTCGTGAAGAGAACGTGATTGACGATCTGACTCAGAAGCAGGGGATTGTTCTGGCAACGGGTGGTGGCTCGGTGAAGAGCAAAGAAAGCCGTAACCGCCTTTCTGCCCGTGGCATTGTGGTCTACCTTGAGACGACTATCGAGAAGCAGCTGGCACGTACTCAGCGCGATAAAAAGCGTCCACTACTGCAAACTGATACTCCTCGCGACGTATTGGAATCACTTGCAGACGAGCGTAATCCGTTGTATGAAGAAGTAGCAGACTACGTGGTTCGCACTGATGATCAGAGCGCCAAGGTAGTTGCTAACCAAATCATCAAAATGCTAGAAGAGCGCTAATCGAAAAGAGAGCTGACCATGGAACGGATCAACGTCAATCTTGGTGACAGAAGTTACCCTATCTCAATCGGCGCCGAGTTATTTGATAACCCGGCGTTGTTTTCCTCTGCCATCCCGGCAGGCCGACGCGTTGTTGTGGTCAGTAATGAAACGGTAGCCCCGCTGTATGCCGAGCAGATCATCGGGACTATCCGTTCGCTGCCAAGCGAAGTCGCATTGCTGTCACTGCCCGACGGCGAGCAGTATAAAACCCTCGATACTTTCAACCAGATCATGTCTTTCCTGCTGGAAGGTAACTATGGCCGTGATGTGGTCCTTGTCGCCCTGGGCGGCGGGGTGATTGGGGATATCGTCGGCTTTGCGGCTGCCTGCTTCCAGCGCGGGGTGGACTTCGTGCAAGTACCGACCACATTGCTGGCCCAGGTCGACTCCTCGGTCGGCGGCAAGACGGCGGTCAACCATCCGCTGGGCAAAAATATGGTTGGGGCGTTCTATCAGCCCAAAGCGGTAGTGATCGATAACCACTGCCTGCAGACCTTGCCTGCCCGCGAGTTTGCAGCAGGTATGGCGGAAGTGATCAAGTACGGCATTATTGTCGACGCTGATTTTTTTGTTTGGCTCGAACAGAACATCGACAAGCTTCAAGCCCTTGATAATGATGCCCTGAGTTATGCCATTGCCCGTTGCTGCCAAATCAAAGCCGATGTGGTGGCGGCCGACGAAAAGGAATCGGGGGTTAGGGCATTGCTTAACCTTGGCCATACCTTCGGTCATGCTATCGAGGCCGAAATGGGCTATGGCAACTGGCTACACGGAGAAGCGGTGGCTGCTGGCACGGTACAGGCTGCCCGTACCGCACAACTGCAGGGGCTTATCGCAGAGGAACAGGTCGAGCGTATTATCCGCTTGCTGGAAAAAGCCAACCTGCCGGTAAAAGGCCCGGCAGGGATGGACTTTGAGGCTTACATGAAGCATATGATGCGAGACAAAAAAGTACTTTCAGGTCAGCTGCGTTTGATCCTGCCGACCGGTATTGGCAGTGCAGAAGTTGTCGCTGGCGTACCGGAAGACGTACTGCGCCAAGCGGTACAAGCCTGATCCCGTAGGTTGCCTATGAGCCGCGGCCTACACCTGAACCCGCTGGATTTGGATTCCCAAGTCCAGCTTCTTTCCCGACTGCAGTTTCTCACCCGCTTTAGCTCCAACCTTATCCAGGTGACGGGTAATGAAGGGGCCGGCAAAACCTGGCTCTCCCAGCGTTACCTCGAACACTGGGCCGGTGACTCCCGCCAGTCTTTGCTGCTTTGCCATCCCAACCAGCAGGACGGTCAGCACCGCTCGATTATCCTCCAGCAGCTTGCTCCCCGTGCCGTGTTTAATGAACAGGACCCGCTTGGCCAGAGTCTTGAACGTTTGTGTCAGGGCCAGCCGGTCAATGCGTTGATCGTGGTGGATGATGCGCATTTGCTGAGCCAGGAGCTGGTGGCTGAGCTGTGGGGGATTGTGCAGCAGGCCCGTCTGTACCCGGACTGGCAGGTCAATGTGCTGCTGTTTAGCCTCAGCAGCAGGCTGGATAAATACCTGGGCCAGCTGGTGCAGGGCCAGGGCAACGCGCCGCTGGAGGTGGAAATCGGTCCGCTGTCGGAACAAGAAGCCCAGTTGATGGTCGAAATGTTGTTTGATGGCGAGCACATTGATGCACAGGGAAGGCGGCGGATCCGCGAGCTGGCTTCAAGCTGCGCCCCGCTGCCGGGGGAGTTGCTCAAGCTCGAATTAGCAGAGGATAAGGATATGGCTGAAAAAGTATCCCGCAAGGTATCGCCGCTGGCGCTGCTGGGCGGATTGGTTGTGGTTGTGGCTGCCGTGATAGCCTGGTGGTTCATGCCGCCTGGCGATGAGCGCCCGACCCAGGGGGGGATCCCTCAAGCACAATTGGATCGCTTGCCGGATGAGCCGGCTGATACGGCCATCGTCGACGGGAATGCGGTTTCGCAGGCACCGGACTCGACGCTGACCGTAGAAGAGGACAGCCATGCCCTGCCGCCGGATGTGTCGGTCGAAGGGCTGACGGTCGGCCGGCGTGATAGTGCCCCACGGGTTGTCGTGCCTTCTGATGTGGTCGACGCGATGCTGGACGAACAGCAGCTCGGCGGTACTGGCGAGCAGGCGGTCGCCGAACGCCAGGACAGCCTGCAGCCGAACTTGCCCGAAGGGCAGCCGGTAGCGCTGCCTGAAGTTCACCCCGATAGTGACAGCCTGCAGCCAGTCCCCGTGGCGGGGGAAGACTCCGCGGCCCAAGCTGAGCCGCCGGTTGACGTGACCGGGCTTGGTGCCACAGAAGACTCTGCGGTAGAGGAAGGGGCGGCGGTAGAGGAAGGGGCATCGGTTGTCGCTGCCACTCCTGTTGCCGCTCAAGAGTTGGGCAGCAAGCTGCGTGGTGTTGCGCCTGAGCACTATGCCTTGCAGCTGGCGGCAATGCGCTCATTGCCGACCGCCCAGCAGTTTATCCTCGATTATGATATCGAAACCTTGGCCGATGTGTACGAAACCCGTCGCAACGGTGTGGCGTGGTTTATTATCGTCACCGGCGATTACCCGGATGTGCAGTCGGCACGCCTTGCCGAAAGCCGTCTGCCGGCCCGGTTGCAGTCGGTTGATCCCTGGGTGAAATCTTACCGTCAGATCCATACCGAAATGGATCGGGCTAAATAACCCGTTTCTTTGTCAGATATTTCCCTCAAGCGGTACAGACACAGATTGAAATGGTGTACAATCCGCCACCTTTCGTTACAAAGTCGGTATTGGTGGTCAGCTGAATGAAAAAGCATCGTGCATTCCTGAAATGGGCTGGAGGTAAATATTCTCTGGTCGAGGAGATCGAGCGCCACCTGCCGCCTGCGAGAAAACTGGTCGAGCCCTTTGTCGGTGCCGGCTCGGTTTTTCTCAATACGGACTTCGAGCAGTACCTGCTTGCCGATATCAATCCCGACTTGATAAACCTCTACAATATCCTCAAGGACAGTCCCGAGCAGTATGTGCGTGACTCCAAGGCGATGTTTACCCCGGAATACAACCAGAAGGGGGCGTACCTGGAGATCCGTGAGGCGTTCAACAACACCCGGGATCCGTACCTGCGCTCCTTGTACTTTCTGTATATGAACCGCCACGGTTTCAACGGATTGTGCCGCTACAACAAGAAAGGTGGCTTCAACGTGCCGTTCGGTTCGTACAAGAAACCTTACTTCCCGGAAGATGAGCTGTATTTCTTTGCCGAAAAAGCCAAGCGGGCGACCTTTGTCTGCGAAGGCTACCAGCAGACTTTTTCGCGGGCGCGCAAGGGGTGTGTGGTGTACTGCGATCCGCCGTATGCCCCGCTCTCGACCACGGCCAACTTTACGTCATATGCCGGCAATGGCTTCAGCCTCGATGATCAGGCGGCTTTGGCCGATGCCGCCGAGAAGGCGGCGACTGAGCGCGATATTCCGGTGCTGATCTCCAACCACGACACCACCTTGACCCGCCGCTTGTACCACGGTGCCGAGCTGTCTGTGGTTAAGGTCAAGCGCACCATCAGCCGCAATGGCGGTGGCCGTAACAAGGTCGATGAGTTGCTGGCCCTGTTTAAGCCGCCACAAAATTAAACTCTGCCGGCTAGCTATTCGTTACCAGCTGGCTGATAGCGACCAACACTCCGACAAATAATGCGATAGCAGCGATCCCGGCCACAATAAATGGCAGCGGACGCTGCTGGCTGAAATCTATCTCCCTGTTTTTCTCCGACTGTACCCCAAATAGTGCCCCGGCGACGCTTTTCACTAAGTTGGGGCGGGGCGGTTTGCGCTCGGCCATGGCTTATCTCCGTATAAAAAAGTCACTGTGAGTTTCTATATCTACCGCTTGCGAGATCCGGCTGCCCGAACATAAGTGTAGCTGCCCTGTGGCACACCCATAATGAAATCCGGTAAGACATCATCTTGAGGATCGGGTAGAATTGCGCCGACTTCCGATAACGTTTTCGTTTGTACCGTATAGAGGCTGAACATGAAGGACTTTTTGATCGCTCCATCTATCCTGTCTGCAGATTTTGCTCGTCTTGGCGAGGATGTAGAGAAAGTATTGGCAGCAGGTGCCGATGTTGTGCACTTTGACGTGATGGACAACCACTACGTACCGAACCTGACTTTTGGTGCGCCGGTGTGTAAGGCCCTGCGTGACTACGGTATTACCGCGCCGATCGACGTACACCTGATGGTGAAGCCGGTGGATCGCATTATCCCTGACTTTGCCAAGGCGGGCGCAACCATGATCACCATCCATGCCGAAGCGACCGAGCACCTAGACCGTTCACTGCAGTTGATCAAAGAGCACGGCTGCCAGGCCGGTGTGGTATTCAACCCGGCGACCCCGCTGCACTACCTTGACTACATCATGGACAAGGTCGACATGATCCTGCTGATGTCGGTGAACCCTGGCTTCGGCGGCCAGTCGTTCATTCCTGCGACACTGGACAAGCTGCGTGAAGTGCGCAAGCGCATCGACGCTTCAGGCCGCCAGATCCGCCTTGAAATCGATGGTGGGGTGAAGGTTGACAATATCCGTGAAATCGCCGAAGCCGGTGCGGATATGTTTGTGGCAGGCTCGGCGATTTTCAGCCAGCCGGACTACAAGGCAGTGATCGATGAAATGCGTGCTGAGCTGGCCAAGGTTGAGCGCTAATGAGCCAGTTGAGCGGTATTGATTTTATTGCTTTTGACCTCGACGGCACGCTGCTCGACAGCGTGCCGGACTTGGCTGACGCTGCAGACAAGACCATGCGCGCCCTGGGCCGTGCGGGTGTGACGGTTGAGCAGGTCACCACTTGGATTGGCAACGGGGCCGATATTCTGATCGGCCGTGCCCTGAGCCAGAGTGTTGATGTTGACCCGGATCTCGACCCTGCCTTGCACCGTGAAGCCAGGGCGTTGTTTGATCGCTTCTACGAAGAAGGCGGTCATGAAAAGAGCGCGCTTTACCCTGGGGTAAAAGAGACACTGGCGGCTTTCCATGAGGCTGGAGTCCCGATGGCTATCGTGACCAACAAGCCGGCTCAGTTCGTACCGCACTTGCTGGAAGAACATGGCATCGCCGAGTATTTTGTCGATGTCATCGGTGGTGATACCTTCCCGCTGAAAAAACCGGATCCATATGCCCTGAACTGGCTGCTCGACAAACACCAGATCACGGCAGAGAAGATGTTGATGGTCGGTGACTCCCGTAACGATATCTTGGCGGCGAAAGCGGCGTCATGTTATGTTGTGGGGCTGACTTACGGCTACAACTATGGCCAGCCGATCAGCGAAAGTAACCCAGATATTGTACTGGATCACTTCAGTCACTTGGCAGAAGTGGTTAAACTAGGCGGCTAGTACGTTCGGTGTTGTGCCGAGCCTGGATTGATATTGTGTCTGCGGCAGAGAGCCGCAGCTTTTTTGTGACATAGGAAAATCTCATCATGACCAAACCCATTGTATTGAGTGGCGTACAGCCTTCAGGTGAATTAAGTATCGGTAATTATCTGGGTGCGCTGCGTCAGTGGGAACAGATGCAGGATGATTATGATTGCCAGTACTGTGTTGTAGACCTGCATGCCATCACTGTGCGCCAGGACCCAAAAGCGCTGCACGAAGCGACACTGGACGCGCTGGCGATTTGCTTGGCTGTTGGTGTAGATCCAAAGAAGAGCACCCTGTTTGTTCAGTCGCACGTGCCTGAGCATGCCCAGCTTGGCTGGTTGCTGAATTGCTACACTCAGATGGGTGAGCTGAGCCGCATGACCCAGTTCAAGGACAAGTCGCAGCGCCACGCCAACGATGTGAACGTTGGCCTGTTCGGCTACCCGGTACTGATGGCGGCCGATATCCTGCTATACGGTGCCCACCAAGTACCGGTTGGCAGCGATCAGAAACAGCACCTTGAGCTGGCGCGTGATATCGCGACCCGTTTCAACAACATCTACGGCGATGGCGAAGCGATCTTCCAGGTGCCTGAACCATACATCCCGACCGTCAACGCACGCGTGATGAGCCTGCAGGACGCAACCAAGAAGATGTCGAAGTCGGATGATAACCGCAAGAACGTGATCACCCTGCTGGAAGAGCCGAAGGCGATCATCAAGAAGATCAACAAGGCCCAGACCGATACTGAAACACCACCGCGTATCGCCCACGATATCGAGAACAAAGCCGGGATCTCCAACCTGATGGGGCTGTACTCGGCAGCAACCGGCAAGACGTTTGCTGAAATCGAAGCGCAGTACCAAGGCGTTGAGATGTACGGCCCGTTCAAGAAAGACGTCGGTGAAGCGATTGTGGCGATGCTCGAGCCTATCCAGTCGGAATACCACCGTATCCGCGCTGACCGTGCCTTCCTTGACGAGGTGATGAAAGCCGGTGCCGAGAAGGCGTCTGCCCGCGCAGCTGAAACGCTCAAGAAAGCGTACGCAGCAGTCGGTTTTGTGGCTCGCCCATAATGCCAGCGCAGCGCTAAACACCGAAAACCGGCCTCTGGCCGGTTTTTTTTCGTCTATGCTTGCCTTTCTGCTGTCCTGCTGCACAATAGGCCGCTGTATTTTCCAGGGAGCAGAAGTACCCATGCTATTGATGATCGATAACTACGACTCGTTTACCTACAACCTGTACCAGTATTTCTGTGAGCTGGGGGCCGAGGTGAAGGTGGTACGTAATGATGACATCGATATTGCTGGCATCGAGGCGCTGGCCCCGTCCCACCTGGTGATCTCGCCGGGCCCCTGTACCCCGAATGAAGCGGGGATCTCGCTGGCGGCTATCCGCCATTTTGCCGGCAAGCTGCCAATCCTCGGGGTTTGCCTCGGCCATCAGTCCATTGCACAGGTGTTTGGTGGCGACGTCGTCCGCGCCCGCCAGGTGATGCACGGCAAGACCTCCCCGGTTATCCATACCGACCGCAGCGTGTTTGCCGGGCTGAATAACCCGCTCACCGTGACCCGCTATCATTCGCTGGTGGTCAAGGCTGAGACGTTGCCTGATTGCTTTGAAGTCACGGCGTGGACGGAAAAAGACGGCGTGCGCGATGAAATCATGGGGATCCGCCATAAAACGCTGCCGATCGAAGGGGTCCAGTTCCACCCGGAAAGTGTCCTGACCGAGCAGGGCCATCAGCTGCTGGCGAATTTCCTTCGCCGTTGAGTGTGTCAGCCGCTGGCAGCAGGAAATGCTGCCACGCCCGGTTTGTGCCTCATTTTTTGTCCGCCCCCTCGTTCATCTCTGCACCAAAATTCGTGGAATCTGTCTCCTGGGCCGTCTCAATGGCGCGATCCTTGTCACCTTTCTTAACATTTACTTAGCTTTTTTGCTTTTTTTGGCACGGAAAAATTATGCAGCTTCGGGGCGGAAAATGATTTTATTTCCTTGCAGGAAAAACACCTTTTAGTGAACTGGGCTTAATAAGTTTTCCACAACCCCGCATAAATATGTATTTTGTAGGTAATTAACCGGTAACCTAGCGGGAATAAAAAAATATTCTGCTATTGGAATTGGTTAATAAAATGTAAATACTATGCTTAAGGCAAAAACGAGAGAAGGAAACGATAATGGCAAAGGAGTATAGCGTCGATCGTCAGGTGTTCGATGAAGTAATGGTGCCATGTTACGCACCGATGCAGATGATCCCGGTCAAGGGGCAAGGTGCTCGGGTGTGGGACCAAGACGGGCGGGAGTATATTGATTTTGCCGGCGGCATCGCGGTGAGCTGTTTGGGCCATTGTCACCCGGTGATGGTGGATGCGCTCAAGGCACAGGCTGAGAAGATCTGGCATCTCAGCAATGTGATGACCAACGAGCCGGCACTGCGATTGGCTAAGCTGCTCACCGAACACAGCTTTGCCGAAAAAGTCTTTTTTGCCAACTCCGGGGCCGAGGCCAATGAGGCTGCGTTGAAGCTGGCCCGTCGTTATGCAGCGGATAAATATGGCCCGGAGAAGTCCGAGATTATCTCCTTCAAGCAAGGGTTTCACGGCCGGACCTTTTTCACCGTGACTGTCGGTGGCCAGGAAGCGTATTCCGATGGTTTCGGGCCCAAGCCGGGTGCGGTTACCCATCTTGCCTATAACGACCTGGCCAGTCTGGCCGAGCACATGTCGGAGCGGACCTGTGCGATCATGATGGAGCCGCTGCAGGGCGAAGGCGGTATTGTATCGCCGACACCTGAGTTTGTTCAGGGCGTTCGCGAGCTGTGCAACAAGCACAATGCCTTGCTGATCTTCGACGAGGTGCAGACCGGGAATGGCCGGACGGGGGATTTCTATGCCTACCAGGGGTTGGGAGTGACGCCGGATATCCTCAGTACCGCCAAATCCCTTGGCGGCGGTTTTCCTATCGGTGCGATGTTGACCACAACCGAACTGGCTGCGCATCTTAAAGTCGGTACCCATGGCTCGACATACGGTGGTAACCCGCTGGCTTGTGCGGTGGCCGAGGCGGTGGTCAGTGAAGTGACCAAGCCGGAAGTGCTGGCGGGAGTCAGGCAGCGCGAGCAATGGTTCCGCGAAGCCCTTGCCACAATCAATGCCAAGTATCCGGTGTTTGCCGAAATTCGCGGCAAAGGCTTGTTGCTGGGGGCGGCACTCAATGAGGAGTGGCAGGGCCGGGCAAGAGATATCCTTGTTGCCGCCGGTGAAGAAGGGTTGATGGTGCTGGTAGCCGGGGCCAATGTTGTGCGCTTCACGCCATCGCTGGTGATTGACAAAGCTGATATCGACGAGGGCATGGCCCGGCTTGAACGTGCCATCGCCAAAATTTATTCATAGTCTATGTTAACCGGGGGCGGCTGGCAGGAGCTTGGCCGCAACCTCCGGCCCCGTGCCGGTTTCTCATTAGTTGGCAGCATTGCTGCAGCTTGCATCAGGAGGGAGTTCGATGCTGGTTATACGTCCTATTACTGCCGCGGATCTGCCGGCACTACTACAGTGCGCGCAAGAGTCAGGCCATGGTTTCACCTCGCTACCGGTTAACGAGGAAATCCTCGCCAACCGGATTCAACATTCCGAAGAGAGTTTTGCCAAGTCGGTGATCCAACCGGGCACGGAAGGATACCTGATGGTGGCGGAAGATACCGAGACCGGGGAAATTGCTGGGACGACGGCGATCGAAGCCGCTATTGGGTTAGATAATCCGTTTTATACCTACCACCTGAGTACCGTGGTCCACTCGTCTCGCCGGCTCAATGTCCATAACGTGGTCAAGGTGCTGACTTTCGGCAATGACTACACCGGCGTGAGTGAGCTTTGTACTTTGTTCCTGCGTCCGGAGTGGCGACAGGGGCTCAATGGCCGCCTGCTGTCTAAGTGTCGTTTCCTGATGATGGCACAGCACCCGGAGCGCTTTGACAAGACGGTGATCGCAGAGATGCGCGGGGTATCGGATGAAGACGGTAATTCCCCGTTCTGGGAATGGCTAAAAGAGCACTTCTTCTCGATTGACTTTACCCTGGCTGACTACCTGACTGGTATCGGCAAGAAGGGCTTTATCGCCGATTTGATGCCAAAGCTGCCGATTTACGTCAACTTGCTCAGTCCCGAAGCCCAGGCGGTGATCGGTGAAGTGCATGAGAAAACCCGCCCGGCACTGCGTCTGCTGGAGAAAGAGGGGTTCACCTGCCGTGGTTATGTCGATATTTTTGATGCCGGCCCGACTGTTGAGTGCGATGTCAGAAATATCGAGTCGGTCCGCCATTCTCAGGTGTGTCGGGTCGAGATCGGCCAACCGGCCGGGCTGGCCGATTGCATTGTCAGCAACACTTCATTTACCCACTTCCGTGCGGTGGTCGACAAGGTTGATGTGCTGGATGGCACCGCGCTGCTTAGCCCTGAGGCGGCTGAGGCGCTGGACGTTAAACAAGGGGATCAGGTGCGCCTGATCGCCCAGTAAAGGAGAACATCATGACTCAATGGATTGCAGGTCGCTGGCTCGCCGGCGAAGGGCAGGCGATGCAGTCGCTCAATCCCTATACCGCTGAAGTGGTGTGGCAGGGCCAGGCCGCAACGGCTGAGCAGGTCGAGCAGGCGGTGTCTGCCGCGAGGGCAGCCCTGGTGGGCTGGCGCAATACCCCGTTTGCCGAGCGCCAGGCGATAGTCGAACGGTTTGCCGAGTTGGTCAAGGCCCACAGCGAGGCCATTGCGGTGGTGATTGCCGAGGAAACCGGCAAGCCGCTGTGGGAGACCCGCACCGAAGCCGGGGCTATGGTCGGCAAGATTGCGATATCGGTGCGCGCTTACCATGAGCGGACCGGCGAGAAGCAGAAAGAGGTGGCAGGTACCCAGGCTGTGCTGCGCCACCGTCCGTTGGGGGTGATGGCCGTCTTCGGGCCTTACAATTTCCCGGGCCATTTGCCTAACGGCCATATTGTGCCGGCGTTACTGGCGGGCAATACCGTGGTGTTCAAACCCTCTGATCTGACGCCAAAAGTGGCCGAGGAAACCATGAAACTGTGGCAGCAGGCCGGGTTACCGGACGGGGTTATTAACCTGGTTCAAGGGACCAGGGAAACCGGCGAAGCCCTTGCCGGCGCGAAAGGAATCGATGGTTTGCTCTTTACCGGCAGTGCCAATACCGGTCACCTACTGCACCGCCAGTTTGCCGGCCAGCCGGGTAAGATGTTGGCACTCGAGATGGGGGGCAACAACCCGATGGTGATCTCCCGCCACTTTGGCGAGCTGGATGCGACTGTCTACACTATTATTCAGTCTGCCTTTATCAGTGCCGGCCAGCGTTGTACTTGTGCCCGACGGCTCTATCTGCCGTCTGGCGAGGAAGGTGATCGTATTTTGGCCCGTTTGATTGAGCTGACCCGGCAAATCCGGGTGGGCGGCCAGTTTGACGAGCCGGCACCATTTATGGGGGCGCAAGTCTCGCTCCAGGCCGCTGACAACATTATCCAGGCCCAGTCACGATTGGTTGAGATGGGCGGCGAGCCGCTACTACCGGCGACCCGTGGCCAGGGGGCGATTGTCACTCCGGGGATCATCGAGGTCAGCCAGATTGCCGAGTTGCCGGATGAAGAATATTTTGGTCCATTGCTGCAAGTTGCCCGCTACGGCGAGCTGGTTGAGGCGGTGGAGAAGGCCAATGATACCCGCTACGGCCTGTCGGCAGGTCTGGTGTCGACCGACGACAGCGAGTGGCAGTATTTTGTCGAGCATATCCGGGCCGGGATCGTTAATCGCAACCGCCAGCTAACGGGAGCCAGTGGCGATGCGCCATTCGGCGGCCCGGGGGCGTCGGGGAACTTACGGCCGAGTGCGTATTACGCGGCAGACTACTGTGCATACCCGATGGCATCGATGGAAGGTGAGAAGCCGGAGTTACCCGCTCAGCTTTCACCGGGTCTCACGCTGTGAGAGCCATCGTCAATCATTCACTAGCCAAAGAGGATAGCGAGCACATGGAAAGGGTAGAGCAACTATTTGAACAGTTATGGCAGGATTATATCCAGCGTCTGTGCCCCTCGGCTGCTCAGGTTCACGATCTGCTGACCGAGGAGGAGCCGCTGCTCAACGACCATATTGCGCTGCGGACATTTAACTTACCGATGGTCGGTCTTGACCGGTTGGCGGCCCCGTTTATCGCGCTTGGTTACAAGCCGTGTGGCCGCTACCACTTCGAGGCCAAAAAGCTGTACGCCGAGCATTTTGAGCATCCCAACCCATTGGCACCCAAAGTGTTTATCAGCGAATTGATGGTCGGCCAGTTTAGCTCCCTGCTGCAGCAAACGGTCAGGGATCTGGTTGAACAGGTGCCCGAGCAGGCCATGCATGATCCAGCCTTTTTGTATGGTGGCCGGTTATGGGACCTGGACTACGCGACCTATGAGTTGCTGGCGGCCGAGAGCGAGTATGCCGGCTGGCTGGCCGCCCATGGCTTTGGTGCCAATCATTTCACCGTCAGCCTCAATCAGCTCGAGCAGTTTACCGAGGTGGCCGAGGTCAATCACCTGCTGCGCCACAACGGGTTTGAAATCAATAGCTCAGGCGGTGAGGTCAAGGGGAGCCCCGAGGTGATGTTGGAGCAGTCGTCGACCATGGCAGATAGGGTAGAGGTCGGTTTTACCGATGGTGTCTATACCATTCCCGGCGGCTTCTATGAGTTTGCCAAGCGTTACCCTAAGGAAGACGGTGAGCTGTATTCCGGTTTTGTTGAGGCGTCAGCTGACAAGATCTTCGAAAGTACCGATGTAAACTGACGCTGTCGTACTCGCAGCGGTTAGTGTAAGCCCTAGCGCCTGTGGCCTCCGTGGTCGCAGGCTTGTTCTATGGACTGCACTAATGCTTGAAACTGTCGAGTGGGTAGCCCAGGTGCGTTTCTGGCGGATAGCGTTTCACCCTTTCGTGCTGCTCGAGATAGTGGCGGCTGTCACTGAACCCGGTCATTTCGATGGTATCTGGAAGCGGTGAAATGACCCCGCGCTGTACGTGGTGAGAGCTGTGTGGCGAATAGCGTTCGATATCCATACCGGTATTCCATTACAGGTGATGAGGGTTGATATGCACAATGTAGCATTGGACGGAATAGATACAAGCATAAAAACAGTGATGCACTAGACACTAATGCTGTGTAAGTATGAAAAGGGTTGGCGAACGGCAATAAAAAAGCCGCATGATGCGGCTTTTGGGGATCGACTTGTTTCAACGGGTTGCTTAGCGCGTACCGTAAACAACAATGGTTTTACCATGGGCGGAGATCAGGTTCTGCTCTTCCAGCATCTTCAAAATGCGGCCCACAGTTTCGCGGGAACAGCCAACAATCTGGCCGATTTCCTGGCGGGTGATCTTGATCTGCATACCGTCTGGGTGAGTCATTGCATCTGGCTGTTTGGCCAGGTTCAATAGCGTCTGTGCGATACGGCCGGTAACATCCAAGAACGCCAAGTCACCGACTTTCTGGCTGGTCACCTGAAGGCGGCTTGCCATCTGTGCTGACAGGCGCATCAGGATATCCGGGTTGACCTGGATAAGCTGGCGGAATTTCTTGAACGAAATTTCTGCGACTTCACAAGGGGTCTTGGCACGAACCCATGCGGTACGCTCCTGGCCTTCTTCGAATAGGCCTAATTCACCGATGAAGTCACCTTGGTTTAGGTAAGACAGGATCATTTCCTTACCTTCTTCATCCTTGATCAGGACCGCAACAGAACCTTTGACGATGTAGTAGAGCGTCTCTGCTTTTTCACCCGCGTGGATCAAAGTACTCTTTGATGGGTATTTATGAATGTGGCAATGGGAAAGAAACCACTCTAGAGTTGGATCTGTTTGAGGTTTACCTGGAACCATATTACTAACTTCCTCTGCGTTTGTTGCCCAACAACGACGTCCTTCAAAATGAGGCTGGGCCTAATCATAATTAGCTCGTCGTTTAGGATATTCAGTCAACCGCTGGGCTGCAAGCTCACGTGAATAATTAGTTCAGATTTTATCTTTTTTCGGCGCGCTTTTCTTGATATTGATCTATCTGAAAAGGCCATTTTGTAGTCATAAGTGTGCACATGATCACACAGTTGCTAGATAGTGCCAAAAGCCCCTAAAAGTTGTAAGGAGAAAGCAATGCAATCACGAGTGAAATGGGTCGAGAATATGACCTTTCTAGGACAGTCAAATTCTGGCCACAGCGTGGTTATGGACGGTAACGGTGGCGAAAAAGCACCGAGTCCGATGGAGTTGGTGTTGATGGCTGCAGGCGGGTGTAGCTCGGTGGATGTGGTTGACGGTCTCAAGTCGGCGGGGCAGAAAATTACCGGTTGCGAAGCGCAGATCTCCTCGGTTCGGCGCGAGCAGGCCCCGCGTATTTTTACCACGGCCAACTTGCATTTCGTCGTTACCGGAGAAAACTTGGATGAAGCCGTTGTGGCCAAGATGGTGACAGACTCGCTGGAAAAATACTGCTCGGTATGCCTGATGTTGGGGGAAGGGGTCGAGATGACCCATTCGTATGAGGTGGTAGAAGAGTAATACTGCGGCAAAAGATGGCGATGGGCCAGGGGCAGAGTAAAATCCCGCCTATCGCCTATCGCCTATCGCCTATCGCCTATCGCCTATCGCCTATCGCCTATCGCCTATCGCCTATCGCCTATCGCCGCTCTTACCCGATCTTCCCCGTATCAATCAGCTGCTGGATCAGCGGCCGCATGATGAGCTCCATCGCGAAGCTCATCTTGCCGCCGGGTACCACTAGGGTGTTGTGGCGCGACATAAACGAGCCCTGAATCATCGACAGCAGGTAGGGGAAGTCGACATTTTTGATCCCGCGGAAGCGGATCACCACGAAGCTTTCATCCAGGCTCGGGATCCCCTTGGCACTGAGGGGGTTGGAGGTATCGACCGTTGGTACTCGCTGAAAGTTGATATGAGTACGGGAAAACTGCGGGGTGATGTAATTGAGGTAGTCATCCATCGAGCGCACGATAGACTCCATTACCGCCTCGCGGGAGTGGCCGCGATCCCGGGTGTCCCTGACAATTTTCTGGATCCACTCGAGGTTGACGATAGGCACCATGCCGATAAGTAGGTCGACATGCTGGGCGGCATTGACCTCGCCATCAACCACCCCGCCGTGTAGCCCTTCATAGAACAGCAGGTCGGTATTTTCTGGCAGGGTCTGCCAAGGCGTGAACGTGCCTGGCATCTGGTTGTACGGCACGGCTTCGTCAAACGTGTGCAGGTAACGGCGGAACTGGCCGCTGCCGTCTTCGCCGTACTGGCGGAAGAAAGTCTCCAGCAGCGGGAAGTCGTTGGCCTGGGGCCCGAAATAGCTGATATGGCGGCCTTGCTCTTTGGCCTTGCGGATTTCGACGTCCATTTCCGGACGGGTGAAGCGGTGAAAACTGTCGCCTTCAAGCCAGGCAGCATTGATGCCCATCATATTGAACATCTTACGGAATGCTTCGGAGGTGGTAGACGTACCCGCCCCCGAGGACCCTGTTACTGCAATAATGGGGTGTTTTGCAGACATGACAAACCCTGTCGTTAACATTAACGGAAAGAGTTATTAACAGGGCTGGGCGGCAAGGTCAAGCCGGGATGTCAAAAATGCAGGGTCGACAGAATTTGCGAGGGGTTAGCGGTGACCCAACTGGCGTTTGGATTTGATGTCGATGGTTTCATGCAGTTCCGAGTAAACGATCACCGCCTCGCCGCTTTCCAATTGCTGGCGCACCCTGGCTACCTTGGCGGCCAGTGACAGCTCGCGTTCACCGTAGTCGGTCCCTTCGCGCAAGACGAAATGTTCGATGAGGTTGGTCAGGGTTTCGGGATCAATGTCTTGCCAAGGGATATTCATAACGGCACTTTTTCTGTTGCAGACGATACGACGATTATATTGGCAAATACATCAGTTGTAGAGGGATAAGAGCGGTTCTAAGGCTCTGAGGTTCTATGGCCCTATGGGTTAAAGCCTGAAATATTAGAAAGTTAAAGGTTTGACACAGGCTGTCGGCTTTAAGATTCTGTTTGCAGGACCCAGAGTTTCACTCCTGAACTAGGAGCTAGAACCTAGGATTTTGTGAAACCACGCTGGCACTGTCTTCTCCAGCCAGAAGTCCGGTTGGCGCCACGAACCGGTGACGAAGCCGACATGGCCGCCGTACTGGTACAGATCATATCGGATATGGGGGGGAAGCGGGTCGGTGGGGATCACGGCCTCGGTCATGAACGGGTCGTCCTTGGCGTGGATCACCCGCAACGGGATGGCGACATCGCCCAGTCGGGGCAGCCCGCTGCAGCGCTGGTAGTAATCGGCGGCATCCTTGAAGCCGTGCAGCGGCGCGGTGACGAACTCGTCGAATTGCCACAGGGTGTCGAGCTGTTTGGCATCATCGCCCGAGAGAGGCATCGCATCGGGCAGGGCGGCGATCTTCCGCCCCAGGTTGCGCTTCATCGAGCCAAGTAGGTACTGCTGGTAGACTTTGGAGAAGCCTTGCTGGATCCGCTCCGAGCAGGCAGCTAGATCCAGCGGGGGAGAAATCACCTGGGCGGCCGTAAGCTGCGAGTGGTCGCCACTTTCGGCTAGGTAGTTGACCAACATATTGCCACCGAGCGAGACCCCGACGGCAAAGAAAGGGCGCCCGGGGAGTTGCTGGCGCAGCCACTGGATGAAAAAGCGGGCATCGCTGGTTTCCCCCGAATGGTAGCCGCGTGGCTTGCGGTTCAGCTCGCCGCTGCAGCCGCGAAAGTGCATCATTACCCCGAGCCAGCCCTGTTGCTTGGCGGCATGGAGCAAACCGTTGGCATAGGGGCTGTGGAAGCTGCCTTCCAGGCCGTGGAACAGGATCAGCACCGGTTGGCGGGGCAGGCAGTCGGCAGCAGGCGCAGTCCAGGCCAAATCGAGGAAGTCACCATCCGGCGTCTCGATCCGCTGGGTAAGGGGCATGAACAATGGCCTGCGGCGCAAAAAGCGCGGCAGCAGGGTCTGCAGGTGGGGATTGGCAAGCCCTTTGGCTGGATGGAAAGCCATTGTCATAACGTTACCTCGATGTTATTTCGCCAGCAGTTTGTCAATTAATGCCATGGCTCCCAGGCGATGGCAATAGCGGGCCAGGTTCGCGGCCGGCTCTTGCTCTGCTACGCGGCGAAGCGGCATTTGGTTTAGCGCCGCAATCAAATCATGTTGTTGCTGGCGCTCCATCTGCAGTTCGAAGTCCTTGAGTTGCTCGTACCCGTTGCTATCTAGCTGGGGTTTCAGTGCTCGGCGCATATGACGGTAGCGCTCGAGCAAGCCTTCGGTCGGCTGGAGGCTGTCCTCCAGCTGCAGCAGCTGAGCGTGCGAGAGGCCAATGGCCTGTGCATCGAGCCAGATCATCAGCAGGGCCAGATTGACGCTACCTTTGTGGAACGTCTGCAGAGCCAGGCAGGCGGCCTCGACGTCCGCCTTGAAATAATGGTTGTAGCTGAACTGCCAAAAAGCATCATGGCTCAGTGCATTACTCTGGGGCATGCTGCTGCTCCATCGCCTCGAGTTCTTCCTGCAGCTCCATCCATTCCATCTCGACCTCTTCTAGCGATGACTTGGCATCGGCTTGAAGCTGCAGCTGTTCGTTGAGGCGTGCCTTGTTTTCCGCCTCGTAGATGCTGCTGTCGCTGAGCTGGGCTTCGGCATCAGCGATAGTGGCATTGAGCTTGTCCATCTTGGTTTCAAGCTGGGTGATTTTCTTGCGCAGCGGGGCGGTGAGCTTGCGCAGCTCGGCCTCGAGGCGCTTTTGCTCTTTGCGCGAGGCGGCGCTGTTGTCCTTGGTCACATCCGGCTTGCTGGCCTGTAGCTCGCGGCGCTCGTTGCGCTGCTGTTCGGTCAGCCACTTGTGGTAGTCATTGAGATCACCGTTGAACGGTACGACTTGGCGATCATGGACCAGATAGAGATCATCGGTGGTAGCACGCAGTAGGAAACGGTCGTGGCTGACAATCACCATGGCACCATCATAAGACTGCAGGGCAAGCGTGAGCGCCTGGCGCATGTCGAGATCCAGGTGGTTGGTCGGTTCATCGAGTAGCAACAGGTTAGGGCGCTGCCATACAATCAGCGCCAAGACCAGACGGGCTTTCTCGCCACCGGAGAACGGGCCGACCTTTTCCAGCGCCTTGTCACCCAAGAAGCCGAAGCTTCCGAGATAGTCGCGCAGTTGCTGCTCGGTGGCCTGCGGGGCAATACGGGCCATATGCTGAACCGGGGTGTCGTCCATGTACAGGGTCTCGAGTTGGTGCTGGGCAAAGTAGCCAATCTTCACACCTTGCGAGTAGGCCAGATCCCCGGCCTTGGCAGGCAGCTCGCCGGCCAGCATCTTGATCAGGGTCGACTTACCGGCACCGTTGCGGCCCAGCAGGCCGATGCGGCTGCCCGGCACCAGATTGAGACGGATCTTCTCGAGGATCAGGTTGTCGCCATAGCCGGCGGCAACTTGGTCCATCATCAAGATAGGGTTCGGCAGGGCGCTCGGCTCGCGGAATTCGAAGCTGAACGGGTTGTCGAACTGGGCCGGCAGGACTTTTTCCATTCGCTCCAGCGCCTTGATCCGGCTCTGGGCCTGACGGGCCTTGCTGGCCTTGTAGCGGAAGCGGTCGATATAGGACTGCATGTGGGCCATCTGCTTCTGCTGCTTCTGGTACATCGCCTGCTGCAAGATCAGCTTCTCTGCCCGCTGGGTTTCAAACGACGAGTAGTTACCGGTGTAGCTATTCATGGTCTGGTTTTCGATATGGATGATCCGGTTGACCACAGGGTCAAGGAAATCACGGTCGTGCGAGATCAGCACCAAGGTACCGCGGTAGCTCTGCAGCCATTTCTCCAGCCACATCACGGCATCGAGATCCAAGTGGTTGGTCGGTTCATCGAGCAGCAGAAGATCGGAGCGGCACAGCAGGGCCTGGGCAAGGTTGAGGCGCATCCGCCAACCACCCGAGAATTGGGTCAGGTGCCAGCTCATTTGCTCCTGCGAAAAGCCCAGGCCGTCCAGTAGCTCAGCGGCACGGGCACGGATACTGTAGCCACCGATGGCTTCCAGCTTGCCGTGCAGCTCCGCGACCTTGGTGCCGTTGTCAGCTTGCTCGGCGGCGTGCAGATCGGCTTCCAGCTGGCGGTATTCACGGTCACCGTCAATCACGTACTCCAGCGCCTCGCGCTCGAGGGCCGGGGTTTCCTGGGCGACCCATGCCAGCTCCCAGTTGGCCGGGTACTGGCAGTTACCGGCATCGACACTGAGCTCATGCTTGAGCAGGGCAAACAGGGTGGATTTACCACAGCCATTTTTGCCGACCAGACCGACCTTGTCGCCCGGGTGGATAGTCGCCGTGGCTTGGTCAAGCAGGATCTTGCCACCGCGTAGAAGTTGGATATCGGAAAAAGTGATCATTGACTGTGCCGGGGATGCCCGCTCCGCAAAAACTAAATGCAAGAATAAGTGCGGAGTCTACCGCAAAGCGGCGGTGACCGCTAATATCGCCCAGCAACACCAAAAGAGACGCATGCATTTGGTTAACGTTGATTAATCGAACTTGTTTGGCTGCAATTATGTATTATGTGAATATAGGTTAATGAAAAGTTGTAACTCATGGTGAGATAGACCTATTTTACCGCTGAACAAGGAATGCTATGCCAGCCAAAGGACTTCCACGCATACTCGTACTCTATGCCCATCCCGATCCGGAGGCTTCGGTCGCTAACCGCGCCATGCTGGCGGCAATTGGCCGTTTGCCCCATGTCACGGTCCATGATCTTTATGCGGCCTATCCCGACTTCTTTATCGATATCACCTTCGAGCGTGAGCTGGTCAGGGATCATGATGTCATCGTGTTCCAACACCCGCTGTATATGTATTCCTGCCCGTCGCTGCTCAAGGAGTGGATCGATGTGGTCTTGAGTAAGGGGTTTGCCCATGGTGAGGGCACCCAGACCCAAGGCAAGTACTGGCGCTCGGTGATCACCACCGGCGGGGCGGCGGAAGCCTATACCCCGGATGGCTACAACCGCTGCAGTGTCGATGAAATCCTTCGCCCGTTCGAGCTCAGTGCCATGCTGTGCCGAATGAAATGGCTGCCTCCGCTGGTGCTGCACTGGGCGCGGCGAATACCGGCCGAGGAGCGCAAGCAACACGCCGAGAACTACCGCCAATGGCTGGAAGCACCAATGGCATTGATGGAGGAGGCGAAGTATGGCGAGTGATGTGTTGTCGGTCAGTGTCGTTTTCCTTGCCGCCGCGGTGGTGGCGGTGCCGATCGCCCAGCGGTTGGGGTTGGGCTCGGTACTGGGCTATCTGCTGGCGGGGATTGCCATTGGCCCGTGGGGGCTGAGGCTGATCTCCGATGTCGATGCGATTCTCCATTTTTCCGAATTCGGTGTGGTGCTGCTGCTGTTCCTCATTGGCCTGGAGCTTAACCCCAAGAAGCTGTGGCAGATGCGTAAGCCGATTTTGGGGCTGGGCGGTAGCCAGGTGGTGGTCACCAGCTTGGTGATTGCGGCCTCGGTGCTGTTGTTGGCGGGACAATCATGGCTGCCAGCGGTGTCTTGGCGTGATGCCCTCGTGGTCGGGATGGGATTGGCCTTGTCATCGACGGCGATTGCCCTGAGGGTGATCGAAGAGCAGAGCCTTGGCGGCAGCGAAACCGGCCAGTCCGGGTTTGCGGTGCTGTTGTTCCAGGATATTGCTGTGATCCCGATGCTGGCAGTACTGCCGGTATTGGCGGGCGGCGGTGGTGGCAGCTGGATTGATTTTGCCTGGATGATCGGCGGTATTCTTGCCTTGTTGGTTGGCGGCCACTTTTTGTTGCGGCCATTGTTTCGCTGGGTGGTGATGAGCGGTGTACGCGAGTTATTCAATGTCGCAGCTCTGCTGCTGGTGATCGGCATTGCCCTAGGCATGCAGTCTTTGGGGTTGTCGATGGCGCTCGGGACGTTCTTGGCTGGCGTGCTGCTGGCCGAGAGTGAGTACCGGCACGAGCTAGAAATCGCTATCGAGCCGTTCAAGGGGCTGTTGCTGGGGTTGTTTTTTATCTCGGTCGGGATGGCCGTCAACCTGGGCCTGCTGCTGCAATACCCGTTGCTGATATTGCTGGCGGTGATGGCACTGATCAGCATCAAGGGCCTGATCCTGTACGCGCTGGCCCGTATCTTCGGTATCCGCGCCAAGTCGCGCAGCCAGATGGCGGCGATCCTCAGCCAAGGCGGGGAGTTTGCCTTTGTCCTGTTTACCGCGGCAATGGGCGAAGGGCTGTTGGGCCGTGAGCTATCGGCGTTCCTGCTGGTGGTGGTCAGTCTGTCGATGATGACGACGCCGCTTATTTTGCTGTTGCAGGACAAGTGGTTTGTCCGCACCTTCAAAGCGGAAGCCGAGGCCGAGCTGGAATCCGATGTGATTGACCGCGAGCCCCGGGTGATCATTACCGGTTTTGGCCGCTTTGGTCAGGTGGTGGGGCGCTTGCTGTTCGCCAACAAGATCCGGGTAACGGTACTGGAGCGCGATCCGAGCCAAATCCAGTTTCTGCGCAAGTTCGGTTACAAGGTCTATTACGGCGATGCGACTCAGCTGGACTTGCTGCGCGCGGCCGGGGCCGACAAGGCAGAGGCCATCATCATCTGCACTGACGAACCTGACGAGGTGATGGAAGTGGTCGAGTTGTGTCAGCAGTACTTTCCCAATCTGAAAGTACTGGCGAGGGCCCGCAGCCGGGTTGAAGCTCACCAGTTGCTTAGCCATGGCGTTGAGAACTTTTCCCGCGAAACTTTTGCCGGTGCCCTTGATTTGGGGCGCCAGGCCCTCATATCTCTGGGTATGCATCCCTACCAGGCCAAGCGGGCTGAAGCCCATTTCCGGCGCTTGGATACTACCGCGCTAAGAGATCTGTTGCCGCAGCACTCGGAAGATGTTCATCTGGCAACCCGGGCCCGTGAAGCGCGTAAAGAGCTGGAAGAGATCTTTGATAGGGAGATGCGAGGAGAGCGGGAGCGTCATAATGGCTGGGATTGACCAGCCTCTAAGCGATAGTGACAACTACGAACACAGTGCAAGGAGCGAAAGCATGGCCAAGAAACGCTTTATCGCCGGTGCAGTCTGTCCAAGCTGTAGTCAGCAGGATACGCTGCGCTGGTGGCAGGAAAATGAGGTCGAGCGGGTCGAGTGTGTGGCCTGCGGCCATAACGATGTGAGAGCCCCTCAGTCGGTCGAGCAGAGTGAGCAGCTCTCTTCGCAAACTAAACAACAGGTTATCGGGGTATTCAAGCCCGAGGACTAAGTAGGTTGGACAGCCCTTAAACAGAATATTGGCATCTTGCTGCCATTATCCGGTATCATGCGGGCGAAATCCTTTGATACCCAGTTCAAAATTGGAGTAAACATGAAAGTCGCTAAAGACATCGTAGTAAGCCTGGCTTACCAAGTGAAGACCGAAGACGGCGTGGTTGTTGATCAGTCGACAACTGAAGCACCTCTTGATTACCTACACGGCCACAACAACCTGATCGTAGGTTTGGAGAAGGCGCTTGAAGGCCGCGAAGCTGGCGACAAGTTTGAAGTGACAGTTGCTCCAGAAGAAGCGTATGGCGAGCACATCGACGCGATGGTTCAGCGCGTTCCGGCTGACGTTTTCCAGGGCGTAGACGAAATTACGGTTGGTATGCGTTTCCTAGCAGACACTGACCAGGGTCCAATCCCTGTAGAAGTGACTGAAGTTGACGGCGACCACGTTGTGGTTGACGGCAACCATATGCTAGCTGGCCAGACTCTGACTTTCGGCGTAGAAGTTGTTGCTGTTCGCGCGGCGACGGAAGAAGAAATCGCTCACGGCCACATCCACCAAGGTGGCGGCTGTTGTGGCGGCGGTAGCTGCGGCGACCACGACCACGGTGACAGCGAAGAAGGCTGCTGCGGCGGCGAAGAAAAAGGCGGCTGTGGCTGCTCGCACTAATCATCCTTAATGATTGAGTGATCAAAAACGGGAAGCATTGGCTTCCCGTTTTTATTTTCAAATCAATAATGCGGTGGTGGAGTTTCTTCCGACTCGCTGGCCAGGTTCGATGGCTCCATCCCCTTGACCTTGCCGACCATGAACTTCAACTGAGTCTGCATCTTATCAATCAGGAACTGCTGTTCGGTCAGGGCCTGGTTGAGGTCCTCAATGGTTTGCTCCTGGAAAGCCTGCTTCATTTCAAGCTCGTCGATACGGGCCTGTAGCTGTTCGATTTCTTTCATTGCGTTATTCCGTCGCCCACTGCTGGGCGATACCTGCTGACGTTCCCGAGATCACATGACCGTCGGGCGTAATGGCCACATCATACACCACCGCGGCGGGTGGTCGAGTATCTTGTTTGGCTGCGGCTTCCCAGCGGCCAAGGTTGTCCCCACTTTGGGTATCCCATAACTCTATCCGGCGGGCCGGGGTGCCGGTCGCAAGTTGTTGGCCATCATCTGAAAAACGGGCACTGGAGATAATCTGTTGGCGCAGGCGCACCGCCAGCGAGGAAACCTGTTTGCCGCTTGGCAAATCCCAGATAAGAATATTGTTGCTGCCGTCGGCGGTCATCGCCAGTTTACCGTCGCGCTGCAGGGCTACCCGGCTGATCCGGCTTTGGTGCTCAAAGTGCTGCAGGATCTGGCCGCTTTGGGTATCCCACAGATAGGCTGAGTGGTCATTGCCGCCTGAAAGGGCATAACGGCCATTGGCTGAAATCGCAACGGAATTGACTTTTTCTCGGTGGGCAAGGAACTCTAGCCGTCTTCCGCTGCCCAAGTCGACGTACAGTGCTTTGCTGTTGGACAGCGCCATCAGCACATGCTGGCCATTGTTGGCAATCGCCACATCGCGGATCAGCCCGTCGGAAATGGACCATAACCCTTCGGATTGGCCCCAGGCGAGATCCCAGACAGCAAAGTTCTGTGCAGTGGCGGTAATCGCATAGCGGCCGTTATCAGAAATCTGGCTGCTGAGTACCGTATTGTGATATGGATCTTGAGAACCAAAATCAGCTAACTTTTTGTTTTGCTGTAAGTCCCACAGCACGATACCTTGTTGGTCTGAGTGGTAGAGGGCAAACCGTCCGTCCCGGCTGAGGCTGAAACTGGTGGTGCCTTCCGGAGCGAGTTGCCAGCGATTTAACTCTTTGCCGGAAAAAAAACAGCCAGTGAGGATGAAAAGTGCCAAAATGAAACATGGCACGTATCTTTTTGTTTGCATTAAGGTCTTGTTCCACTTGGTTAACACATAGTGTCATTGCTTTATGAATGCACTGTCGGCAGTGAATTCATAAGGTGCTTATTAGTATATTGATCTACAGTGCTTTTCATACCGCTTGATGAAAAGGCTGAAGACTGATTTTTGAGGCATTGCCTCAGTTTAAAATGGAGAAATACATGAAACCTGTTCTAAAGATGTCTGTTTTGGCTGCAACGATCCTGCTAGCTGTCGGCTGCCAAGATGAAAAAGCAGCGGAGACAAAATCGGCAGAGCCTGCAAAAGTAGAGCAGGTGGCAGCTGAAGCCGCACCTGCGACTTTTGCTTCTGAGGATGACAAAGCTGCTTACGCAATTGGGGCGTCGTTGGCCCAATACTTGGCGGCCAATCTGGATCAGCAGAAAGAGCTGGGCTTGGATCTGAGCCGTGAGCAAGTACTGGCGGGCGTTACCGATGTGTTTGCGGGTAATAGCCGCCTAACGCCGGAAGAAACCCAGCAGGCGTTGCAGTCACTCGATCAGCGTGTATCGGAAATGGCAATGCAACAAGCGCAGGAAGAAGCTGAGAAGAACATGAAAGCCGGTGAAGAGTACCGTGCCGAGTTCGAGAAAAAAGATGGCGTGGTGAAGACCGACTCTGGCCTGCTATACCAGGTTGAAACGGAAGGTGAAGGTGACAAGCCTGCGGCTACTGACACGGTTAAGGTACACTACAAAGGTATGCTGACCGATGGCACTGAGTTCGACAGCTCGTACGCCCGCAACCAACCGGCAACCTTCCCGCTAAACCAGGTGATCTCAGGCTGGACTGAAGGTGTTCAGCTAATGCCGGTTGGTTCTAAGTTCACATTCGTTATCCCGCCAGAGCTGGCATATGGCTCTCAGGCCAACCCAAGTATCCCGGCTAATTCGACGCTGGTATTCGAAGTCGAACTTCTGGATATCGTGAAGGCTGACAAGCCAGCTTCTGAAGAAGAAACGCAGTAATCGACAGCCCGTTTGCCGATAACATTGATTTGAAAAACCCAGCATTTGCTGGGTTTTTTTATTATTCTAGTTGTATATGACGCGAAAATGTTCAGGCTAGTGTCCGAAATCTGATAAACTTGCAAGCAAGATTTTAAAATTTATCAATCGCCGTGAAAGCTTTTCCCGGCGAGGCATAGTCTATTCTATTAATTTTTCCCATTTCTATGGCGCAGAAGTTAAATAGAATGGGCAACAGCAAGGAAGATAGACGCGTGGTATCTACTGAAAACTTTGGCTCAGAAGTGATGGTCGAGAGTGACTTGATTGAGCCGCGTGCTTTTAGCGAGCACGATTACATTATCTTACGTTCGTATGAGGCGGTGGTTGACGGTTTGGCGGCCTTGATTGGTCCGTTCTGTGAAATCGTGCTGCACTCGCTGGCCGATCTGAACACGTCGGCGATTAAGATTGCCAATGGTGAGAATACTGGTCGTAAAGTGGGCTCGCCGATCACCGATCTTGCCCTGCGCATGCTGCGAGATATCGAAGGCTCTGAGCGTAACTTCTCTCGTGCCTACTTTACCCGCGCCAAGGGCGGTGATTTGATGAAGTCGATCACTATCGCTATCCGCAATGGCGACAATGACATCATCGGTCTATTGTGTATCAACATCAATTTGGATGCGCCGTTCTCGCAGATCCTGCAGTCCTTTATGCCGACTGATGAAGCCAAGCAGGCGGCCTCGAGTGTCAACTTCGCCAGTGATGTCGACGAGCTGGTGGATCAGACGGTCGAGCGTACCATCGAAGAGATCAATGCCGACAAGAATGTGTCGAATAATGCCAAGAACCGCCAGATCGTGATGGAACTGTTCGACAAAGGCATTTTTGATATCAAAGATGCGATCAACCGGGTGGCCGATCGTCTCAATATTTCCAAGCATACGGTCTACCTCTACATCCGCCAGCGTAAAACCGAGGATGGCGAAAAATGAGCCTGAACTATGTGCTGGTGGTGGAAGGCCCGGCCTACGGGACCCAGTCGGCACGCTCGGCCTACCAGTTTGCCGCCGCGCTACTGGCTGAAGGGCACCGTTTGTCACGGGTGTTCTTCTATCAGGACGGAGTTTATAACGGTTCTGCCCTGACGGCACCGGCCTCGGATGAGTTTGACTTGGTTGCGGCTTGGCAGCAGTTAGCACAGGAGCATGGCACTGAGTTGCAAACCTGTGTCGCGGCGGCATTGCGCCGCGGGATCATCGGTCCTCAGGAAGCCGAGCAGAATCAGCTGGCAGGCAGCAATCTGGCAGCAGGCTTTGTACAGGCGGGGTTGGGTGGCTTGGCCGAAGCCATGCTGACCGCCGATCGCGTCATTCAGTTCTAACGGGATCATCATGACAACTTTAGGTTTTGTATTCCGCCAGGCGCCGCATGGTGTTGCCTCGGGCCGTGAAGGCCTGGATGCTGTGCTGGCGACATCCGCCTATAGCGAAGATATTTCGCTGTTCTTCCACGGCGACGGTGTCTACCAGTTGCTGGATGGTCAGCAGCCGAAAGAGATTTTGTCACGCGACTATATCGCCACGTTCAAGATGCTCGAACTCTACGATATCGAGCAGGTTTATGTTTGTCTCCAGTCTTTGCAGGCCCGTGGGCTAACCACGGACGACTTGCTGATTGATGTTATTGCCTGTGAGGCGGCAGAGTTTTCCGACCATCTGCATGCCTGCCATCGCGTGCTGGCATTCTAGGCCCTAATTCGGTGAGGCACCGTATGCTCCATATTTTTACCCGCTCCCCATTTCAGTCCCAAGCTTTTGACGAAGCCGCTGCCGTGATCAGCCAAAATGACTCGATTTTGTTGATCCAAGACGCAGTTATCGCTGCTACGGTTGAAAATAGCCCAATTTTTTCGTTCCGCGATGCCGGCGTAAAAATTTATTTACTGGCAGAGGATTTGACTGCGCGTGGGCTGGAGGGGAAACTCAAGTCTGATATCAATGTTATTGATTATAAAGGTTTTGTTGGCCTTACGGTCGACTGCGAAACGCAAATAAAGTGGGTCTGACAGGCATGCTCAAACCTTGGAAAACCCGTGGATATCAGGTTGATTAAGAAATAATCATTTGATTGATCGCTGGTTACATCTTGACACCCTTGGGTGCGATGCCTAAAATTTCGCGTCCTCCTGTTGTTGGGAGGCAGATTTTTCACATTTACGAAAGTAATATTTTCAGGAGCTATTTAATGGCAACTATTAACCAGTTGGTACGTAAGCCACGTGCTAAGCAAGTTGTAAAAAGCAACGTGCCTGCACTAGAAGCGTGCCCACAGAAGCGTGGTGTATGTACTCGTGTATACACTACTACTCCTAAAAAACCTAACTCAGCACTTCGTAAAGTTTGTCGTGTACGTCTGACAAACGGCTTCGAAGTAACATCGTACATCGGCGGTGAAGGTCACAACCTTCAGGAGCACTCAGTTGTTCTAATCCGTGGTGGTCGTGTTAAAGACCTTCCGGGTGTGCGTTACCACACCGTTCGTGGTGCACTTGACTGTGCAGGCGTAAATGACCGTAAACAAGGTCGTTCTAAGTACGGTGTGAAGCGTCCTAAGTCTTAATGGATTCCGTTAAGTAAGGCCAAACACTAAAATTATTTAATTTTGAAGAAACTGAAAAGTTTTGGATAACCTGAAGAAGACAACGGAGAATATCCATGCCACGTCGTCGCGTAATCGGTCAGCGTAAGATCCTTCCAGATCCAAAGTTCAAATCTGAATTGCTGGCAAAATTCGTTAACATCCTAATGGTTGACGGTAAGAAATCTACTGCTGAGAAAATTGTTTACTCTGCACTAGACACAATGGCTGAGCGTTCTGGTGAAGAACACCTAGCTATCTTTGAAAAAGCTCTTGAAAATGTACGTCCAGCGGTAGAAGTTAAGTCTCGCCGTGTGGGTGGTTCAACTTACCAGGTGCCTGTAGAAGTACGTCCAGTACGTCGTAACGCACTAGCTATGCGTTGGTTGGTTGAAGCTGCGCGTAAGCGTGGTGAAAAATCTATGGCTCAGCGTCTTGCAGCTGAAATGCTAGATGCGGCTGACAACAAAGGTTCTGCTGTTAAGAAACGTGAAGACGTTCACCGTATGGCAGACGCGAACAAAGCGTTCGCACATTACCGCTGGTAATCACCTCGGTAATACAAATAGGGCGCGGCAAGCTTGGCTTGTCGCGCCTAAACCATACTCTAAGGACTCCCTTAGTAAGAGGATACTGCCGTGGCTCGTAAAACGCCTATCGAGCGCTACCGTAACATCGGTATTTGTGCTCACGTTGACGCCGGTAAAACAACAACTACCGAGCGTATCCTGTTCTATACAGGCTTATCTCACAAAATTGGTGAGGTTCACGACGGCGCAGCTACCATGGACTGGATGGAGCAGGAGCAGGAGCGTGGTATCACTATCACATCTGCTGCCACTACAACCTTCTGGCGTGGTATGGAAGCTCAGTTCCCTGAGCACCGCGTAAACATCATTGATACCCCTGGACACGTTGACTTTACCATCGAGGTAGAGCGTTCATTGCGTGTACTTGATGGTGCGGTTGTTGTTTTCTGTGGTTCATCGGGTGTTGAGCCTCAGTCTGAGACCGTTTGGCGTCAGGCTGACAAGTACGAAGTACCGCGTATGGTTTTCGTAAACAAGATGGACCGAGCTGGTGCTGACTTCCTGCGTGTAGTTGACCAGATCAAAAACCGTCTTGGTGCGAACCCAGTGCCAATTCAGTTGAATATCGGTGCTGAAGACGAATTCAAAGGCGTTGTTGACCTTATCAAGATGAAGGCCATCAACTGGAATGAAGATGATCAGGGTATGTCATTTACCTATGAAGACATTCCAGCTGATATGGTTGAGCTTGCTGAGGAATGGCGTCAGAACCTGGTTGAATCAGCCGCGGAAGCGACTGAAGAGCTGATGGACAAGTACCTTGAAGAAGGTGAGCTGTCTGAAGCGGAAATCAAGGCCGGTCTTCGCCAGCGTACGCTAGCGAACGAGATCGTACTGGCAACCTGTGGTTCAGCATTCAAAAACAAAGGTGTTCAGGCTGTACTTGATGCAGTGATTGAATTCCTGCCTTCGCCAACGGAAGTGAAAGCGATCCGCGGTGAAGACGAAAACGGTAACGAAGTTGAGCGCCACTCAAGCGATGACGAACCATTCTCAGCGCTTGCGTTCAAAATCGCGACCGACCCATTCGTTGGTACCTTGACCTTCATGCGCGTTTACTCTGGAGTTGTAAATTCAGGCGACACCGTCTACAACTCAGTAAAAGAAAAACGCGAGCGTTTCGGCCGTATCGTACAGATGCACTCGAACAAGCGTGAAGAAGTGAAGGAAATCCGTGCGGGTGATATCGCGGCAGCGATTGGCCTGAAGAACGTCACCACCGGTGACACCCTGTGTGACCAGGACCATAAAGTGGTTCTAGAGCGCATGGAATTCCCAGAGCCAGTCATTCAAATCGCTGTTGAGCCTCGCTCTCAGGCTGACCAAGAGAAAATGGGTATTGCGCTAGGTAAACTGGCTGCAGAAGATCCATCATTCCGCGTCGAAACAGACGATGAATCTGGTCAGACTTTGATTTCAGGTATGGGTGAACTTCACCTAGATATCATCGTTGACCGTATGAAGCGCGAATTCAGCGTTGAATGTAACGTTGGTAAACCGCAGGTGGCATACCGTGAAACGATCCGTGGCAAAACGGAAGTGGAAGGTAAGTTTGTCCGCCAGTCTGGTGGTCGCGGTCAATATGGTCACGTATGGCTGAAAATCGAACCGTCGGAGCCTGATGAAGGTTTCGTGTTCGTGGACGAAATCGTTGGTGGTGTGGTACCGAAAGAGTACATTGGTGCTGTTGCTAAAGGTATCGAAGAGCAGATGAACAACGGTGTGCTGGCTGGCTATCCTGTACTGGATGTCAAAGCGACCCTGTTCGACGGTTCTTACCATGACGTTGACTCCAACGAAATGGCATTTAAGATTGCCGGTTCTATGGCATTCAAGAAAGGTGCGCTACAGGCGGAACCTGTTATTCTTGAGCCATTGATGAAGGTTGAAGTAACCACTCCGGAAGATTGGATGGGTGATGTCGTTGGTGACCTTAACCGTCGCCGCGGCATGATCGAAGGGATGGACGAAGGCCCTGCTGGCCTGAAGATTGTCCGTGCCAAAGTACCGCTTTCGGAAATGTTCGGTTACGCAACCGACTTGCGCTCAGCGACCCAGGGTCGTGCGTCATACTCAATGGAATTTAGCGAATACGCTGATGTTCCTAAGAATGTCTCCGACGCTATTATCGCCGAGCGCGGTTAATCGCAAGATCTATATTGCGCCAATGGCTATTGGCGCATAAAATAGCAACTTCTGACGCGTCCCATATTAATTTCGGTGGGGCGTATCATAACTAGGAAGGAACACGATCGTGTCTAAAGAAAAATTTGAACGTACGAAACCGCACGTTAACGTTGGTACTATCGGCCACGTTGACCACGGTAAAACTACTCTAACTGCTGCTATCTGTACTACTCTAGCTAAAGTATACGGTGGTGAGGCAAAAGACTTCGCATCTATCGATAACGCTCCAGAAGAGCGCGAGCGTGGTATCACAATCTCTACTTCTCACGTAGAGTACGATACTCCAACTCGTCACTACGCACACGTAGACTGCCCAGGACACGCCGATTACGTTAAAAACATGATCACTGGTGCTGCGCAGATGGACGGTGGTATCCTAGTTGTTGCTGCAACTGACGGCCCAATGCCTCAGACTCGTGAGCACATCCTACTAGGCCGTCAGGTTGGTATCCCATACATCATCGTGTTCATGAACAAGTGTGACATGGTTGATGACGAAGAGCTTCTAGAGCTAGTTGAGATGGAAGTTCGTGAACTTCTTTCTGAGTACGACTTCCCAGGTGACGACTGCCCAGTAATCATGGGTTCTGCTCTTGGCGCGCTAAACGGCGAGAAAGAGTGGGAAGACAAGATTGTTGAGCTAGCTGAAGCACTAGACAACTACATCCCAGAGCCAGAGCGTGCGATCGACCGTCCGTTCATCCTACCTATCGAAGATGTATTCTCAATCCAAGGCCGTGGTACTGTTGTAACTGGTCGTGTTGAGCAGGGTATCATCACTGTAGGTGACGAAGTAGAAATCATCGGTATCAAAGACACTACTACAACTACTTGTACTGGTGTTGAGATGTTCCGTAAGCTTCTTGACGAAGGCCGTGCTGGTGAGAACGTTGGTGTTCTTCTACGTGGTACTAAGCGTGACGAAGTTGAGCGTGGTCAGGTTCTTGCTAAGCCAGGTTCTATCACTCCGCACACTACTTTCGAGTCAGAAGTATACGTTCTGTCTAAAGACGAAGGTGGCCGTCACACGCCATTCTTCAAAGGCTACCGTCCACAGTTCTACTTCCGTACAACTGACGTAACTGGTACTATCGAGCTACCAGAAGGCGTAGAAATGGTTATGCCTGGTGACAACATCAAGATGGTTGTTACTCTAATCGCTCCTATCGCGATGGACGAAGGTCTACGCTTTGCGATCCGTGAAGGCGGTCGTACAGTAGGTGCTGGTGTTGTTGCTAAGATCGTTGCTTAATTTGCAATAGTCTAACGACACTAAGAAAAGGGAAGCTTCGGCTTCCCTTTTTGCTATCTGGCTTATGGGTTTGCATTTTTAGTCATGTTTGTCTTTATATTTGTAAATCGCATAAACCCTAATTTTCTATTGCCAAACGATCTATTGAAGTCGTGGGTTACAACTAGTAATGCAAACCATTCTCGTTTATATTCTTTCCGTCAACACTAGGATGGAATGAATATGTACGTTTGCCTCTGCCACGGTATTTCCGACAAGAAGATCATGAAACTTGCTGATCAGCATGGCATCAGTGATGTCCGCGGTATTCGCCAGTTCACCCCGTTGGGTTCGCAGTGCGGCAAATGCATTCGCCAGGCCAAAGAAGTCATCGAGCAGGCGACGGTCACTCGGTACAAGAAAGCCAGCTAAAACACCGCTTTCCACGCTGTCTCTTTTGACACGCTTCCGATCGGTTCTATGCTTATGGGAACTGACAGAGGAGTGTTTTGCAATGAAAGCTGATCCGAAAATCATCCAGCACCTTAACAAAGTCCTCGGCAACGAGTTGGTTGCCATCAACCAGTATTTCCTCCACGCCCGCATGTACAAAGACTGGGGCTTGAAACACCTTGCCGACAAGGAATACCATGAGTCCATCGACGAGATGAACCACGCGGATCATTTGATTGAGCGTATCCTGTTTTTGGAAGGGCTACCCAACCTGCAAGATCTCGGCAAACTCAATATCGGTGAAGATACCCAGGAAATGCTTGAATGCGACTTAGCGTTGGAGATGGCCGCGATTCCGGATCTGCGAGATGCGATTGCTTATGCTGAAGAAGTAAGGGACTACGTGTCGCGGGATCTGTTCCAGGATATCCTCGAAGACGAAGAAGAGCATGTCGACTGGCTCGAAACTCAGCTTGGCCTGATTGAAAAAATGGGGATAGCCAACTACAACCAGGCCCAGATTGTTGATGTAGACGATTAGGGTAGGGGAGTGGTGGCGCTTGGCTATCGGCCATAGGCAAGTGGCATAACACGAATAACGGTTTCAATTAATGTATTTTGGTGGGGGTGCTTATGATAATGCATCGCCCATCGCCCATCGCCCATCGCCCATCGCCCCAACAGTCACTTACCACTAATTCTGCCTGATTTTCAAACAAGGCTTGCGTTAAAAACTGTGATCTGTATAATGCCTCCCACTGCCTGAGGATATAGCCTTGTAACTGCAGTTGTGAACCAATAAGCGTTGAGGAAGAAGCTGCTAGTCAGCTTGCTAAATGTATACTCTGACTTATGTTCGCAGTCATTAAATTGACTGACAATGTGTCCGATAGGGACACTACGTTCACATAAATCAATCGGCATTCTCTCGTCTTTACGAGTCTGAGTGGCGATATTGTTTGTGTAATTTTTATTATTGGAGCTCTGTCTCATGCAGAACCAACGTATTCGTATCCGCCTTAAGGCGTTCGATCACCGTTTGATCGATCAGTCGACTGCGGAAATCGTTGAAACAGCTAAGCGTACTGGCGCGCAGGTTAAGGGTCCAATCCCACTACCTACTCGCAAAGAGCGTTTCACTGTTCTTATTTCTCCTCACGTTAATAAGGACGCACGTGACCAGTACGAAATCCGTACTCACAAGCGCCTTATCGACATCGTTGAGCCAACAGACAAAACTGTTGACGCTCTTATGCGTCTAGACCTAGCTGCTGGCGTTGATGTTCAGATCAGCCTAGGTTAAGGGGAGATAAGAGAATGATTGGTCTAATCGGTCGTAAAGTGGGCATGACCCGCGTATTTACCGAAGATGGCGTTTCTATCCCAGTAACTGTGGTTGAAGTTGAAGCTAACCGCGTTTCTCAGGTTAAATCTGTAGAAACTGACGGCTACAACGCAATCCAGGTAACTACTGGTTCAAAGAAAGCTAACCGTGTTTCTAAGCCAGAAGCTGGCCACTTTGCGAAAGCAGGTGTTGAAGCGGGTCGCGGTCTTTGGGAATTCCGTCTAGAGAACAACGAAGAGTTCGCTGTTGGCGCTGAGCTAACTGTTGAGCTGTTCAACGAAATTAAAAAAGTAGACGTTACTGGTACATCTAAGGGTAAAGGCTTCCAGGGTGCTGTTAAGCGCTGGAACTTCCGTACTCAAGATATGACTCACGGTAACTCCTTGTCTCACCGTGCTCCTGGTTCTATCGGTCAGTGTCAGACTCCAGGTCGCGTATTCAAAGGCAAGAAAATGGCTGGTCACATGGGTGCTGAGCGTGTAACGACTCAGAACCTAGAGATCGTACGTGTTGACGCTGAGCGCAATCTGCTTCTTATCAAAGGTGCAGTACCAGGTGCTACAGGTGGCAACGTGATCGTTAAACCAGCTGTTAAAGCGTAACGTCGAGGAGTTAGTAATGGAATTGGTAGTCAAAGGCGCTGACGCGCTAACTGTCTCCGAAACTACTTTTGGGCGTGACTTCAATGAAGCGCTTGTACACCAGGTAGTTGTTGCTTACGCAGCAGGTGCTCGTCAGGGTACACGTGCTCAGAAGACTCGTTCTGACGTTTCTGGTGGTGGTGCTAAACCATGGCGCCAGAAAGGTACAGGCCGCGCTCGTGCAGGTACAATCCGTAGCCCACTATGGCGTACCGGTGGTGTAACTTTCGCTGCTCGTCCACAGGACCACAGCCAGAAAGTTAACAAGAAAATGTACCGTGGTGCTATGAAGAGCATTCTTTCTGAGCTTGTTCGTCAAGAGCGTCTAATCGTTGTTGATGACTTCTCTGTAGAAGCACCTAAAACTAAAGCGCTAGTAGCTAAGCTGAAAGAGCTTGAGCTTACTGATGCGCTGATCGTAACTGGCGAACTAGATGAGAATCTATTCCTAGCTGCACGTAACCTATACAAAGTAGACGTACGTGATGCTAAGGCAATCGACCCAGTTAGCTTGATCGCTTTCGATAAAGTTGTGATGACTGCAGCAGCAGTTAAAGCAGTTGAGGAGATGCTAGCATGATCACTGAAGAGCGTATTCTAAAAGTTCTACGTGCTCCGCACATCTCTGAAAAAGCAACTATGGCTGCTGAAAACGGTAACACTATCGTATTCAAAGTAGCTAAAGATGCGACTAAGAAAGAGATCAAAGCAGCAGTTGAAAAACTGTTCGAGGTTGAAGTTAAGTCTGTAAATACTCTTATCACTAAGGGTAAGACCAAGCGTCAAGGTATGCGTCAAGGCCGTCGTTCAGACGTTAAGAAAGCCTACGTTATCCTGAAAGAAGGTCAAGACATCGACTTCGCTGGCAGTGCAGAGTAAGGCTAGGAGCAAAGAAGAATGGCTATTGTAAAATGTAAGCCGACTTCCCCAGGTCGTCGCCACGTAGTTAAAGTGGTTAACTCTGACCTGCATAAGGGTAAGCCGTACGCACCACTACTAGAGAAAAAATCTAAGTCTGGTGGTCGTAACAACAACGGTCGTATTACAGTACGTCACATCGGTGGTGGTAACAAGAATGCTTACCGTATCATCGATTTCAAACGTACTAAAGACGGTATCCCAGCGAAAGTTGAGCGTCTTGAATACGATCCAAACCGTAGCGCAAACATCGCTCTAGTTCTGTACGCAGACGGTGAGCGCCGCTACATCATCGCACCTAAAGGTCTTCAGGCTGGTGACACTATCCAGTCTGGCGCAGATGCTGCTATCAAAGTTGGTAACACTCTACCAATGCGCAACATCCCAGTAGGTTCAACAGTACACTGTGTTGAACTTAAGCCTGGTAAAGGTGCTCAGCTGGCTCGTTCAGCTGGTGCATACGCTCAGATCGTTGCACGTGCAGGCACTTACGTGACTCTACGTCTACGCTCTGGTGAGATGCGTAAAGTTCTTGCTGAAGGTCGTGCGACTCTAGGTGAAGTTGGTAACGCAGAACACATGCTACGTGAGCTAGGTAAAGCTGGTGCTTCACGCTGGCGCGGTGTTCGCCCAACAGTACGTGGTGTTGTAATGAACCCAGTAGACCACCCACACGGTGGTGGTGAAGGCCGTACTTCTGGTGGTCGTCACCCAGTTACACCTTGGGGTGTTCCTACTAAGGGTTACAAGACTCGTAAGAACAAGCGTACCGACAAGTACATCGTACGTCGTCGTAACAAGTAATTTATATCAGAGGATAAGCCATGCCACGTTCTCTCAAGAAAGGTCCTTTTATTGACCTGCACTTGCTGAAGAAGGTAGAGAAAGCGGTGGAAAGCGGTGACAAGAAGCCTGTTAAGACTTGGTCCCGTCGCTCAATGATCATCCCTCAGATGATCGGTTTGACCATCGCTGTCCATAATGGTCGTCAGCACGTTCCTGTTTTCGTTTCTGAAGAAATGATCGGTCACAAGCTAGGCGAATTTGCACCAACACGCACTTACCGCGGCCACGCTGCGGATAAGAAAGCTAAGAAGCGCTAAGAGGAGTATAGGTAATGGAAGCTATCGCTAAACATCGCTTTGCTCGCATCTCACCGCAGAAAGCTCGTTTGGTTGCAGATCAACTGCGCGGTAAGCCAGTTGCTCAAGCTCTAGAAATTCTACAGTTCAGCAACAAAAAAGCTGCTGATCTAATCAAGAAAGTTCTAGAGTCAGCTATCGCTAACGCAGAACACAACGAAGGCGCAGATATTGATGATCTATCAGTAGCTAAAATCTTCGTTGACGAAGGTCCTACCATGAAGCGTATTATGCCTCGTGCTAAAGGCCGTGCCGATCGCATCTTGAAGCGTTCTAGCCACATCACTGTTGTTGTAGCAGACCGCTAAGAGACTAGGAGAGAAAGCAATGGGTCAAAAAGTACATCCTAATGGTATTCGTCTTGGCATCGTTAAGCCATGGAATACCACTTGGTTTGCTAACAGCCAAGAGTTCGCTGACAACCTAGACGGCGACTTCAAGGTACGTCAGTTCCTTACTAAGGAACTTTCAAAAGCGTCTCTATCACGCATCGTTATCGAGCGTCCTGCTAAGAGCATCCGTGTGACTATCCACACTGCTCGTCCAGGCGTTGTTATCGGTAAGAAAGGTGAAGACGTAGAAAAACTACGCGCTCGCGTTGCTAAGATCGCTGGTGTTCCAGCTCAGATCAACATCGCTGAAGTACGTAAGCCTGAGCTAGACGGTCAGCTAGTTGCAGACAGCATCGCGTCTCAGCTAGAGCGTCGTGTTATGTTCCGTCGCGCTATGAAGCGTGCAGTTCAGAACGCTATGCGTCTTGGCGCTAAAGGTATCAAGGTAGAAGTAAGCGGTCGTCTAGGCGGCGCTGAAATCGCACGTTCTGAGTGGTACCGTGAAGGTCGTGTACCTCTACACACTCTACGTGCTGACATTGATTACGCAACTTCTTCGGCTCACACCCAGTACGGTGTAATTGGCGTTAAAGTTTGGATCTTCAAAGGTGAAGTTCTAGGCGGCATGCCAGTAGAAGAGCCAAAGGCTGACAAGCCTAAGAAGCAGCGCAAAGGCCGTAAATAAGGAGTTTATTGATGCTGCAACCTAAACGCACTAAATTCCGCAAGACCCACAAGGGTCGTAACCGCGGTCTAGCGAACGGTACTGACGTAAGCTTCGGTACATTTGGTCTTAAAGCAGTTGGCCGTGGCCGTATTACTGCTCGCCAGATCGAAGCAGCTCGTCGTGCGATGACTCGTCACATCAAACGTCAGGGCCAAATCTGGATTCGTATCTTCCCAGACAAACCAATTACATCTAAGCCTCTTGAAGTTCGTCAAGGTAAAGGTAAAGGTAACGTTGAATACTGGGTAGCTCAAATCCAACCTGGTAAAGTTCTGTACGAGATGGATGGTGTTCCTGAAGCGCTAGCACGTGAAGCATTCAACCTTGCTGCACGTAAGCTACCAATCAAGACAACATTCGTAACTAAGGCGGTGATGTGATGAACGCACAAGATCTGCGCGCTAAAAGCGTTGAAGAACTGAATGCTGAGCTTGTGAACCTACTGCGCGAGCAGTTCAACCTGCGCATGCAGGCTGCAACTGGTCAGCTACAGCAGACTCACACTCTAAAAGCAGTACGTCGCGATATCGCACGTGTTAAAACCGTTCTGACAGAGAAGGCTGGCGCATAATGAGCGATAAAATTCGTACTCAGCTTGGTCGCGTAATCAGCGACAAGATGGACAAGTCTATCGTTGTTGCTATCGAGCGTAAGGTGAAACACCCAATCTACGGTAAGTACATCACTCGCACGACTAAGCTTCACGCACACGACGAGAACAACGAGTGTGGCCTAGGCGACACTGTTGAGATTCGTGAGTGCCGTCCACTGTCTAAGACTAAGTCTTGGACTCTGGTACGCGTAGTAGAAAAAGCTCGCATCTAAGCGAACTTAACTACGATATAACAGAGCGGCCCCGAAAATATTTTGGGGCCGTTCATTTTTTGTCTACCCAACGGTCGAAAAGAGTGTTATCATTCGCCGCCTTTGAAGAAAAGGCAAATCGACCCGTGATGGGTCTAGATGTTTAAAATTAGCGGAGCACTAACATGATCCAAATGCAAAGTATGCTTGACGCAGCGGATAACTCCGGCGCTCGTAGCGTAATGTGTATTAAGGTTCTGGGTGGTTCACACCGTCGCTATGCACATATCGGTGATGTCATCAAGGTTACTGTTAAGGAAGCGATTCCTCGCGGTAAAGTTAAGAAAGGTGACGTTCTGAAAGCGGTGGTTGTGCGCACTCGTAAAGGCGTACGTCGTCCAGACGGCTCTGTCATTCGCTTTGACCGTAACGCTTGCGTATTGTTGAACGACAACACTGAGCAACCAATCGGTACTCGTATCTTCGGCCCTGTGACTCGTGAGCTTCGTGGCGATAAGTTCATGAAGATCGTTTCACTAGCGCCTGAAGTACTGTAAGGAGCGACTAAAATGGCAGCTAAAATCCGTCGTAACGACGAAGTTATCGTTCTTACTGGTAAAGACAAAGGTAAGAAAGGTAAAGTAACTAAGGTTCTAGCAACCGGTAAAGTAATCGTTGAAGGTATCAACCTTGTTAAGAAGCACCAGAAGCCAGTACCGGCTATGGGCATCCAAGGTGGCATCGTTGAAAAAGAAGCTGCAATCGACGCTTCTAACGTTGCAATCGTTAACGGTGAAGGTAAAGCGGACCGTGTAGGCTTCCGATTTGAAGACGGCAAAAAAGTTCGTTTCTTCAAGTCGACTGGCGAAACTATCAAGTAATTTTTGGAGTAGTACTATGGCGAAACTGCATGATTACTACAAAGAGACTATTGTAAAAGAGCTTGCTGACAAGTTCGAATACAAGAGCATCATGCAAGTCCCAAGGATCGAAAAAATCACACTTAACATGGGTGTGGGTGACGCGATCAACGACAAGAAGCTTCTAGAGAATGCTGCTGCTGACATGACTGCAATCGCAGGTCAGAAGCCGCTAATCACTAAAGCTCGTAAGTCTGTTGCTGGCTTTAAGATCCGTGAGGGCTACCCTATTGGCTGTAAAGTAACTCTACGTGGCGAACGTATGTGGGACTTTTTCGAGCGTCTAATCTCAATTGCTGTACCTCGTATTCGCGATTTCCGTGGTCTAAACCCGAAATCATTCGATGGTCGTGGTAACTACAGCATGGGCGTTCGTGAGCAGATTATCTTCCCAGAAATCGATTACGATAAAGTAGATCGTGTACGTGGTCTTGACATCACTATCACTACTACTGCGAATTCTGACGAAGAAGCTCGTGCTCTGCTGTCTGCTTTTAACTTCCCATTCCGTAAGTAAAAGTAAGGGTTACTAATGGCTAAAGAATCAATGAAGGCACGCGAAGCTAAACGTGCCAAGCTAGTAGCTAAGTTCGCTGAGAAGCGTGCTGCGCTAAAAGCTCTAATTAGCGACGTGAATGCGTCTGAAGAAGATCGCTGGAATGCAGTGCTTAAGCTTCAGTCACTACCACGTGATTCTGCGAAGTCTCGTCAGCGTAACCGCTGTAACCAGACTGGACGTCCACACGGCTACCTACGTAAGTTTGGTCTATGCCGTATCAAGGTTCGTGAAGCTTGCATGAAAGGCGAGATTCCGGGTCTGCGTAAAGCAAGCTGGTAATTTTTTACCATATTAGAATCACGGAGTATTGACTTATGAGCATGCAAGATCCGATTTCGGATATGCTGACCCGCATTCGTAACGGTCAGGCAGCGAAAAAAGTTGCTGTTAAAATGCCATCTTCTAAGCTGAAAGTTGCAATCGCTGCACTGCTTAAAGAAGAAGGTTACGTGGCTGACTACACCATCTCTGGTGAAGTTAAGCCTGAGCTAGAAGTTACTCTTAAGTACTTCGAAGCTAACCCAGTTATCGAGCAAATCCAACGTGTATCACGTCCTGGTCTGCGCATCTACAAGAAGAAAGATGCACTTCCATCAGTGATGGGTGGCCTTGGTATTGCTGTTGTTTCCACTTCCAAGGGTCTGATGACCGACCGCGCTGCACGCAAAGCGGGTCTTGGCGGTGAGATTATCTGCTACGTAGCATAATAGGAGTAGGAAATGTCTCGTGTTGCAAAAGCACCAGTAGTTATTCCTGCCGGCGTAGAAGTTAAGCTTAACGGTCAGGAAATCACTGTTAAAGGTGGTAAAGGCGAACTAACTCGCGTTATCCACGAAGCAGTTGTTCTTTCCCAGGAAGAGAACGCTATCACTTTCGGTCCTCGCGAAGGTTTCGAGAAAGCTTGGGCACAGGCAGGTACTGCACGTGCACTAGTTAACAACATGGTTGTTGGTGTTACTGAAGGTTACACCAAGAAGCTTACTCTTAAGGGTGTAGGTTACCGTGCTGCTATCAAAGGCAACGCAGTAGCTCTAACTCTTGGCTTCTCTCACCCAGTTGAGCACGAACTTCCAGCAGGTATCAAAGCTGAATGTCCTTCACAAACTGAAATCGTACTAACAGGTACTGATAAGCAGGTTGTTGGTCAGGTAGCTGCTGATATTCGCGCTTACCGTAGCCCTGAGCCTTACAAAGGTAAAGGTGTTCGTTACGCCGATGAAATCGTGCGTACTAAAGAAGCTAAGAAGAAGTAAGGTAACACTATGGATAAGAAAGCATCTCGTATCCGTCGTGCGACCCGTGCACGTCGTAAGATTGCTGAACTGGGTGCAACTCGCCTAGTTGTACACCGTACTCCACGTCACGTGTACGCTCAGGTTATCGCACCAAATGGTTCTGAGGTAATCGCAGCCGCTTCTACAGTAGAAAAAGCGATCCGTGAGTCGGTTAAGAGTACTGGTAACAAAGACGCTGCTGCAGCTGTAGGTAAAGCTATTGCTGAGCGCGCGATTGAAAAAGGCATCTCTACAGTTGCATTCGATCGTTCTGGTTTCCAATACCACGGCCGTGTAGCTGCACTAGCAGAAGCTGCTCGTGAAGCTGGTCTGAAATTCTAAGGTAGGCGGAAGATGGCTAACGAAAAAACACAATCAGATTTGCATGAAAAGCTGATCGCTGTTAACCGTGTATCTAAGACGGTTAAAGGTGGTCGTATTTTCAGCTTTACTGCACTAACTGTAGTTGGTGACGGTAACGGTCGCGTTGGTTTCGGTTACGGCAAGGCACGTGAAGTTCCTGCTGCGATCCAGAAAGCGATGGAAAAAGCACGTCGCAACATGGTTAATGTTGCCCTAAACGAAGGTACTCTTCACCACGCTGTTAAAGGCCGCCACACTGGTTCTAAAGTGTACATGCAGCCTGCATCAGAAGGTACTGGTATCATCGCCGGTGGTGCAATGCGTGCAGTGCTAGAAGTTGCGGGTGTTCGCAACGTACTAGCTAAAGCATACGGCTCTACAAACCCAATCAACATCGTTCGCGCGACAATTGACGGTTTGAGTGGCATGAACTCTCCAGAAATGATCGCTGCGAAGCGTGGTCTTTCTGTTAAAGAAATTCTGGAGTAATTGACATGGCTAAGACTATTAAAGTTACGCAGACCAAGAGCTCTATCGGCCGTCTGCCTAAGCACAAAGCTACTTTGCGTGGCCTAGGCCTTCGTCGCATCAACCACACTGTAGAACTTGAAGATACTCCGTGCGTACGCGGTATGATCAACAAGGTTATCTACATGGTTAAAGTTGAGGAGTAATCAGAATGCGTTTGAATACTCTATCACCGGCTGCGGGTTCTAAGCCTTCTGCGAAGCGCGTAGGCCGTGGTATCGGTTCAGGTCTGGGTAAAACTTGTGGCCGTGGTCACAAAGGTCAGAAATCACGTTCAGGTGGTTCTGTACGTCCAGGCTTCGAAGGCGGTCAAATGCCTTTGAAACAGCGTCTACCAAAATTCGGTTTTACTTCTCGTAAGAGCCTTGTAACAGCTGAAGTTCGTCTAGGTGAGCTAGCGAAAGTTGAAGGTGACGTAGTAAGCCTTGAAACTCTTAAGGCTGCGAACGTAATCACTAAGAACATCGAGTTCGTGAAAGTTGTACTTTCTGGTGAAATCGCTCGCGCTGTAACAGTTAAAGGTCTACGCGTGACTAAAGGCGCTAAAGCTGCTATCGAAGCTGCAGGCGGTAAAATCGAGGAATAATTAACTCGAGGATGAGGTACAGATGGCTAAACAACCAGGACAAGATTTTCGTAGCGCCCAAGGTGGCCTAGCAGAGCTTAAGACACGCCTATTATTCGTTTTAGGTGCTATCTTAATTTTCCGAGCAGGCTCTTTTGTGCCTATTCCTGGTATTGACGCTGCTGTACTTGCCGATCTGTTCGAACAGCAAAAGGGTACCATCATTGAACTGTTCAACATGTTCTCTGGTGGTGCACTTGAGCGTGCTTCCATTCTAGCACTGGGTATCATGCCGTATATCTCGGCATCGATCATTGTCCAGTTGCTGACGGTTGTTCACCCGGCTCTTGCCGAGTTGAAGAAGGAAGGGGAGTCTGGCCGTCGTAAGATTAGCCAGTACACCCGTTACGGCACGCTTGTTTTGGCAACCTTCCAAGCAATTGGTATTGCAACGGGGTTACCAAGTATGATCCCGGGTCTGGTTATTAACCCAGGCCTTGGATTCTACTTTGTTGCGGTTGTTAGTTTGGTTACCGGTACCATGTTCTTGATGTGGTTGGGTGAACAGATTACGGAGCGTGGCATAGGTAACGGTATATCTTTGATTATTTTCACTGGTATCGTTGCAGGTTTGCCGCCAGCTATTGGACAGACAGTGGAGCAAGCGCGTCAAGGTGAATTGCACGTACTTCTTCTACTATTAATTGCAGTGATCTCTTTCGCTGTTATTTACTTTGTAGTGTTCATGGAACGTGGTCAGCGCCGTATCGTCGTTAACTACGCCAAGCGTCAGCAGGGCCGTCGTGTCTTTGCTGCCCAGAGCACTCACTTGCCGTTGAAAATCAACATGGCAGGGGTAATTCCAGCGATTTTTGCATCAAGCATTATTCTGTTCCCGGGTACACTGGCTCAGTGGTTCGGTCAGAATGAGAACCTAGGTTGGCTAAGTGATATTTCACTGGCGCTAAGCCCAGGTCAGCCACTTTACGTGATGCTGTATGCTGCTGCGATTATTTTCTTCTGTTTCTTCTATACCGCGTTGGTGTTTAACCCTCGCGAGACAGCAGACAACTTGAAGAAGTCTGGTGCGTTCGTACCTGGTATTCGCCCGGGTGAGCAGACCGCGAAATATATAGATAAAGTGATGACTCGCCTGACATTGGCTGGCGCGTTGTATATTACCTTTATCTGTCTGATCCCCGAGTTTATGATGATTGCATGGAATGTCCGCTTCTATTTCGGCGGTACTTCACTACTAATCGTAGTTGTGGTCATTATGGACTTCATGGCTCAAGTTCAGACACATCTGATGTCTCAACAATATGAGTCTGTTTTGAAAAAGGCTAATCTTAAGGGCTCAGGCCGTTAAGATCCCATTTACGGAGTTTAGCAATGAAAGTTCGTGCTTCCGTTAAGAAAATCTGCCGTAACTGTAAAGTTATCAAGCGCAACGGTGTTGTGCGTGTAATTTGCAGTGAGCCAAAGCACAAACAGCGCCAAGGCTAATTAGCAGAAATATTTCTTGCAAATTGAAGGTAGGTTGGCTAAATTAGCCAACCAATCTTTTGTGTGTGCAAAAGAATTGTTCCACCGCTGCGTATCCTAAACGGGCTTTGCAGCGGTTATTCTTGAAAAGTACTAGGAGTGAATAGTGGCCCGTATTGCAGGCATTAACATTCCTGATCAAAAACATTCTGTAATCGCTCTTACTGCGATCTACGGCATCGGTAAGACTCGCTCAAAAGCTATCCTAGCTGAAGCGGGTATCGCTGAAGATGTTAAGATCAGTGAACTAACTGAAGAGCAGATCGATCTACTGCGTGATGGTGTAGCTAAGTACACTGTAGAAGGTGATCTACGTCGTGAAGTTTCCATGAACATCAAGCGTCTAATGGACCTTGGCTGTTACCGTGGTCTTCGTCATCGTCGCAGTCTACCACTACGTGGACAGCGTACTAAAACCAACGCACGTACCCGTAAGGGTCCGCGCAAGCCGATCAAAAAATAATCGGAAGGTAGAGTACAATGGCTAAACAACCAACTCGCGCTCGTAAGCGCGTACGTAAGCAAGTTGCTGATGGCGTTGCGCACATTCATGCTTCTTTCAACAACACAATCGTAACCATTACTGACCGTCAGGGTAACGCTCTATCTTGGGCTACTGCAGGTGGTTCTGGTTTCCGTGGTTCTCGTAAGTCTACTCCGTTCGCTGCACAGGTTGCTGCTGAGCGCGCTGGCGAAATGGCCAAAGAGTATGGCGTTAAGAACCTGGAAGTTATGGTTAAGGGCCCTGGTCCTGGTCGTGAGTCTACTATCCGCGCTCTAAACGCTGCGGGTTTCCGTATCACTAACATTGTTGATGCGACTCCGATCCCTCATAACGGTTGTCGTCCACCTAAGAAACGTCGCGTATAACGTTTCGTTTCTAGGAAAACTGGAGAAAGAACATGGCAAGATATTTGGGTCCTAAGCTGAAGCTTAGCCGTCGTGAAGGCACAGACTTGTTCCTTAAGTCTGGTGTACGCGCGATTGATACCAAGTGTAAAATTGACAATGCACCTGGTGTGCATGGTGCTCGTCGCGGTCGTCTATCTGACTACGGCGTACAGCTTCGTGAGAAGCAAAAAGTTCGTCGTACTTACGGCGTACTAGAGAAGCAATTCCGTAACTACTACAAAGAAGCTGCTCGCCTTAAAGGCAACACAGGTGAAAACCTGCTTCAGCTTCTTGAAGGTCGTCTAGATAACGTAGTTTACCGCATGGGTTTTGGTGCTACTCGCGCTGAAGCACGTCAGCTGGTAAGCCACAAAGCGATCCTAGTTAACGGTCAAGTCGTAAACGTTCCTTCTTTCAAGGTAGCGGCAAACGACGTTGTTAGCATTCGTGAGAAAGCTAAGAACCAAGCACGCATCAAAGCAGCTCTAGAAGTTGCTACTCAGCGTGAACTACCGACTTGGGTCGAAGTAGACAGCAGCAAACTAGAAGGTACTTTCAAGCGCCTTCCAGAACGTTCTGATTTGTCTGCCGACATCAACGAACACCTGATCGTCGAGCTTTACTCTAAGTAAGGCTATAGTTAAGAGAGGACACAATGCAGGGTTCTGTAACAGAATTTCTTAAGCCACGTCTTGTTGATATTGAACAAGTTAACACGACGCATGCAAAAGTAACTCTTGAGCCGCTAGAGCGTGGTTTCGGCCACACTCTTGGTAACGCTCTACGTCGTATTCTTCTATCTTCAATGCCGGGTTGTGCCGTAACTGAAGTAGAGATCGACGGTGTGTTACACGAGTACAGCACCAAAGAAGGAGTACAGGAAGACATCCTTGAAATCCTTCTAAACCTTAAAGGCCTAGCCGTTAAGGTTGAGGGTAAAGACGAAGTTATCCTTACTCTGAATAAATCTGGTGCAGGCCCTGTTGTTGCAGGTGACATCACCCACGACGGTGATGTTGAGATTGCGAACCCAGAGCACGTAATCTGCCACCTAACTGATGACAATGCTGATATCAGCATGCGCATCAAGGTAGAGCGTGGTCGTGGCTATGTACCAGCGTCAGCTCGTATTCACACTGAAGAAGACGAGCGTCCAATTGGTCGTCTGCTAGTTGATGCAACTTTCAGCCCAGTTGACCGTATCGCATACGCCGTTGAGGCAGCACGCGTAGAACAGCGTACTGACCTTGATAAGCTAGTTATCGATATGGAGACTAACGGTACTCTTGATCCTGAGGAAGCGATCCGTCGCGCAGCTACTATCCTAGCTGAGCAGCTGGATGCATTCGTAGATCTTCGTGATGTACGTGTTCCTGAAGAGAAAGAAGAGAAGCCGGAGTTCGATCCGATCCTACTGCGTCCTGTAGACGATCTTGAACTAACTGTTCGCTCTGCTAACTGTCTAAAAGCAGAAGCGATCCACTACATCGGTGATCTTGTTCAGCGTACTGAGGTTGAGCTTCTTAAGACTCCAAACCTTGGTAAGAAGTCTTTGACAGAAATCAAAGACGTGCTGGCATCACGTGGTCTGTCTCTAGGCATGCGCCTAGAAAACTGGCCGCCAGCATCTATTGCTGAAGATTAATAGTTACTGATATCTAGTTAGAAGGATTAGGTCATGCGCCATCGTAAGAGTGGTCGTCAACTCAACCGCAACAGCAGCCATCGCAAAGCGATGTTCAGCAACATGGCTGGCTCTCTGGTACGTCACGAACTTATCAAGACTACCCTGCCTAAGGCAAAAGAGCTGCGTCGCGTAATTGAGCCATTGATTACCCTAGCAAAGACTGACAGTGTTGCTAACCGTCGTCTTGCATTCGCACGTACTCGTGACAACGAAGTTGTTGCGAAACTATTTAACGAACTGGGTCCACGTTTTGCTCAGCGTCCAGGCGGTTACACTCGCATCATGAAATGCGGTTTCCGTGCTGGCGATAAAGCCCCTATGGCTTACATCGAGCTAGTAGACCGTCCTGAAGCTCAGGAAGAAGCTGCTGCTGAATAAGCACTAGCGCGTTAAATAAAAAGAGGCCGAGTCTTAGACTCGGCTTTTTTTTTGCATCTGTTTTATTACTCATAATGGTAAGGATGCGGATGTATGATTTATCTGATTGTCGACAGCTCGGGATTTGGCGGAATAGAGAGCCACATCCAGCAGTTAGCTATACTGCTTCAGTCCAAGCAGGCCGATCTTGAAGTTGTTTACCTCCAGCATTACCCTTCTCACCCGCAGTATACGGAGCTAGAGCAGCACCAAATTCCCTACCGTTTCCTTAGCGAGAGCTCTGTGACTTCTTTTTTCCGTCAGCTAAAGGCGGATGACATCGTCCATGCCCACGGCTACAAGGCCTCGGTCCTGTCCCGTTGCGGCCGGTTACTGGCTCCTTACCATTTGGTGACCACTTTCCATGCTGGCGAGGCGGTGTCAGGCAAGCTGGCCTTCTATGAGTGGCTCAACCGCTATACCTCAGCCTTTTCCTACAACCTTGCCGTCAGTGAAAAAATCAAAACAGACTTGCCATTTCGTTGCGAATTGCTGCGCAATTTTGTCCATTGCCAAAACGCTATCGATAGCCGAAGCCGCCATTCGACGCTGCAGGTTGGGTTTGTCGGCAGGTTAAGTCATGAAAAGGCCATCGATCGCTTTGTTTCTCTCAGCACACAACTACCGTATATCAGGTGCCACGTCTTTGGTGATGGCGACCAAGCTGGGATGCTGCAAGGTCGGCCTGTCATCTGGCACGGTGCCGTGCCTGCGATGGAACCCTATTGGCACCGGCTTGATGTCTTGCTTATTACCTCTCGGGCTGAAGGTATGCCTATGGCAGCCCTCGAAGCTATGGCGCACGGTGTCGTGGTGTTATCTACGGATGTGGGTGAAATGCCCACACTGTTGGATCAAGAGTGTTTGGTGGCCGAGGCGCACTGGCAGGATCTCGCTGCAAGGGTGAAAGATCTCGATAATGCCGGTGACGAAGCCTGGCAGCGGTTGTCAGAGCGGCAACACCAGCTAGTCAAAAAACATTACAGCGGTGAAGCGTGCTGGCAACAACTGGCACGGATCTATCGAATGGTATGATGGCTAATCGCTGCTATCTGCTACGCGCTGTATCTTAGGGGGAGCAGGTCAGGGTGAATAGAGCCCGGTCGTCTTCATGGTTTTGTGGAGTGCGTTGCCAGAGATACTGGTGGCGTTCGTTACTGGGCATCAGCACCATGTCCTGCCTTTCGCGTTCTGTCAGCACCGCTTCCAATAAACCATCGCTGTAGCCGTGCAGGCTATGGCCCTTATCCAGTTTCATGCGATATCCCCCAGACTGAGGCGATTCGAATAACCCTAACAATCCAGTAGACTGGTGAATATGATGGCATGAGCTAGCACAATGGATCGGCTTTGGCATTCCGGCGTTGTAGAGGGTGATGAGGTTGTCGGTAGCAAGGTGAAGGACCAGTAAGCACACCAAGTTATTTGCCTGAGCTTGATAGAGGTATTGGTTGAGGCGGCGGCAAAACTGCTCTGGGGTGATGTCCGGATCTTGGAGCAGTCCCAGGATCACCCCGTAGCTGATCCCGCCATTGGCTTTTGCGATGATGCCATGTCCCATCAGATCGCCGAGGATCACCATAGTGGAGCCATCTGGTCGCGGCTGATGAATAAAGAAATCACCACTGATCTCTGGTTCCCGGCTTAGCTGGAGCCTAAAGTTACCCAGGGTCAATGTCGTTGTGGTTGTCGCCTCGGCTCTAGGTATGGCGGTGTGCTCAAATTGTTGCAACAGGTTGTCTTCGAAGGCATTGAGTAAGTTGGTATGGCGTTTGAGGACCCGCTCTAATACTTGGAGTAGGCGCCACTTGTCGATCGGCTTGGATAGGAAATCATCGATTCCCGACAGGGTCACTGCCGACATTGTCTCAGAGACCGTATCTCCGGAGAGAAACACAAAAGGCAGCAGACGGTGGTGCCGGATGTTGGCGACTGAGCGGCGGAACTCCAGGCCGTTAATGTTCGGCATCCACAAGTCAGTGAGGACCAAGTCGCAGCGGTTGTTCTGCAGCCACCTCAGCGCATCGCCGGCATGGCTGAAAATCGACAACTGGTAATCTTGTTCGAGATAGCTTGTCAGCGTCGCGAGTTGGCTGCGGCTGTCATCAACAATAACGAGATGTTTTTGGGGCGATGGCTGGGGAAGAGTAAAGACAATCGTATTTTGCTCGGGGGTGATGTCGTAGCAAAAGTCCGGAAATATAGCCCTGATAATCGCTAACCCCATACCCGACTCAGCAGGTAGCTCCGGCAAATCTGCACTGGCGAGGTGTTGGGCTTGGGCTGGCCATGGTGAGCCATTGTCGGCAATGCTCAATCGATAGTGGCCGGTGCTTTTGCCGTAACTAATCGTGCAGTGCGTCGCAGCCACCTGCTGGTGATCAAGCAGGTTGGCACAGTACTCGCTGCAAACTAGCTTGATGTTCTGAATTAAGTCAGGGGCCAGCAGTAGCGCCTGGGCTTTTACGTCCAGCACCCGGCGTATATTGGCTATGTTTTCATAACTTAGCGCAAACTGGCGCTGGAACAAAACCTGATTCATCCCGATTGATCCTTAGTCGTAACTTGGCTATTGGTATTTTCCCTGTAGCAGCGGACTGTTTTGAAGGTAGTCGATAAGCAGGCATTTGAGGCTCTGGGGTAACCACCGTGCTTTCCCATTCAATACCCTGATGATCTCTTCGGCCAATGAGGGGTTGTACTGATCGTTGACCAAGGTTCCGAGTAAGCTGACATCGTTCTGGTCCAGTTTATGGATACAGGTCAGTAGCTCGCTCTCGGTTGTTTTTGCGGCGGCAAGACAGAGAATGGTGGCATCGCTGGCATGGCTGATCGTACCGATAGGTAAGTTACGCCAGTTGGTCTGGGTCAGGGTGCCGACATCGCATAGGATATAGTGGTAGCGTTGCTTCCAGCGCTCAATCGCTTGGCAAAAACTGTCGGGTTGACGCAAATCTAGCACTGTTTTCTCATCTCTCGGACGGGGCAGTAGTGTTAGCTGTTCGGTGAGCTGGAGCATGGCCTCGGCTTCCCCTTGTCCGTTGCTGTGCCAGGGCTTGGCGGTACACCCCTGGCCGGATCCGGTCAGATCCAGATCTATCAGCAGTACCTTATGATCTTCCGCGCAGCGGCGCGCCAGCCAGTTGCAGTGGGTTGAGGTGCCACATTGGCTTGAGGCGCCTGCCAGAGTGATCACTCTGGCGTGATGGCGATGGATTTGGTGGAAGAGTTGCTCATATTCGCCGCTAAGCCAAGGTTTCATAATGCTGCTCCTAGGGCGATCAGGGTAAAGATCCCCAGCACGTCACGCAGCCCTTTGCGCCATTGCTCGCCCACCGAGTCGTTGAGGTTGGGGACATAAACCGTATCGCCGGGACGAAGTAGGGGCAGGGGATAACGGGCCGGGTCGATGACATAGTCGCGTAGATTGAATGTCTGGGCTTGGTCGCCACAGCATGAGGTGTTGACGATCATGATTCGCTCGATATAGGCATTGTCTGAAGGGCCACCCGCTTCGGCCAGTAAATCGAGGATATTCATTTGGTTATTGAAGGCATAACGGCCGGGTTTGTTGACCGAGCCCATCAGTCTGACCACCTGCTCGGCTGGCTTGTCGAGCCAGTTGCCTTCCATTTTGGGAACATAAATAACATCCCCGGGAACCACTTCGGGCAGCAGGCTTTCATCTCCGGTCTCAAAATAGAGTGAGAGGTTGAGAGTCGTCACCCTTGCCGTGTTGCCGTTACGGTGGCTGATGCGGATCTGGCGTAGATCAGCGTCGCCATCGGGGCCGTCTGCGGCAGAGAGGATATCGAGAAAGCCCAGCTCTTTGTTGAAGGCATAGCGACCAGGGGCGCCGACCTGACCGAATACATAAATAGAGTCATCGGCAGATTGGCGTACCCAGCTCGACTTGTTGTCTGTCGGATCGTGGGGAAGCTCGTCAATAATGATGGTATCGCCTGCGGCTAGGCGGGGGAGTTGGCTGAAGCTTCCCCCTTGGGTGATAAAGCTCTCTAAGTCAAAGTAAACCACACTGTTTCCGGTTCCTGCTTGGTCACGCAGCAAGCGAATGTTGCTGAGGTTGGCCTGCTGCTTGGGCCCTCCTGCATGGGAGAGGACATCCAGTAGGCCCATACTGCTGTTCCACTCGAATCGACCGGGATTGTTGACCGCACCGATAATTTTGATCGCACGGTCATTGGTTATCTTGAGCCAGGACTTTTCGTTGAAGTCTATTTTTTCAGGAATAAAGATAACGTCGCCGGGAGCAATATCAGGCAATGGATATTGAGCCGGGTTTTGGGTATAGGTGACCAAGTTGATGCTGACCGGGATTCCCTCGCTACGAAGCAGTTTGATTTGGGTGGTATCGGCAAAGCGAGTCGGCCCGCCGGCGTTGGCGAGCACATCGACAAAGCCAGTAGCGGGGGAGCTTTCATAGGCTCCGGGTGCCTGGACCTCTCCCATAACGTAGACGGTTCGAGTGGTTGTGTTGATATCCTCAACTTCGATAGGAGCAAAGATGGTGGTACCCGGCTTGACGGGAGGAAGTTCGGTGGTAACCCCGGTATCTAAATAGGCTTTGAGATCGAAGAGGTAGGGGACGTTATCGGTGATCACCCTAATTTTGGTGACATCAGCATAGCGGGTGACGCCATCGGCACGCATTAGGGCATCGACAACGGTCATTCCGGGTTTGTAGCTGAAGGTTCCGGGATTTCGCAGTTCACCGAAGATGGTGATCCCTTGCTCTTCGTCGGCATCGCCCCCTTCCCTCAGTGAGGCCGCATCAAAATCGACTTCGACGTTTCCGAGCAGCGGTGAGGCCGGGACAAATATGGTATCACCCCCTTGCAAGGCTGGGAGCATGCCAGGATCGCCGCTGTCGAGATAGGCCTTGTAATTGAACAGTACGGAGCGGCCGTTGCGGATCAGCTTGAATTGATCCAGCTGGGCGCCAGGCCGGGCCCCTCCGGCGGTGGATATTGCCATCTGAACATTGGCGCCGGGCTTGAGCGAAATCATTCCGGGCTGCTCGACATAGCCGAGAACCTGCACCCGCAGGACTTGCTCGAGGATACTGAGCCTGAATTCGTCGAGGTTGCGGTACACGGTCCTGAGACGTTCTCGCAATTGCTGCTCGGCTTGCTGCTGGCTTAGCCCTGCAATGGGGACTAAGCCAACCTCAGGCAGCCTGATCTGGCCTTGATCGTCGATCGTGAAGGGTTCATTGAAATCGCGCTCTCCCGGCAGTTGGAGAAAGACTCGGTCCCCGGGGGTAAGGGGATCTCCCCTGGCCGGGGAGAATACGACAATGCATAGTATTAGCAGAAGCCATTTCATAGTGTACCCGGAGTTATCTGTTCGCGGACCGCATGCCAGTCACTGAGAGAGTATACCCGGTGTGGGGCACGGGTATGGTGATCGACCAGTACTCGGGCATCGACTTTACGATTGCTGAGCCGCTGAGTCTTAGAGCGGGGATCTTCAAACGATTCCTTTTTCCCGGCACTGGAAATCGAGATCTGATGGGCATCGACCCCTTGTTCGACAAGAAAGCGCCTAACTGTATCTGCCCGGCGCATTCCCAGCTGGTAGTTGGCTTGCTCTGTCCCGATGGTGTCGGTATGACCGGTCAGCTGGAGCTGCCAGTGTGGCTGGCGTTTCAGAATAGCAGCTGCACGACGCAATGCATTTTGGTAATCGGGCAGCAGCTCTATCCGGTTAAAGGCAAACTGGTTATCGACTCGCATCAATAGCAGCAGTTGCTCCTTGAGCTGTACTTCGCTGTGGCGGGGAGCTAAACATTCTGTGTGGTGTTCAAGCCAGTCCATCAGTCGCTGGGTCTTGGCAAGCTGGGTTTGATAGGCAAGCAGGGTGATGTCGGCGTCGTCTTTAAAGCCGGCTCTAGCTTCTTGGCTTGCCTGGTCATGGAGGTTTGCGAGCTGCTGGTATTGGGCAGGAATACACTGCCGGGCCCCCCGGATCGTTAGCAGCTGGAGTTCGAAACTATGGTGCTCAAGCTCATGCCATTGCTCAGTATCCGGAGGCGAATACGGGGTATCTCCGGTGGTGGGCCAGGTGGTGCAGCCACTGGCGAGCAGTATCATCAGCAAGTTTGGCAGTTTTCCCATATTAACATAACTCCGCCGAGGTGATCAGCGGGATCACCTTGTCGATCCTTAACATTTTCATCAGCTGCCGCGGCTGACCGTTAACATTGAGTAGGTGTAAGCTTTTTCCTCTGCATTTTAGCCGTTTATACAAGAAAACGATGGCACCAATACCACAGGAGTCAATAAAGTGCACTTCAGTCATATCGATGATCATCTCATCGTTGTCGGTTTGGCTCAGCATTTCGAACTCCGGCTCCATCTGGCGGGCAAGGTGGGCATCGAACTCATCTTGGAGCCTCAAGCCGATATTGGCCTTTTTTACTGTTTGGTTCATAACTAGCCTCTAGGTTGTTGTGTTTATTCAATAAATACAAGAGCTGTGCCAACTATTGCCCGCGTCGACTCACCATGATGTAAATGGTTTTAAAAATAATGAACAGATCCATTTTGAACCACTGTAGCGGTGAACTAAGAGCCAAGGCATAGGCGTGATCAAAGGCGATTTTATTTTTGACGTCTTCCAGGCTGTTGTCATAGCCCTGGCTGACTTGCGCAAGGCCGGTGAGCCCGGGCTTCAGACCTGCGGTTCGCTCGAGGTAAAATGGCAATGCATTTTGCAGCGAGCCACAAAATTCAGGTCGCTCAGGCCTTGGCCCGATCAATGCCATATCGCCATTGAGGACATTGAGCAACTGGGGCAGCTCATCGAGCCGGGTGACACGCAGAAAGTGGCCGATGCGGGTAATGCGGGAGTCATTCTGCCGGGCCCATACTGCCCCAGATTTCGACTCTGCATGGTTGAACATAGAGCGAAATTTAATAATTTCAAACAGCTCGACTTGTTCCTCGCTGATCCGGCCGACACGCAGCTGGCGATAGAAGATGGGGCCAGGGGAGTCAAGCTTGATCAACAAGGCGATCAACGGCCAGACCGGTAACGTTAATACCATGCCGATTGATGCCAGCAAGATATCACTAGTGCGCTTGAGTAGCTGGGTCGACAGGGCCTGGTAGTTTGACAATGGGGGGAGGTGGCGCCAGCCACTGCGAAAGTGGCCCAGCAGGTAACGGAGCATACCTATCAGAGAGGCTGCATAGCTGCTGACAAAATAATGCAGTTTATCGGTAGCTTTGCTGGACACGCCAAATAGCGGCAGGGTGGCAGCGATATACCCTGCTGCCTGCAGGACTATCAGGGCTAGGGCTAAGGCTGAACCCTGGATGGCCAAGCTAAGCGAGAGTAACAAGTATCCGATCAAAATGAAAGGCATGACGGTTCTCATGGCTTTGCCCGATGTGAAAAGCCAGCGCGCACCATGATGGGAGTGGCGAAACACGAAGCGGCAGCGGATCAGTTGCTGCAGATTGCCGGCACCAATGCGTTGGCGGCGCTGGTAGGTATCCTGAGCGGTGGATGGGGAGAGTTCGACACTGTTGATATAGTGGTTGAACTGGACCTGGAAGCCTTGCTTGATCACCAGCATGGTCTGGATGAAATCATCATTGATGGTATCTTCCGGCAAGTAGGAAAAAAGCGGGGCGCGGACAATATAGAATGCCCCATTGCCGCCCATGACACTGCCGAATTTTGCTTCTGTCTGGCGAATTGAGTTCTGCCACTGCCAGTACTGTTGCTCACCGCTGGTGGCTTCGGCCAATAGGTAGTTACAGGTCAAGGCCCCGATTTTCGGATTGGTGAAGCTATTGGCGGCTTGGCGAAGGGCATCAATGGAGAGCAACGCCGAGACATCGGACATGGCGATCAAATCCGCTTGGTCTCTAACCATGCTGAGCAGCTGGTTGATGCGTATCACTTTGCCTTTGTTTTCCGTTTCAACGATGCACTCTAGCTGAATCCCTGCTCCGGCATACTTGGCTTGCCATGCTTGTACCAGCGCGGCGGTATTGTCACTGCAACCATCGCAGCAGACCCAGACAGAGAGCTTTTCGGCTGGGTAATCGAGCACCACCAGATTGGCTAGCTTGGCGTCGATAAACTCTGCCTCGTTATGGGCTGGAATCATGATGGCGACCGAGGGAAGTGTTTTGGCCTCGGAACAAGGCCCTGTGGTTGCCTCCGCTTGTGCAGAGTCTGGCGCTGTTCGCCCCAGAAATACCATCAAAGCGGTATAGATGATGTGGTGATAGATAATCACGGCAGTCATTGCGAGTAGTATTATCCAGCTCATAGTCATAGTGATTTCGTTATCTTTTTCCGAGCGATTCATATGAAGCCGTCATTTCTCGAACATCGGCTAACAGACGGATATATTGGGTTGTTTGCTGGCAGTCATGGCTAGGTATACGGAATTTCTCCTCTAAGCTCAGGGCCAGTAATGCGGGTTGTTCTGGCGGGAGCAGGTGACCGCTGTGAGGGCAGATCAGGTCAGGGATCCCGCCGACATCAGTGGCGACAACAGGCTTGCCGCAAGCCTGGGCTTCAAGCAATGCCAGGGGCAGCCCCTCCTGGCGGGAAGGCATGCAGAACAGGTCGATGGCGCGGTAGAAATCCAGCATGTTGTCACAGCGGCCGAGCCAGTGAACGCGGCCCGCCAGCCCAAGCTGCTGCGACATGTTTTGCAGCTTTTCTCGTTCCGGGCCGTGGCCTGCCACAACGACGTGGTAGGCCTCTGGTAGCTTTGCCAGCGCTTCGAGCAGGGTATCTAGCCCCTTTTCATGGACCAAGCGACCGGCACAGCCAATGAGCCGTTTATCCGTGGGTAGCAACAGGCGTTGCCTTGCCTGGTTGGTTTGCCCCGGGCAATAGTGCTGGGTATCGATCCCGTTGACAATGACATGATCGGCGGTGATCCCCCGGGCTTTGAGGTGGGCGGCAACGCGCGGCGCGTCGGCAACAAGCTGGATACTGCTGCCCATCAGCAGGCTACGGGTGAGCAAGCGCTGCTTGGCATCATCGAGGTGCCAGCTGTCGTGTTCTGTTTGGATGTGGGTGATCCCGCTGAGCCCGATACACGCCATACGACTGTAGAGTAACGGGCCCAAGTGGTGGGAATGGACTACATGGGCTTGCAATGAGCGGATAAGGCGGCGCAGTGTGAAAACGGTTTTCACGCTGCGACCAGAAGGTTTGCCGAGGAAGAATAAGCGATCCGCAAGGGGGGCTAGCTCGGGCCATTGTTCGATAGCTTGCGCTTTGCAGCCTTCCAGTGCGACGACGTACACTTGATTGTCGGCAGAGGCAAATCGCACCAGGTTGAGTACCAGTCGCTCAATACCGCCGGGACTTAGATGCTGGACAACCTGAAGAGTCGTAGTGGTCATGCTGTCTCCTCGGGAAAGTGGGGAATGCGTATTAGCACGGGGGCCTTGGCCAGACGGACGATCTGCTGGCTTTGGTACAGTCGGGTATCAAGCAATTGCACTGCGCAAACCAGTGATAGCCCGAGGCCGAAACCGACCACAATCCCCATGGTGAAGTTGAGCCACCACGGCCAGTTCAATGGCTGGTTAGGGACGCTGGGACGTGCAATGATCTTGAGTTTGTCGGGTTCTTCGAAACGCCCGAGTTGGCCGGTTACCTTGGCCATTTCGTAGCGCTCGAGTAGCTGGTTGTATATCTTGGCCTTGACGTCATAGTTGCGCTGCAGCACGGTCAGCTCTTTTTCCAGTTGGGTAAACTCGACCCGTTTTCTCTCCAAACGTGATGCCTGGGCCTGGAGCAAGTTGAGCTCCCCCTCCAGCGATTGGATTTGGCTTTCTGCCTGCTGCAGTTGTTCGAACTGGCTGATCAGCAGCGGTTGGTTAGGGTTATCGAGTTGCTGAGTATTGCTGGCGATGCGCTGCCAGAGTTGGCCAATCTCTTGAGCATTGAGTGATTGTTGCTGGTCAACTAAGCGCGAACGCTCTTGCTTCAGGCGATTTAGCTGGCGAAGCACGGCCTTGACCGAAGAGTGGAGATCGGTATAACGGGCCCTGAGTATGGTCAGCTCAGCTTCGGCTTTGACAATCTCCGCTTCGAGCATCCCAACAATAGGATTGGTACTGGCAAGGCGGCCATAGAAGTTATCGCGTTTGGCGTGGGCGTTGAGCAGTTCGCGTTTGGTCTCTTGGATAAGGGTGTTTATCTGGGCATCATTTTGGATTCGGCTTCCTTGTAGCTGGGGGAGGTTGCCGGCATTGTCTGATTTGAACGTCGCCAGGGCGCTTTCGGCATTTTCCAAGTCGGTCAGGGTTGCTTCGAGCTGCTGCTGGAGAAATTGCTCGGAGTTGTCAACCGAGGCACGGCCTGGAGCGCGTAGCTTATCGAGAAACAATGCTGAGAGCTTGTTGAGAATGTGCGGCATTTCCGCGGGTGTGTGCCAATTCAGGCCTAATTGAACCAAGTCACTGCCGACCAAGTTGACACTGAGATTGCTATTGAGCTGGCCGACAACCGTATTGAGTTGGCTTTGGTTACCGGCAGGAGAGAGTCCCAAGTCGATAGCGACTTGCTCCAGCACAAATTGGCTGTGGAGTAACACCCGCAACGCTTTGATCCGTTTTTGGAGGTTCATCGAAATTGACAGGTCTTCCAAAAAGGGATTTAGCATCGCGGCTTCCTGAACCAGGATTGTGGTTTGGGCGAAATAACGCTTGGCCTTCACGGCACCGCCAGCCGTCATGAGCAAGGGCATGATGACCATGGGAAGCAGCAGCAGGTAGCGATGATTCCACAGCGCCTGCAGTAGCGGATACAGCTTGGCGAAGAGTTGGTGTCTCATGGCGATTGTCTTTGCAAAACTAGGGTATCGGCAATCTGACTGGGCGCATATTCCAGGTGCAGTGGAATGCTTTGGCTCTCCGCCAACTTGCTGACAGCATGGATTCGTTTCTGGCCCTGCATCAATGCATCAAAAGGATTGGCCAAGTCTGCCGGCGCCACTTTGGCAATTAACTGGTGATAGGGATTGTCGGCCAAGAATTGACTAATTTTTCTTTGTTGTTCGGACGTCAGCGAGATTTGCTCCGGGCTGAAAAAAAGTGTCAGGCTAGTCAGAGGTGGGGGCGAGGCGCAGCCAAATACCAGTAGGCAGCCGATGACAACCAAGATTCTTTTCATGCATCCCCCTGAGGTATTAAATTGCTACTACATATATTGGTAGCAAAAAAAGTGCCCGAAGTTAGCTAAATTGTAATCTGACGCCTGAAATCATTGACATTACTCAGGGGCTCAGCCCCTGCTGAATGGCCTCGACGGCTTGTATCGCACGGTGATCCCAGCTTTCATTTGCTACGGCTCTATAGGCTTGTCGCGAATAGCTCTGTCTTTGCTGGGGTGTCCACTGGATGTAGTGGTCGATAGCGGTCAACCACTCATCGGTGCTGGTGGCGGTGGTGATGACGGAATGGTAAGGAAGCGTTGCGGGATAGCGGCTGCTGATCACTGGGCAGCCCGCGGCTAGATATTCTCTGAGTTTTAATGGGTTACATGCCTGAATTTGCTCATTATCAACAAAGGGTAGGATAGCCATGGTCCAGTGTTGCAGGTAGCGGGCTAGCTGGTGGTGGGGCTTGGCGGGTAATAAGATGATATTTCCTTGCTGGCGCAATGTCTCGATATCACTATCTTGGCGGCCGATAAAGTAAAAATTGAAATTGGGCCGGGCCTTGGCAAGCCTGAGCAGCAAGGGCTGATCCAGCCAGGCATTAAGGCTACCATAGAAACCGATACTGGGCCGCGATAGGTCGATATCATCAGGACAATCGGTTGGTTTTGCAAAATGCGACAAATGTACCCCGTGCGGTAGCAGAACGGTTTTGCTGGCGGGAAATCTTTCTTGAAGGGCGGGGCTACAGGCAAAAATGAGATCAGCCCGAGCTACCAAGCGCTGTTCGGCCCTGGTAGCCTGTTGGTGATCGACGCCAGCCAGAGCGGAAAAATCATCGCCACAGTAATACACGACTAAATCGCCGTCGCAGATATCGAGGTAATCAACCGCACTGGGTAGCGCCGCCCAAATTATCCGCTGGGATTGCTTTGCATTGAGGTGCCGTCTGAGTTGCCGTTTGAGTAACTGCCTGTTGAGGTGCCTGAGCAATGAAGATTGTGCCATTGGCCATACCATTGGCTTGGTGATGGTTGCTGGCTCTAAGGCCGTCAGGCTTGGTACGGTTGCTTTAGGGCACGGCCGAGCGCTTAACTTCGGCCTGGCGGCGCAGATTTTTTCCCATACCCGCTTGAGATCCCTGCGGGTCAGTGTCGGTTGGCGTAAGCCGATGGAGTTGATCCAATGGACCGGATACTTTTCCCCGATTGCCTGCAATATGTGTTGGCTGCTGGAGGGGTGACGCCCCCAATCCTCGCCGAAAACCAGAAATTCCATCTCAGTACTCCAGCGGCTTGATCACTCGAGCCGGGTTTCCTCCGGCGAGCACGCCGGGGGGGATGTCTTTTGTTACGACACTGCCTGCGGCGATCACGCTTGCTTCACCGATGGTAACGCCGGCCATCACCATGACGCCGGTGCCAAGCCAGGTATTGCGGCACAGATGAATATCACCTACCTGGTTCTCGGTGTCCGGCTGGCCATCAGCCCGGGCGATGGGATCGATAGGGTGGCCGGGAAAACCGGCGAGAAAGACTTGACCGGCAAGCCTGACATTGTCGTCAATCCGAATGGTACGCCCCACCGCAAGGGTGTTCTGCCAGCCGATATCGACATTGTTCCCCACGATAAGCCGGGGCTTTTGCTGCCCCCATGCCCGTCCGCAGTAGGTTGCGATACCGGAGAGGCGGCATTGTTCGCCGATTTGAATATCCAGCGGGCCAAGGACTTGTGGCATACCACAAGCGAGGTGGAGTTGGCGTGGCCGGTTGGCGAGGCGGGAGATAAACATGGGGGTGAAGTAGCACTTTTGCAAAATGCAATGCAAGCTTTGCTTAACAGCAAGGTGCAAGTGATATATACAACGGTGCACTCCCGGAATACAAGGAAAGTAGCATCCGCGTAACTGACGGATCCCGTTTTTAAGGAGCGCAAGGTGGCTAGGTGCCAGATGGGCCTTGACGAACGCGCGCATGGTTAGCCTCCTGATTAAGGGTTAGTCTATCTAAAGCCAGTAACAGGCCGATCAATATATACAGCGGCCAGGTGGTACCCTGGGTGAGGAAAGTGCCGCCGACACAGAATGACAAGGTGCCAAGCCACAGCCCCTGCGCCAGTGGTTTCATTTCATGAGCCTCAAGCCGTTTGAGAAGCTGGTAGCTGACACGCAGGGCTCCGATAAGCATAAGCAGGAATAATACCAGCCCGACAAAACCTGTTTCCGATAGGATCTGGAGCCAGGTGCTGTGTACCGCATGGTTTTTGCCATCCCAGTGCGGCGAATAGAAGTAGTAGTTATAGAAGAAGTTGTTGAGGCCAACGCCGGTGAAAGGGTTGCTGATAGCCATGTTGAAGGCCGCTTGCCAAGCGTAGATACGGCCCATCGCCGACTCATCGATGCCAGCTTCGGCAGCGCCGCCTGAGCTACGCTCGCTGATCCCCGCCAGTAGCACCAAGGCCAGTAGTCCGATCCCGCTGATAACGGTAGGCAGCACAATCGAGCGGCTTCTCATCAGGGCCATAGCAAAGACGACACTGGCAATCCCCAATAACCCGCCGCGGCTTTGGGTCGCCAGGACGCTCATGATCATGGTGAGCAGCACCAGCACCGACAAAGCCCGTTGCCACTTCGGGCCGTGGAAGCTGTACGCCATGGCAAATGAAACCGGGAACTGTAGCACCAAGGCCAGATCATTGGGATCGCCGAGCATTGAACCGATATCCCGACTGATAGTGACCCGAGTGCCTTCCACCAGGCCGATGCCATTGGCTTTGTTGAAGAGGGCCAAACCACCAATCAGCAATCCGCTGAGCAATAGCAGGTAAGGAATGATTTTGAGCTGTGCCAGCCGCTGCGGTAGCCAACTGATAGCGAAGACCATGATCACTATTTTGATGAAATTGCCATTGAGGCTGGCGAAGGCTTCGCCCCGATTGGTCGCAAATACGCAGGAGACCAGTACCCAGCCGCTAAACAGTAAAATCAGGGTCTGTAAGCGATGCCAGCAGATCGTCTCTCTCTGCGACCAGAGCTGCCAGCCCAGCCCTGCCAGGCTTGCCAAGGCTAACAGTTGGGGGATCTTCAGTGGCATCAGTACTGGGAAGGCTTCATGGATCCTGAAATAGGAGAAGATGATAAAGCCGACACAAACCAGAAAGGCTTGGCTGATGACAAAAGGCAAAACGAATAACAGGCTAACGACTAACACCAAGTTACCGTGAGACATCCAGGTCAGACAAATCAGGCAACAGCTGGTCAGCGCGAGGAGCCATTGGTTTGGTCGCGTCATTAGCCGCTCCCCAAGCCTTTGTTAAGCCCTGACGGCTCTCTTTTTTTGGTTATTTGCTTGCCAAGCCATGGCCAGCTGACTTGGATGGCCAGTAATAGCAGGCAGAGCGCCTCATACATGATAGATAATTGAAAGTGACTGAACAGTAGCATGGCCACAAGAGCATAACTGGCACCCAATCGATAGAGTGGGTAGGGCAGGCGAAGGTAGTGTTGGCTCCAGCCAAAAAAGAGGCCGGCCCGCACCAGCTGCAAAGCGATACTCGCCCAGATAAAGGCATAAAGGCCGAAATTGGGCAGGATGAATAACAGCAGTAATACCGCACAGCTGGCGCTGATCACGCCTATCAGCATGATGCTTTTGCCGTCTTTCTGGAAATAGCAGCCGATATTGAGCAATGTGCTGGCATGTTTGAACATGATAGCAATGCCCAGTAGGGGCAGTATGTTGGCGCTGGCATGAAATTCGGGCGGAAGCCATATCAGCAGGAAGCGAGAGCCGATGGTGATGATCCCCGCGGCAACTAGGCTGCTTAGCTGGCAGCCAAGGACGCTGATCGTGGCGGCGTGTTGGCGATCGGCTTGAGTGCGCAGTAGACCAAAGCGCTTGGGAAACCACCACAGCCCGAATGGCTCGAGCAACAAGCTGGCAGCGATTGCCCACTGGATAGCGATGGCATAGGGGGCGAGGGAGGCCAGTCCCAGCGTTTGTGCTATTGCCCAGCGTTCAGCTCCGAGCACCATGAAGTTAAGCACTCCCGACAGGGTAATTGCCCAGCCATATTTGAGTAGCAACGAGTTATTGCCCAGCTTGGGAGAGGGAAAGCTTTTGGCTAATACGATGACTTGCACTATCTGGGCAACCAAGCCCGCAGCCATGATCCCCTCGATGCCGTAATGGGGAGCAAGGAGGACAATCCCTACTCCTTGGGTCAGGGCAAACACAACCTGGGCGGTAACAAAATGTGTTGCTTGGTTGCGGATCCGCAAAATGGCCAAGGGCACGCAGCAAAGTGTATTGAGAAACAGGGTAACGAGCAGGCAGCGGAGGGCAAACTCGTCAGGCATGCCGGGCAGGACCTGCTGTATTTGAGGTACCGCCAATTGGCCGATAATAGTTAGCCCGCCGGCAATTGTGAGTATGAGCCCAAACGCCGAGCTGAAAATGGTCATTGGCTCTTGTTGTTCATGGGCAAAGCGGTAGATAGCATCGCTGATCCCAAATGACATCGCTAGTGTCAGTAAGCAGCTCAGGGTGACTAGCACATCCAAGCGACCAAACTGTTCCGATCCCAGCCATTGGGTGACAAAGGGCTGTAGTCCCAAAGCGATGAGCTTGCTGCTGATCAACCCAACGGCGTACACCGTCATCGTCATGGAGACGTTCATGAAGCTTCTACTTGGGCAGAGAGCTTTTGGGCCTGTGTTCGAGCAGTAAATTGATCCATGACCCGTTTAAACGCCTTTTCCCTGAGCGGAGCGAGTGCCGAGGCCGGCTGGTGGCGGAGATATGCCATGGCGTCGGCCAGTGCGGAATGATCATTCATGGGAACCTGAAGGCCATATTGTTTTTCGAGGATTTCATCGCATCCAGATAAGTCAGTTGTTATGACAGGAAGGCCCAATGCCATTGCTTCTTTGATAACAAGTGGGCCAGTATCTTTATCACCATTGGGGGCGATGGTGAATGGGGCGACAAGGGCTTTGTAATCATTGGCGTGCTGGCGGTACCAAGCTGATTCCTTATGGCCCAAAAAATGAACTTGCGGACGGTTGTGAGAATTAAGCCCGAGTTGATAGGCGAGTTGGTTGAGGCCCGGTCGCAGCGGACCGTCTCCAACAATATCCAGATTGGTATCAGGGGGGAGTTGGCTTAGTGCATAAAGCAATGTACCAAGTCCTTTCTTCTCAACCAATCGGCCAATGAACAAGAAGTCTTTCTTTGGCTGCCAATTGGTATTGAGTGGTGGATATTGGGATGCGTCAATACCGCAAGGTATATGCAAAACTGGACTTTTTGTTGCAGTTTGCAGTTCATTTTGCATCTCTTTGGTGACAGCGCAGATAAAACTGGCGGCTTTCAGTTTGCTGTCAATGTCCTGTGGTGTGGCATAGATATCAGCGCCGTGGCCGACAAAAGAGACAGAAATATTGAGCAGCTTTGCCGCGACAATTGCCGTTGCCGTGCTGTGCCAGGCAAAGTGGGCATGGAGATGTTCGCATTGGTCTCTCTTGGCCAAGTAAGCCAGCTGCAGTCCTTGTCTTAGTAGTGACAAGTATGTAAACCCTTTTTGCTGTCTGAGAAATGTGTGGCAGCGATGAATGTTCCACAGCCCTTCAAATGGGTAGGTTGGTGCTGTGGATAGGTAGCGGCAATGTTGCTTGAGCTCGTCGTCCGCAGGCTGGAAATGCTGTCCTGGACTGAAGGCATAGGTCTGGACTGGATGCCCCAGTGCTTTCATTGCCCTGATCTCAACACCAACAAAGGTTTCGGATAACGTTGGGAATACCGGTATCACATAACCAATCTTCTTCATTGCTCAATCCTCGCGGTGTCTTTGCCCGAGCTAGAGGTGGCTGCTTGAGCACTATCTCTTGGGCTTCCAGGCAAGTGCTCCCCTTAATCACATATCCAATATTGATGCCAATACGCATTGGCGTGTCGATTGCATTGATTAGCGAGGTAAATTGACAGAGGTGAATCGGATGAGCTCAGAAGCAGAAGTGAGTGTTGTTATTCCAAATTATAATTGTCTGCCAACGCTACCACGTGCCATCGAAAGCATCAGGATGCAAGGAATACCAGTTGAGATCATAGTAGTGGACGATGGTTCAACCGATGGCTCACGTGAGTGGTTGGCTAGGCAAGTGGACATCACATTGTTGTTGACAGAACGGGCGGGGGTGTCGCAAGCAAGAAACGTTGGGGTTTCGCATTGCTCCAATGAGTTAATTGCTTTTCTTGATGCTGATGACTATTGGTTGGAAAACAAGTTACCCCAGCAACTATCGTTGCATCAACATTTCCCGGAGCTGGTATGTAGTTTTACCGATTACATGCATGTGAGTGAGGCAGGGCGGCCTATTATCAGCTGTTTTGAATATTGGCCGCGCTTTAGGAAGCAAATAGGCAATAATCCAGTCGTGGTCTTGACGTCGCTTACCCCATTACTCTATGCCGAGAACGTGGTCGGTACCAGTACCGTCGTCGTAAGAAAGCAAACCCTAATCGAGGTTGGGGGGTTCGATCCTTACTTGAAATCGGCTTCTGATTGGGATTTGTGGTTGAAAGTAGCAGAGCAAGGTGCCGTTGGGGTTCTTAATACTAACTTTTGTCATTACATTTCAGATAGAGCTGATGCAATAAGTCGTGATCATAACAAGCGGCTCGAAGCGATGAAGCGTATCCTTGACCGGCACCGTCCTAAAGTTAGCAAACACCCAGCGGAACTGCTGGCGGGGTATTTGCGCTGGGTGACAGGGAAGGCGGAATATAATCGGCTGAAGAAAGCCTATTGCTATGCGGCCTGCCAGGAGATCATGGTGCTGTGTTTCCAGCCGAGTAAACGAAGAGTGAAAGCCGCAGGGCGGGATATATTGAGTGTTTTGACGCTAAAGTAAACCGGTTTGGATTGCCTGGTTTGTTTTTTGTTCGGTCGGCGTTTTTTTTTGTTTTTATGCTTGCCAATAATAAATCTCTCCCTATAATGCCGCATCACCGACACGGAATACGGCAACTTATTAAGCCGGAGACGTAGCGGTAAGGGAATCCACTCTAAAAAAAGAAATTTTCAAAAAGTGTTTGACACTGAGGATTGATTGGATAGAATGGCTGCCCTGTTCAACGAGAGATTGTTTCGATAATCACTGATAATACGTTGAATATATTGTTCTTTAACAATTTGACCATGCAATCTGTGTGGGCACTCGTGAAATGATAGTCAAAAAGAATTATCAATGAAACTGAGTGACCAAATCGAATCGTAAGATTCGGCACAGTCAATTCATTCATTACTTCGGTAATGGATTAACAGTATTCATTGAGCCAAAACTTTAATTGAAGAGTTTGATCATGGCTCAGATTGAACGCTGGCGGCAGGCCTAACACATGCAAGTCGAGCGGCAGCGACATAAACAATCCTTCGGGTGCGTTTATGGGCGGCGAGCGGCGGACGGGTGAGTAATGCCTGGGAATATGCCCTGATGTGGGGGATAACCATTGGAAACGATGGCTAATACCGCATAATCTCCTTTCTTTAAGTGGAGGGGAGCAAAGAGGGGGACCTTCGGGCCTCTCGCGTCAGGATTAGCCCAGGTGAGATTAGCTAGTTGGTGAGGTAAGAGCTCACCAAGGCGACGATCTCTAGCTGGTCTGAGAGGATGATCAGCCACACTGGAACTGAGACACGGTCCAGACTCCTACGGGAGGCAGCAGTGGGGAATATTGCACAATGGGGGAAACCCTGATGCAGCCATGCCGCGTGTGTGAAGAAGGCCTTCGGTTGTAAAGCACTTTCAGTCGTGAGGAAGGCATATGCGTTAATAGCGTATGTGTTTGACGTTAGCGACAGAAGAAGCACCGGCTAACTCCGTGCCAGCAGCCGCGGTAATACGGAGGGTGCGAGCGTTAATCGGAATTACTGGGCGTAAAGCGCATGCAGGCGGCTTGTTAAGCCAGATGTGAAAGCCCGGGGCTCAACCTCGGAATAGCATTTGGAACTGGCAGGCTAGAGTCTTGTAGAGGGGGGTAGAATTTCAGGTGTAGCGGTGAAATGCGTAGAGATCTGAAGGAATACCGGTGGCGAAGGCGGCCCCCTGGACAAAGACTGACGCTCAGATGCGAAAGCGTGGGGAGCAAACAGGATTAGATACCCTGGTAGTCCACGCCGTAAACGATGTCTACTTGGAGGTTGGTTGCCTTGAGCACTGGCTTTCGGAGCTAACGCGTTAAGTAGACCGCCTGGGGAGTACGGTCGCAAGATTAAAACTCAAATGAATTGACGGGGGCCCGCACAAGCGGTGGAGCATGTGGTTTAATTCGATGCAACGCGAAGAACCTTACCTACTCTTGACATCCAGCGAATCCTTTAGAGATAGAGGAGTGCCTTCGGGAACGCTGAGACAGGTGCTGCATGGCTGTCGTCAGCTCGTGTTGTGAAATGTTGGGTTAAGTCCCGCAACGAGCGCAACCCTTATCCTTGTTTGCCAGCACTTCGGGTGGGAACTCCAGGGAGACTGCCGGTGATAAACCGGAGGAAGGTGGGGACGACGTCAAGTCATCATGGCCCTTACGAGTAGGGCTACACACGTGCTACAATGGCGTATACAGAGGGCTGCCAACCAGCGATGGTGAGCGAATCCCAGAAAGTACGTCGTAGTCCGGATTGGAGTCTGCAACTCGACTCCATGAAGTCGGAATCGCTAGTAATCGTGGATCAGAATGCCACGGTGAATACGTTCCCGGGCCTTGTACACACCGCCCGTCACACCATGGGAGTGGGCTGCACCAGAAGTAGATAGCTTAACCTTCGGGAGGGCGTTTACCACGGTGTGGTTCATGACTGGGGTGAAGTCGTAACAAGGTAGCCCTAGGGGAACCTGGGGCTGGATCACCTCCTTAACGATATGACTGCGTTTTATGCAGTGTCCACACAGATTGCTTGGTGAAATGGTTTTAGAAATAGCAAAAGTGCTAATGAATAACATCAGTTATTGATTAACGCTTTTGCGTTATGCTCTTTAACAATCTGGAAAGCTGACTAGTAAATTGAATTCTTTGAATTCAATACTAAATAGTTTCTACTTAATAAGTAGGAACGAGTTCTCAAGCAACACACATTCAAGTGTCTTGTGTAAGAGTCCGGCGAAACACAGTTCATCATACTCAGATGGACAACCTTGGTTGTTGAGCCATACAGACAGACCCCTTGGGGTTGTATGGTTAAGTGACTAAGCGTACACGGTGGATGCCTGGGCAGTCAGAGGCGATGAAGGACGTGCTAACCTGCGATAAGCCAAGAGAAGATGGTAAGAATCACTATACTCTTGGATTTCCGAATGGGGAAACCCAGCTGCATAAGCAGTTATCGTAACGTGAATACATAGCGTTGCGAGGCGAACCGGGGGAACTGAAACATCTAAGTACCCCGAGGAAGAGAAATCAACCGAGATTCCGGCAGTAGCGGCGAGCGAACCCGGATTAGCCCTTAAGCTAGTTTGATGTCAGGTGAATGTGCTGGAAAGCACAGCGATACAGGGTGATAGCCCCGTAACCGGTAACATCTTATCAGTGAAAAACGAGTAGGACGGGACACGTGATATCCTGTCTGAATATGGGGGGACCATCCTCCAAGGCTAAATACTCCTGACTGACCGATAGTGAACCAGTACCGTGAGGGAAAGGCGAAAAGAACCCCTGTGAGGGGAGTGAAATAGAACCTGAAACCGTGTACGTACAAGCAGTAGGAGCCCTTCGGGGTGACTGCGTACCTTTTGTATAATGGGTCAGCGACTTAATTTTAGTAGCAAGGTTAACCGATTAGGGGAGCCGTAGGGAAACCGAGTCTTAACTGGGCGTACAGTTGCTAGGATTAGACCCGAAACCAGGTGATCTAGCCATGGGCAGGTTGAAGGTGAGGTAACACTTACTGGAGGACCGAACCGACTAATGTTGAAAAATTAGCGGATGACTTGTGGCTAGGGGTGAAAGGCCAATCAAACCTGGAGATAGCTGGTTCTCCCCGAAAGCTATTTAGGTAGCGCCTCGGACGAATACTACTGGGGGTAGAGCACTGTTAAGGCTAGGGGGTCATCCCGACTTACCAACCCTTTGCAAACTCCGAATACCAGTAAGTACTATCCGGGAGACACACGGCGGGTGCTAACGTCCGTCGTGGAGAGGGAAACAACCCAGACCGCCAGCTAAGGTCCCAAAGTTATAGCTAAGTGGGAAACGATGTGGGAAGGCTCAGACAGCCAGGATGTTGGCTTAGAAGCAGCCATCATTTAAAGAAAGCGTAATAGCTCACTGGTCGAGTCGGCCTGCGCGGAAGATTTAACGGGGCTAAGCTATACACCGAAGCTGCGGCAATGCATTTTATGTATTGGGTAGGGGAGCGTTCTGTAAGCGGTTGAAGGTGCATCGTAAGGTGTGCTGGACGTATCAGAAGTGCGAATGCTGACATGAGTAACGATAAAGGGAGTGAAAAACTCCCTCGCCGGAAGACCAAGGGTTCCTGTCCAACGTTAATCGGGGCAGGGTGAGTCGACCCCTAAGGCGAGGCCGAAAGGCGTAGTCGATGGGAAACGGGTTAATATTCCCGTACTTCTTACTATTGCGATGGGGGGACGGAGAAGGCTAGGTGGGCCTGGCGACGGTTGTCCAGGTTCAAGGGTGTAGGCTGTAATCTTAGGCAAATCCGGGATTACACTAGGCTGAGACCCGATGTCGAGCCGCTACGGCGGTGAAGTCATTGATGCCATGCTTCCGGGAAAAGCCTCTAAGCTTCAGATAGTAAGGAATCGTACCCCAAACCGACACAGGTGGTCGGGTAGAGAATACCAAGGCGCTTGAGAGAACTCGGGTGAAGGAACTAGGCAAAATGGTACCGTAACTTCGGGAGAAGGTACGCTGCCGGCGGTGAAGAGACTTGCTCTTGGAGCTGCTGGCAGTCGCAGATACCAGGTGGCTGCAACTGTTTATTAAAAACACAGCACTGTGCAAAATCGAAAGATGACGTATACGGTGTGACGCCTGCCCGGTGCCGGAAGGTTAATTGATGGGGTTAGACTTCGGTCGAAGCTCTTGATCGAAGCCCCGGTAAACGGCGGCCGTAACTATAACGGTCCTAAGGTAGCGAAATTCCTTGTCGGGTAAGTTCCGACCTGCACGAATGGCGTAATGATGGCCACGCTGTCTCCACCCGAGACTCAGTGAAATTGAAATCGCAGTGAAGATGCTGCGTACCCGCGGCTAGACGGAAAGACCCCGTGAACCTTTACTACAGCTTGGCACTGAACATTGACCCTACATGTGTAGGATAGGTGGGAGGCTTTGAAGCGCAGTCGCTAGATTGCGTGGAGCCGTCCTTGAAATACCACCCTTGTAGTGTTGATGTTCTAACGTCGCCCCGTTATCCGGGGTGCGGACAGTGCCTGGTGGGTAGTTTGACTGGGGCGGTCTCCTCCCAAAGCGTAACGGAGGAGCACGAAGGTGGGCTAATCACGGTCGGACATCGTGAGGTTAGTGCAATGGCATAAGCCCGCTTGACTGCGAGAATGACGGTTCGAGCAGGTGCGAAAGCAGGTCATAGTGATCCGGTGGTTCTGTATGGAAGGGCCATCGCTCAACGGATAAAAGGTACTCCGGGGATAACAGGCTGATACCGCCCAAGAGTTCATATCGACGGCGGTGTTTGGCACCTCGATGTCGGCTCATCACATCCTGGGGCTGAA